>JAJUJF010000123.1 GCA_029265455.1 Paracoccaceae bacterium | reverse complement strand
TGCGCCCCGGTCGCCTCCGCGATCAGCACCGCCGAGCGCCCGCCCGACCATGCCGCGATCGCCGCCGCCGCGAGGGCGAGCATGGCGATCAGCCCGGCGCCCGAAAGCAGCCGCAGCCGCAGCGGCCCGGCCGCGCACCGCCGCCGCCGGAACATTCCCCGCCACATCAGGCGCCGATCCTCAGCACGCGGGACGCTAGGCGCTCGGCCTCGGCAACGGAATGGGTGACGAAGACCGTCGCCGGCCGCGTGGCCGTGATCAGCGCCTCGGTGAGCGCCAGCATCTCCTCCACCAGCCGCGCATCGAGCGAGACGAAGGGCTCGTCGAGCAGGAGAAGCTCGGGCCTCGTCGCGAAGGCCCGCGCCAGCGCCAGCCGCCGCTGCTGTCCGAGCGAAAGCTGGCGCGGGTAGAGCGTGCCCCGCCCGGCGAGGCCGACCTCGGCGAGTGCCGCCTCCGCCTGCGCCCGGCTGACGCCGGTGACCAGCGTCAGGTTCTCGATCGCCCGCCGCCACGGCAGCAGCGTCGGCTCCTGGAAGACCATGGCGACCCGCTCCGGGCGGCGCACGCTCCCCTCGAAATCGTCGTCCAGCCCGGCGAGGATCCGCAGGAGCGTCGATTTCCCGGAGCCCGAGGGCCCGAGCACGGCGAGGGTCTCCCCGGCCGCCACCGTGAAGCGCAGGTCGCGCAGGACCTCATGATCGCCGTAGGCCTTGCGCCGGATCTCGACCTCGAGCGCGCTCACGCCGTCCTCCATGCCCGCGCCCGCGCCTCCACCGGCTGCATGATCAGGGTCTCGATCAGGAGCATGACCACGACGAAGGCAAGGGCATAGGCGAGGACCATCGTCACGTTGAAGAGCTGGAAGAACATGTGGATCTTGAACCCGACCCCGCTGGAGCGGCCGAGGAACTCGACCACCAGCACGATCTTCCAGATCAGCGCGATCCCCGACCGCGCCGAGGAGGCAAGATGCGGCGCGAGCTGGGGCAGGATCACATGGCGGAACCGCGCCCGGGGCCCCATGCGGAACACCCGCGCCATGGCGTCGAGCGCGGGATCGAGCGCCCGCGCGCCCTCGCGCATCATCGCGGTGACCATCGGGATCTTGTTGATCGCCACCGCCGCGACCGCCGCCACCTCGTTGAGGCCGATCCACAGATAGCAGAGGACGATCACGACCAGCGCCGGCATGTTCAGGAACACCACGAGCCAGGCATCGAGCCAGCGGTCAACGCCCGGCCTGCGGCCCATCAGGAGGCCGAGCGCCACCCCGATCGCCATTGCCACCACGAAGGCCGCCGCGACCCGCCCGAGGGTCGCGCCGACATGGAAAGGCAGTTCTCCCGAAAGGATCTCGGCCCAGAGCCGCGGCAGGACGTCCGCCGGCCCCGGCAGCACGCGGGGATTGCCGTGGAGCGCCGCGAGCAGCGCCCAGAAGGCGATGAGGCCGGCGATCGAGAGGAGGCGGACCGCCGCAGGCGAGAGGTTCATCAGTGGTCCAGGGGCGCGAACACGCCTTCGGGCAGTTCCGTCGCCGCGCCGACGAGGTCGGGACCGCCGAGTTCGACCATCACCGCGAAGAACCGGGCGATCGATTCCTCGTCGACGGCTCCCGGTTCCGGGATGCCGGCGCGGAAGCCCTCGCGCAGGGCCTCGAACTCGGCGTCGTTCTCCGCGCCCATGATCGGCCGCAGCCGTTCCCATTCCTCGTCGCTCTCGCGCAGGAGCTCCTTCGCCGCCCGCGACGCCCGGGCAAGGCCCGCGATCGCCTCGGGCTTCTCCGCGAGAGTCTCGCCCTTCACGATATAGCCGAGGAGCGGCGTCTGCGGGTCGAGGCCGAGCGCCTCGGCGGCTTCGGCGATGGAGATGAGGTGGCGCATGCCCGCGGCCTCCTGTTTCGCCATGAAATGCCAGAAGTTCATCACCGCCGCGACCTCGCCCCGGACGCCTGCCTGATAGATGATCGGCGGCGCGCCGAAGACCTGCTCGGTCTCCGCCGCGAGATCCCAGCCCTGCTGCGCGGCATAGGCGCGCATGATCATCCAGCCCTTGTCGAGCGGGCCGCCGGCGATGCCGATCTGCCTGCCCTTCAGATCCTCGAGCGTCTCGGCGTCGCTGTCCTTCGGGACCATCACCCCCCCGACCGCGACGGAGAACGGGATGAAGGCGATGTCCTGCCCCTCCGCCCGCTGCCGCGCGACCCAGATCCAGTCGGACACGATCACGTCGGCCTCGCCGCCGAGGAAGGCCACCTGCCCGGCGGTGGAGCCGGCCACGTCCATCAGCTCGAGCTCGAAGCCGTTCTCGCGGTCGAGGCCGTGATGCCTGATCGTCTGCAGTTCCCAGTTCACCGTACCCGCCATCTGCGCGGCCACCCTCAGCACCGGCAGATCCTGCGCCCCCGCCGGCAGGACCGAGGCGGCAACCACCGCGGCAACTCCCGCGGCACGGCGCGCCTGCTCACGAAGCTTCTCGAGGACATGCATCACTACTCTCCCTGCCGGTTCTCCCCACGCCCGGCGTCAAATTGCGTCACTGAAAGGGAAAATAGGACAAAGATGCGGGCACCGGCAGGGGTTTTCCCATCCTTCGCCTTTGGTCGAGGGTGCACGCGCAAGTTGCCGTTGCTATATCCAAGGCTCAATGGACAAGGAACGGGCATGCGATCGGCCGTGATCTCGCTCGGCGGTTCCTCGCAGACAGTCGGTTACGTGATGGTCATCGACGACCATCCGCTCTTCTGCGAGGCGCTCGCCATGACGCTGACGAGCGCACTCAAGGTTCGCAAGATGGCGACCGCGAGCCGCCTCGCCGACGGACTGGCCGAGCTTCGGCGCGGCGAGGCCCCGGAGGCGATCCTCCTCGACCTCAACCTCCCCGATGTTGCCGGGCTCGACGGGCTGATGCGGCTCAAGGCGGCCGCGCCCGGCGTTCCTGTGATCGTGGTCTCCTCGATGCATGACAGCCGCATCATCACCTCGGTGATGGAGGCGGGGGCGGCAGGCTTCATCCCCAAGGACAGTCCGCGCGAGGTCTTCGTCCGCGCCTTCTCGGAGATCTGGGCCGGGGGAACATACACGCCCGAAGGCTACGTCGCGCCGAACAAGGCGCCGCGCGCGGGGGACTCCACCCTCGATCCGGCCGCCCGGCTTGCGGAACTCACGCCGCAGCAGGCGCGCATCCTCGATCTCGTCTGCGAAGGCAAGCTCAACAAGCAGATCGCCTACGAGCTCTCGATCGCCGAGACCACGGTCAAGGCCCATATCACCGCCATCCTGCGCAAGCTCGGCGCCCAGAGCCGCACGCAGGCAGTGCTGATTGCCAACAAGGCAAGTTTTGCAGGCATCTTGCGCGAGGGCAAGGACAACGACTAAAGTCCCGCGATGCAAATTGCGGAACACATCACGAACCAGGCGGACGCGCTCGATGACCTCATCGTTCGCCGGGCGGAAAGCATGGCCGACACGCCCGAGCAGGCCATCGCGGAAATCGCGGCCGGTCTCGGCAGCGGTCCGTTCGCGGTCGTCATGCTCTTCGTCGCCTGCCGCTACGACCGGACCCGCCTCGCGGCAGCGGTCCGCGAGCGACTGCCGCAGGAGACGGTGATCGGCTGCACCACCGCCGGCGAGATCGGCATCAGCGGCTATCTCGACAATTCGGTGGTGGCAATCGGCTTGCCGCTCAGCCATTTCCGCGCCGTGCCGATGGTGATCCGGGATCTCGACAATTTCGGCCAGTCCTTCACCGTCGCCGAGGCGCTGCGCCGGCGCAGCGCGCTTGCGGACCACAGTCCGAACTGGGGCAACGAATTCGCCTTCCTGCTCGCCGACGGCGTGAGCATGCGCGAGGACGGGCTGGTGGCGGCCCTCGCTCCTGCCCTCGGCACGACGCCGCTCTTCGGCGGTTCCGCGGCCGACGGCGTGCGGTTCGGGGAGACCTTCATCTTCGCGGAGGGCGGTTTCAGGCAGAATACCGCGGTCGTGACCTTCATCCGCACGCCCTGCCGGATCAAGGTGTTCCGCTTCGACCACCTCGTGCCCACGGACGTGAAGATGGTCGTCACCTCCGCCGATCCCGTCCACCGTCTCGTGCACGAGCTGAACGCCGAGCCCGCGGCCCGTGCCTATGCCCGCGCGCTGGGGCGCGAATCCGAGCAGCTCTCGCCCTTCATCTTCGCCGCCCATCCGGTTGCGGTGCGCGTCGGCGACCGCCATCATGTCTGCTCGATCCAGCGCGTGGAGGAGAACGGCGACCTGCGTTTCCTCACCGCGATCGACGAGGGCCTCGTCCTGACCCTCGCCAGGGGGCAGGACATCGCGAGCCATCTTGCCCGCTCCCTCGACGAGCTCTCGCCCGGGCCGCTGCCGGACGCGATCATCGCCTGCGAATGCGTGCTGCGCCGGCTCGAGATCGAGAAGACCGGAGTCCGCAAGCCGATGTCGGAGACGCTGCGGCGCCATCGGGTGGTCGGTTTCAACAGCTACGGCGAGCAGTTCAACATGCTCCACGTCAACCAGACCTTCACCGGCGTCGCGATCTATCCGCCCGCCGACGACAGCCCCGGAACATGAGCACCGACCTGCCGCTTCTCTTCGATCCGGCCGACGACCTCGCGGCCGAGAACGCCAAGCTGCGCCGGATCGTCGGGGTGCTGATCTCGCGCGTCGAGCGGGAGATGAGCCATCTCGGCCCCAGCTATTCGCATTTCCAGCTTGCCGCCGCGCTCGAGGAGCAGGTCCGCGCCCGCACCAAGGACCTCGACGACGCGCTGAAGATGCTCTCCATCGCCAACGCCCGCCTCACCGTGGCGCGGCAGGACGCGGAAAAGGCGCGCCAGGACCTCTACGACGCCCTCGAGGTCCTGCAGGAGGGTTTCGCCCTCTTCGGCCCGGATGACGTGCTCATCCTCTTCAACAGCCGCTTTGCCGCCGACATGCCCGACGTGCGCGTGAAGCTCGAGCCCGGCCTGACCTTCAACGACTATGTCCGCTGCGTCGCGGAGAGCGACTATCTCGAGGCGCCGATCGGCATGACGCCCGAACAATGGGCGCGGGAGCGCGTCAGCAGCCACCGCCGTTCGCATGTCCATTTCCTCGTCAAGGTCAAGGGCGACCGCTGGATGCAGGTGAGCGAGCACCGCTCGCCCTCGAACGGCACCGCCGTCATCCAGACCGAGGTCACCGACATGATCCGCCGCGAGCGCGAGGAGCGCGACCGGCTGCTCGACGATCAGGCGCGTCTCGTCCGGGCGACGCTCGACCACATCACCCAGGGCGTGGCGATCTTCGACGCCTCCCACCGGCTCGCCGGCATCAACGAGCGGCTGCGCCAGCTGATCGCGCTCCCGGTCTCGCTGACGCAGACCGGCACCGATTTCTCCTCCATCCTCACCTATATCCAGAGCGGCGGCCGGGTCCTGCCGCGGGAAGGCGTCGAGGCGCTGCGCGACTGGGGTTCGGCGCCCGAGGGCCGTCCCGCGCTCGCGCTCGAGCTTCGCCGTGCCGATGGCGCCGTGCTCGATGTCTGCGCCCGGGCGATGCCCGATGGCGGTTTCGTCGTCTCCTTCACCGACATGACCGCCGAGCGTGTCGCGATGGCCGCGCTCAACCGCGTGCGCGAGACGCTCGAACAGCGGGTGCAGGAGCGCACGCGGGAACTCGAGGCCGCCCGCGACGAGGCCGAACGCGCCAATGCCTCGAAGTCGCGCTTCGTCGCCGGTGCGAGCCACGACCTGCTGCAGCCGCTCAACGCAGCCAAGCTGTTCCTGTCCTCGCTCATGCATACCGAGCTGAACGCCGACCAGCGCGCCATCGCCGACCGCATCCATTCCGCCTTCGAAAGCGTCGAGACCATCCTCGGCGCGCTCCTCGACATCTCCAACCTGGACATCGGCTCGGCCAAGGCCGAGATCGCGCCGATGCCGCTCGCGCCACTCCTGCGGTCGATCGACCAGGAGTTCCAGCCCCTCGCCCGCGAGAGGGGGCTCACCCTCACCGTCATGCCGACCTCGCTCTGGGTCGAGAGCGATCCCGCCTATCTGCGCCGGATCCTCCAGAACCTCGTCGTGAACGCGCTGCGCTACACCACGAGCGGCCGCGTGCTGGTCGGCGTCCGCCGCAGGGGCGAGCGGCTCAGTCTCGAGGTCTGCGATACCGGCCCCGGCATTCCGCCCGAGCGGCGGGCCGACATCTTCCGCGAGTTCGTCCGCCTCGACACTGCGGGAGACGCGCCGCAGGGCATGGGCCTCGGTCTCGCCATCGTCGAGCGTTCCTGCGCGCTCCTCGGCCATCCTCTCTCCCTCGACTCGGTGCCCGGCCGCGGCACCTGTTTCAGCGTTTCCGTGCCGGTTGTTCCCGGTGTCGCCGGCCCCGAGGACAGCGCCACCGACAGTCACCAGGCGCCGCCGCTCGACGACATGATCGTCATCGTCATCGAGAACGACGTCGAGGTGCGCGCGGGCATGATCTCGGTTCTCGAGGACTGGGGAACGAGCCCGCTCGAGGCCCAGGGACTTGCCGATGCGGCGGCGCTGATCGAGGACGTGGGCGTGGCGCCCGATGTCATCATTGCCGACTACGTGCTCGACGATGGCGAGAACGGACTCGACGCGATCGCGGCGCTCCGCAGCCGTCACGGCGTCATTCCCGCCGTCCTCGTCTCCGCCGATCGCAGCGCCGAACTGAAGCTCCGTGCCCAGGCGGCCGACGTGACCCTCCTGCACAAGCCGCTCGAGCTTCATCGCCTGCGGGCGGTGCTGCAATGGGTCAAGAACTCGTCCGCACGCGCATGATCAACCGGCTGTTGCCGCGCGGGCACGGCAGGCGCGGTCCGCCGGTCACCCTGCCTCCATCGTTCCGGGAGCCGGGGGGCCGCAGCCTGGGTGCGGTCCCGTTCCCGCGGGCATCCGCGCATCACCCGCACGCGCCGGCCGCACACCATGCCCCGCGGCGCCGCCCCGGCCCGCCGGCGCCGCTAGCGCAGGATCCGGAAACCCGCCTCCGTCGGAGGTTCCGCCGGCTGGACGTGGATGCCCGTGACCCGCGCCGAGGCGGGGCCGTCGCGAAGCGCATGCAGCATCCGGTCGACCGAGGCCTTCTCCCCGGCAAGGAGCACCGCCACCGAACCGTCGGCCTCGTTGCGCACCCAGCCGGTGAGCCCCATCGCTTCCGCTTCCCGCCGTGTCCAGGCCCGGAACGCCACCCCCTGGACCAGCCCCGTGACACGGACCTGCATGGCACAGCGCTCCTCGCTCATGCCGTCCTCCCCCCTTGCTGTGGGGTTCATGCTGGCTCAGGGCGTGCAACCGCGCAAGCCCGCCGGGCCAGGCCCGCCTGACATGGCGCGTTTCCTCCTCGTCCACGGTTCCTGCCATGGTGCCTGGTGCTGGCGCGACCTGGTGCCGGCGCTCGCCGCCCGTGGTCATGTCGCGGAGGCGATCGACCTCCCTGCCCACGGCGCCGACCGGACGCCGCCGGAGGAGGTCACGCTCGACCTCTATGCGGAGCGGATCGCCGCCGCCCTGGCCGCAGGCCCGGAGCCCGCGATCCTTGTCGGCCACTCCGCGGGCGGCATCGCGATCACCGCTGCGGCGGACCGCGCGCCCGGTCACATCCGCAGCCTCGTCCATCTCTGCGCCTATGCGGTCGGGAGCGGCGAATCCCTTGCCTGCGTCCGCCGTCGGGCGCGCCGCCAGCCGCTCCTGCCGGCGATCCGCCGCTCGCCGGACGGGCTCACCTTCACCGTCGATCCCGATCTCGCGCCCGGCATCTTCTACCACGACTGCCCGGAGGAAGCCGTAGCCTACGCGCTCCCGCGCCTCACCCCCGAGCCGATCGCCCCGCAGGAGACCCCCGTGCTCATCGGCGCCGCTGCCGCCTCACTTCCGCGCCGCTACATCCTGTGCACCGATGACCGGACGATCCCGCCCGAGGA
>JAJUJF010000055.1 GCA_029265455.1 Paracoccaceae bacterium | reverse complement strand
TTCGAGACTCCGCAAATGCCCGGGTCGCCGGAATGTCGCAATCTCGATTCTCGTCGCCAGTGAAGTCCACATGGATGCGCGCATCCAAGGACGGGCATGGTGTTGCCCTTGCATGGCAGTACCTTGTCGGCGCGAACATTCGGGCAGATTGGTGCGTCGGTAAAGGGCGCGGTCAGGACGGATTGCGGCCATTATTCGGCATGGCGTTCCGCTCACGAGCCGGATCAGGATGTTCGGGCCACTCTGCGACTGGCTGATCGGTTCGGTCAGCTTGCCGCTGGAGCTCGGACAGCGTCTGTGACTCCAAGGAGCGACCGGGCGTCCCGCCAGCCCCCTTAACCGGCCGGCTTGCTTCGGAACCTGTCCCGCCCTCCCCTTCCGACTTAGGACCATCCGGCGCCGGACCTCGATCAGACGGAAATCACCGGCACCTGCCGACCGTCGGAAGAGGCAGCCCACCGCGATTCCGAGGAAGGTTCAGTGCGCCACGACGGGGAGGCCGGTGTTGACTTGCTGCCGGAAGGCCGCAGGTTGCGGCATGCTCCATGGGAGCCTGTTTCGGTACCCGGAACAAGAAAATTAACCATAATGAAGCGCATGGGAGGCACCGGGCAAAAAAAGGCACCTCCTGTCCGCGGAGCATGCGATCATCAGACGATTCGTCCTGTTGTGTATCCTGATACCGCCAACAAACTGACAAGAGCGGAGAACTCACAGGCCAAGGGAGGAGGAAAATGAAGAACGACAAGTGGAACGATGGGATCGACGTCACCCGACGTTCGTTCCTGCGAAAGGGCGCGCTTGCGGGCGGTGTTGCAGCAGCGGGGAGTCTGGCGGCACCGGCGGTCCTCGCACAGAGCCCGCTCGTGATCCGAATGCAGACGTCATGGCCCGCCTCCGACATCTGGATGGACTTCGCCCGTGAGTACGTCACCCGCGTTCAGGAAATGGCGGGGGGGCGGCTCGAAATCGACCTGCTGCCTGCAGGCTCGGTCGTCGGTGCGTTCCAGGTAATGGATGCCGTCAGCGATGGTGTCATCGACATCGCCCACAGCGTCTCGGCCTACTGGTACGGCAAGTCCAAGGCCGCTTCCTTCTTCGGCACCGGACCGGTCTGGGGCGGCAACCCGCACACGATGCTGGCCTGGTTCTACAAGGGCGGTGGCGACGAGCTTTATCGCGAGCTTACCCAGGACATCCTCGGCCTGAACGTCTATGGAATGTTCGCCTTTCCGATGCCGGCGCAGCCTTTCGGGTGGTTCAAGAACGAGGTCCGGACGGTCAGTGACGTGCAGGGCTTCAAGTACCGCACCGTCGGTCTTGCCGCCGATCTGATGCAGGCACTCGGAATGAGCGTGGCGCAGCTTCCCGGCGGCGAGATCGTCCCGGCGATGGAACGCGGCGTGATCGACGCGTTCGAATTCAACAACCCGTCATCCGACCTCCGCTTCGGCGCACAGGACGTGGCGAAGAACTACTACCTCGCCTCGTACCATCAGGCATCGGAGACGTTCGAGTTCATCTTCAACCGCGACTTCATGGACGACCTGGAGCCTGATCTGCAGGCGATCCTGCGGTATGGTGTGGAGGCGGCATCGACCTCGAACACGGCATCCGCGCTCGACAACTACTCACGCGATCTGCAGGCATTGCAGAATGATCATGGCGTCACCATCCATCGGACCTCGGACGAGATCCTGCAGGCGCAGATCGAGGCGTGGGACCAGCTTGTGGCAGAACTCGAAGGTGACGAGTTCTTCAAGCGGGTCATGGACAGCCCGCGTCAGTGGGTAGAGCGCGTGACCTACTACGAGCTGATGAATGCACCGGACTACCAGCTTGCCTACGAGCATTACTTCCCCGGCAAGCTGTTGCTCTGACTGCCGGTGCACCCCGGCGGCCCCGCCGCCGGGTTCTTGACGGAACGGAAGATAGATGACCGGTTTCATCAGGTTCGCCGACAGCCTGTCTGCTGCGTTCGGGAAAGTCTTTGGCTGGCTCATCATCCTGATGACGCTGGCGATGAGCTACGAGGTTCTTGCCCGCTATGTCTTCAACCGGCCGACCTCCTGGTCGTTCGACGTGTCATTCATCATGTACGGCACGCTGTTCATGATGGGGGGCGCCTACACGCTGTCGCGCGGTGGCCATGTGCGCGGCGACTTCATCTACAGGCTCTGGCCGCCGAGGGTGCAGGCAAGCATTGATCTCGTTCTCTACGTCTTCTTCTTCTTCCCCGGCATTCTCGCCCTGGTGTTCTCGGGATGGAAATACGCATCCCGCTCCTGGAGCTACGCCGAGGTGAGCGTCAACAGCCCCGCGGGGGTGCCGATCTACCAGTTCAAGTCCGTGCTGGTTGCCGCGGGTCTCCTGCTTGCAATTCAAGGGGTCGCGCAGATGTGCCGGTGCATCCTCTGCATCCGCGAGGGCCACTGGCGTGCGCCCGCCGAGGACGTCGAGGAGATCGAGGAGCTCATGATGAAGCAAACCTCGCAAATCGTCCCGGGGACGGCACAAGAACATCCCGACATGAAATGACCATCTTGGTCCGACCCGCCACAGGGAGCGACGCCGAGTGAGTGATCCTCAAACTGCGCTGCTGATGCTGGGCATCTTCATCTTCCTGGTATTTCTGGGGTTTCCGATCGCATTTACCCTGATGGCGCTGGGCATCGGCTTTGGGTACTATGCCTATTTCAGCCCCGGCCGACAGTGGCGCGCTTACGAGCGTCTGGAGGAAGATGCCGGACTTTGGGAGCAGTGGTCCACCTGGTTCGAAGGCTTTCTCAACAACCGCATCTTCGACCTCTTCGTGAACCAGACCTACACGGTGATGTCGAACGAGGTCCTGACTGCAGTACCGCTCTTCCTCTTCATGGGCTACATCGTGGAGCGGGCAAACATCGTCGACCGCCTCTTCGGCACCCTGAACATCGCCGCCAGAAGCCTCCCGGGTTCGATGGGGATTGCGGCGCTCGTCACCTGCGCATTGTTCGCGACCGCCACCGGCATCGTCGGCGCCGTTGTGACGCTGATGGGCCTCCTTGCCTTCCCGCAGATGCTGAAGGCACGGTACAATGTCAGTTTCGCCTCCGGGATCATCTGCGCGGGCGGTACGCTCGGCATCCTCATCCCGCCATCGATCATGCTGATCGTCTATGCTGCGGCGTCAGGCGTGTCGATCGTCCGCCTTTACGCGGCCGCGATGTTGCCCGGGCTTGTTCTGGTCGGGCTATATATCTTCTATGTGGTTGGCCGCGCCATTTTGCAGCCGACGGTTGCGCCGAGACCGACCAGGGAGGAAGTGCCCGATATCCCGATCGGCCGGCTCAGCCTCATGATGCTGACCTCGTTCCTGCCGCTCGCCCTGCTGATCCTCTCCGTGCTGGGCTCCATCCTCTTCGGTCTCGCCACCCCGACCGAGGCAGCAGCACTGGGCGCACTCGGCGGTATTGTTCTGGCCGTAGCCTACCGGGCGATGACGTTCCAGCGCCTGCGCGAAAGCGTCTACCTGACAGTACGGACAACAGCGATGGTCTGCTGGCTGTTCGTGGGATCATACATCTTTTCGGCGGTGTTCTCGTATCTCGGGGGCGAGAAGCTCATTGCGGAGTTCGTTCAGAGCCTCGACCTGTCGCCCCTTCAATTCCTGCTCCTTGCGCAGCTGATCATCTTCCTGCTCGGCTGGCCGCTGGAATGGTCGGAGATCATCATCATCTTCGTGCCGATCTTCCTGCCCCTGCTTTCCATCTTCGACGTTGATCCGCTGTTCTTCGGCATTCTGGTGGCGCTGAACCTGCAGACGTCGTTTCTCACGCCTCCGATGGCGATGTCCGCCTATTACCTCAAGGGCATTGCCCCACCGCAGGTCCAGCTCACACAGATCTTCGCGGGCGTCATGCCTTACGTCCTGATGGTATTCATCTCGATGGCATTGGTCTACAACTTCCCGAACCTCGTCTATGGCCTGCCGGAAATGATCTATGGACGCTGATCGTGCCCCCCTGCGCGTACCCATTCTCGGCCTCTCGGCGCTTGAGCTTCGCGAGCGTATCGCCAGCGGCGCCCTTCGGGCGGTCGACCTCGCCCATGCGTGTCTCGAACAGATCGGGGCAATGGAAAGCGAGATACAGGCATGGGCCTGGCTCGACAGTGATTTCGTTCTCGAGCAGGCGCGCGCGCTTGACCGTTATCGCAGCACCGGACGTCCCCTCGGGCCGTTGCACGGCCTGCCGGTCGGGATCAAGGACATCATCAACACGCGACGCATTCCGACTGAAAACGGCACGCCGCTCGACGCAGGCCGGGTTCCCGTGGTCGATGCCTTCGTGGTGGAGCGTTTGCGTGCAGCGGGCGCCATCATCATGGGCAAGACGGTGACCACCGAACTCGCCTTTCTCCATCCATCGCGGACGCGTAACCCGCGGGCACCTAGGCATACCCCGGGCGGCTCGTCCTCCGGCTCAGCCGCTGCCGTTGCCGCAAGCATGGTGCCGCTCGCCATCGGCACCCAGACCGGCGGATCGGTGATCCGTCCCGCTGCCTACTGCGGTATCGTCGGATACAAGCCGACCTTCGGCGCCATTCCCCGAACCGGGATCCTGACCCAGGCCCCGAGCCTCGATACCGTTGGCGTCTTCGCCCGCAGCGTCGAGGATGCAGCAATGCTGGCCGAGGTACTCTTCGGCCACTCTCCAGCCGACCCCGCAAGCCAGCCGGCGCCGCCACCCCGCCTCCTGAAAACGGCAGCGAGCGCGCCGCCGGTACGTCCGATGTTCGCCTTCGTGCGCCCACCTGGCTGGGATGACGCCGACGAGCAGACAATGCTGGCCATGCGCGAGCTGACGGAATATCTTGGCGAATATTGTTTCGAGGCACCGCTTCCCCGTCTCTTTGCCGAGGCCCCGACCATCCGTGAACGGATCAATTCGGCGGAGATGGCGAAAAACTACGCCCATTACGAGCGGCGTGGACGGGATCAGCTTTCCGACACGATCCTGGCCGCAATGGATGCCGGGAAGGCGATTTCCGCGCCCGGCTACATTGCCGCGCTGGATTGGCCCGAGGTACTGAACGCCGGTCTCGACGAGATCTTCCGGCGATGTGATGCAATCCTGACGCCCGCCACGCCGACACCCGCGCCCGCCGGCATCAAGAGCACGGGCAGTTCAATCTTCAACGGTCTCTGGACCTTGTGCGGGACACCAGCCGTGACGCTGCCGCTGCTCGAGAACGAGAACGGATTGCCGATAGGTGTCCAGCTCGTGGGCCGACGCGGCGAGGATGCGCGTCTGCTGCGGACCGCGCGATGGCTTGCAGCAGAAGTTCTGGAGGACAGGGGTTGATGGAAAAGCTCATGGCATGTTTTGCGATCCTGATCCTCGCCGGCTTCCTCGGGATACTGTTGTGGAAGGTTCCCCGCCTTGACCTGGCCGCCCTGGTTGCCACGACCTGTATTCTCGTGATCTGGGATATTGTTGGCCACGGCCGACGGGCGGACAAGAACGGCTGAAGCGGCTCCAATCCTTTCTCCTGATTCCCCATTCCCGGCTTCCGCTCGATGTCTACTTCGTCGAACCAGGCGAGCACGGCATTCCGGGCGAGCTGCGTCCCATAGCGGCTCACCATCAAGCATGGGTCCTGTCAGTTGCCTCTGCCAGGCTCGACGATTTTGTCCCTGATCTCCTCATTGGTCCGGTCAACCGCCGCATCGAGACTGTTTCTGTACTCCTCCAGCATTCCCTTGTGCGCGTCATGGTCGCTCAGGACCATCTGCCGAAATGCCATGAAGACCTCGGAGGGAACCCTCCCATCCGCGCGCAGGCCCTTCACGCGCTGTGATACGGCGGCATATTCGGAGTTCCGGATGTCGGCCACGCAGCTCTGGGCCTCAGATCTTGCGACGAAGGCGTCCGTGCTGTTCGCATTCGTGGCGCGTCGCGCCGCGACTTCATGGTCGAAGCGTGCCTGGCGCCAGGCGGCCTGCTGCCGCATCGCCTCGAGAACCCCGTCGCTGTCGACTGCGTCCATGTAAACCCCTCCCCCGGTTTCGGCGACCTTGGTCAGCTCCCTGCGGTCCGCCGGGGGCAGATCCAGCCCGATGATGTTCACGATTGCCCTCGCACCGGACTCATGCACGTCCCGGGCGGCAGCGACGGGATCGCCGCCGCAGGTCTCGTCGCCATCCGAAACCACGAACACCACCTGCTCACCCTCGCCCGCATCAAACCTCAAAGCCGCACCCGCTGCCGTGATCGCTCTGGCCAGCGGCGTCCATCCCGTCGGCTGCACCTGCTGCAGTACATCTTCAACTGATCCAGCCTTGCCGGCAGCCGGTGGCACCATGGTAGTCACTGCCTGGCAGGACACGGTCTTGCCACTCTCGTCGTTCGACCCTTCGTGACCAAAAACGACAAGTCCGACTTCGGATTCCTCCGGCAACGACTTCAGGAAACGGCCGACCGCCGACACGGCCGCCTGCATCTTCGTTTCATTCCCAACTTTCCCCGCCATCGACCCGGACGCATCCAGAACGATCACCGCGCGCAGCCATTCAGGACGCTGGTGCTGATCAGCGGCCAATGGGCCGGGTCCCGCAGCAGGATCGATGTCCGGAAAACATTCCTGCACCTTGTCGGGATACTCGCGGCGGAACTGCCGATAGAGTTCCTCCGCAGTCGTATTCTCCGACCACGCCGTTTCAGCGTCCAGACCTGCAGGCGCAGTCAGTGCCGCACTACAGACGGCCATGGCGAGGATGACAGCTTCTTTGCAAGGATACGACATTGTCGAACTCTCCTGTCGAGCCATGGGCCGCGGCCGCGACGGCAGGGACCGGTCAATGCAGCGAACCGCCTCCTCCATGAGGACCTCCATTCCGTGGAGGACGACTCTTCCAATACCCGGCGCAATATTCAGCAGTGTCTTCGCCGTGACAGTGACGAGCGGCCCGAACAACCGCCCATCATCGTGGTGATGCAGTGGCTGTACGAACTGGGTCTCCCCGGCCACATCCCCGAACACGAACTGCCTCCGGCACCAGCCGACTCCAGGCCTACAATGCCCGGAGATGGCTGCACCCGCTGAAGGACGGCAGCTACTGCACAGACCGTCTCCTCCGAAGACAGGAGGATGCGCTTAGCCGGGCACGAGATCCGCAAGACCGCCGCCATGGTCGACGCCGCCGCAGCCGCGGTTAACCTCCCTACCTTGAAAAGGTATTCTGGACCGGTGGCGGTGCCGATCAGGAACATGCTGCGAGGAGGCAGCCCAGGGAAGCCCCTTCCCTACCCTCAATAGGCGAATTCCTCGCCGTCGTATACGACTGACACCTCGATCTCGTCCGCAATGATCCGGTCGCGCAGGACCTCCAGTTCCTGACGTACCGCGTCCGGAACATCAGGTGCGAGGGCAAGCCTGACTGCCTCCGGATTCTCCAGGCCAATGCGGCGGACAACACCCGGCTCCCAATCGGCCTCTGCAAGATCGCGCGCCGCCTCCAGCGCGGGAATGCTTACATTGGCGATCGCTGAAGCGACAAAGACCTCGGGGTCATCGGCTGTCCAGTCGCGAACATTGCCGATGTGCCGGGCGCCGTGCTCGCGGATCGCATCCGTCGCGCCCTGACGGCCGGAGTTCAGCATGGTGAAGATGATGTCGGCTCCAGCCGCAATCTCCGCGCTCGCGACCTCGTGGGAGAGCGCGTTGTCGTCCTGATCCCCGGCGAAGATGGTGAGGAACCTGGCTTCAGGATTGGTGTGCATCAGGCCATTGTAGAAGCCGCCGCGCCCCTTGAGGCCGGGCGTGACCCGGATTCCGGAGATATGACCGACGACGCCTGTCTCGGTCAGAAGGCCCGCGGCCGCTCCGGCCAGCCAGGCAGATTCCTCCTGAAGCACCTCGTAGCTCGACAGGTTGGGACCGGTGACGTTGCCTTGCACGACCACGAAGGCGATCTCGGGGAACTCGGCGGCGACGGTTTCGGCCGCAGCGCTGTTCTGACCACCATGGGCGATCACCATGTCCGGCCCCGCAGCGGCGAGTTCGCGAAGAGCGGCCTCGAGCTCCGGCTGCTCAGGCGGAATACCGTCGATATAGGTGATCTCGGCGCCAAGTTCGTCCCGGATCGCAATCAGGCCGTTGTAGCCGGCCTCCATGAAGCCACCATCATCTATCTGGCCCGGGATCAGCATTGCGATATCGAGCACGTCACTTTGTGCGGTTGCGCTCAGGGAGGTGCCGACGAGGAAAAGGAAGGTCGTGAAAGCGCCGCCCGTCCTGCGCCTTTGGAAAATCATCTGGTTGGTCCTTCCGATCATTCGCTGTGACCAAAGCCTCCATTTCATCGTCTGCGCTGACAAGCGCCGGATCACACGAAGGACTTTCAGCAATCGCGATAAGAAACGTGTCGTCCAGCAGCGGGATCGAGAACGGGCACAACCCGGCCCGGTTGGAGATGGCGAAAACCCGGCCGGTGGAGGCAGCGCGTGTCAGACGCGTGCCACGAACCAGACGTTCATCGGATCGTGCGGCAGGACGTGGCGTTCGATGCTGCCAAAGCCGGCCTGGTGCAGGAACCGTTCAGCTGTTTCCCAGCCCCACATGGTACCTAGCCCTTCACCACCCTGACCGATCGACACGGGCGTACAGTGCACCGCCGATACCGCGTAAAGCAGGGTTGCAAAGGGGAAATTGCGATTCTCCTCGAGGTTTGCCGAGGCACCGATATCCTGCATGAGGTAGACGCCGCCCGGCTTCAGCGACTTCCGGAGGCCCTTGAGCAAGCCCAACGGATCCTTCTGGTCGTGTACGGCATCAAAGCTGGTCACGAAGTCCCAGCGTCCGGGTTCGGCATATCCGGTGAGGTCGCGTGTCTCGAACGACACATTCTGCAGCCCCTCTTCGTGCGCCTGCGCCAAAGCGAACTCGATGGCATCGGCGCAGAGGTCATAGCCGACGAAGCGGCTCCCCGGATAACGCCTGGCCATGGCGATCAGCGCCGCGCCACGGCCACAGCCCGCATCCATGACGTCGATTCCGGCAGCGAGCCTCCCAGCGAGTTCCGGTGCAAGCGGCAGGATGTGGTCAAACAGGCCCGCAATTACCGTCTGGCCACTATCCTCGGCCATGACCTTGTGGAAGCAGGGGTAATCGTCGTAGCCGGTCCCGCCTCCGGTCTCGAAGTTGCGGATCGTCTGGTCCTCGACCTTGCCGAAGAGCGCAACATGCTGGGCATAAACCGCGAGATTGCCGAGCGGAGCGCCCTCGGTGAGACAGGCGGCATGTTCCGGCGGCAGCCGGTAGCGGGCCGTTTCTGGCACATATTCCACGATCCCGGCAATGACCATCGCGCCCAGCCATTCGCGGACATAGCGTTCGGCCAGCCCTGCATTCGCAGCAATTGTGGCGCTGTCTGCAGGCGCGGACCGGTGGGCCAGCGTCTCGAACAATCCAAGCCGGTGGCCGAGCGACATCATCGCTGCCGCCGCGCCGGCATCGAGCAGATCGGCGACACGGCCAGCAAAGGCCTCGGCCCGGCTGGTATCGAACTCGGTCTTCTCTTCGACAGACATCGCGTTCGTCCTCGATTCCATTACATCCATTCCAGTCCTACGCTCGATTTCAGGCGACGCGTGAGGGACGAAATGGCCGAAAAGAGGGCATTTCGGTCACGTCCATGCGGTGCTCTCTCGATTCCGGGCGGTATTTCGGCCATGTTCGGCTCATGACCCCCACATTGCCCACCCTGGCTGTCAGCCTTCTCGTTCTGCCCGAGTCGTTTCCGGGGGCGCTCTACTGTCTGCACGAGCTTCTGGGTCTTGCCGGGCGCAGCTGGCAGCCGATCACCGGCGAGCCCGAGGCGGCGACCTGCCGCTTCGCGCCCCGGCTTGTGTCGATCACGGGTCGTCCCTCGCCCTCGCCCGCCGGCCCCATGATAGGGGTTGAGGCGGCGCTGCATGCCGCACCCTCGCCCGACATCGTCATTGTCACCGATCTCGGACTTTCCGTGAACTTCCAGCCGCATGGCAGATGGGCTGAAGAGGCGGCGTGGCTGCGCCGTGTATATGCCGATGGCGCGATGGTCTGCTCGATCTGCTCGGGGTCGCTCTTCCTTGCCGAAGCAGGACTCCTCGACAAGCTCGAGGCGACGACACACTGGTCAGTGGCGCCGCTTTTCCGAATGCATTACCCGGCCGTCAGGATACGTCCCGAACTGATCCTCTGTCCCGCCGGACCGGAGCATCGTATCGTCACCGCCGGCGGCGCCTCGACCTGGAGCGAACTCGGCCTCTACCTCGTCGCACGCTTCGCCGGCGAGACCGAAGCGCGACGGTTGTCGAAGGTATTCGTGATCGGCGACAAGAGCGACGGTCAGTTGCCCTTTGCCGCGATGGCACGACCGCGCCAGCACGAGGATCACGCGATTGAACGGGCACAGCTCTGGATCGCGGAAAACTACACGTCCGCGAATCCTGTGAGCCACATGGCGAAGATCGCCGGCCTTCCGGAACGCACCTTTTCTCGCCGGTTCCGCAAAGCCACCGGCTATGCTCCGGTCGAATATGTCCAGGCACTACGCCTCGAAGAGGCCAAGCAGATGCTTGAGACTACGTCCGAACCGACCGACGCCGTGGCGCTGGCCGTTGGGTACACGGATCCGGTTTTCTTCCGCCGCATGTTCAAACGGCAGGTCGGTGTCACGCCGGCTCGCTATCGTCAGCGCTTGGGGTGCCTCACCGGACTGACCGGCCGATCGCAAACCGTCGTGAGCCCCAAGGTCACGCGGTAACTGCAGCGACTGCCGCTAACGAAGGCAATGCGTGCGCGACGTTCTCCGGACATCAAACCATCCACCTGGCCGAATGGCTCCTGACCGCCGGGGAGGAGAGACGATGAGGGGGTGCGTGCAGGCCTGCTCCCGGCTTGCGGGCTCCACTCCCGCACTTTCGCCCTTCTTTCTCGCCCGCCTCGCTTCCGGACATATGCGACCGCAGCGAATTCATCGTACATTCAGGATCGGATCAGCAGGCAGGCGGCGAGGAGCTTGCGGGCATCGTCGAAAACGGGCGGTTTCGCGCCCTTCCAGCGGGCAGAAAGGGTTACAGGCGGAGACCGTCCTTCAGCCAGCGCCCTCAGGGATTCGCCAGCTTCCGCGACGAAATGCTGGTGACGGATTCGCTGGTTGCTCTGGAAGGTGGGGCCGTGGCGGAGCTCCATGCGCAGGTGAAAGAGAGAGCTGCGCGCACGGGGAGCGAGATCAAGTGTCCCCAGTCTCGACGGAACCTTCGCCCAGAGGTGGATGGCACGCGCATACCGGCGGGCTGCTGTGCGTTCGGCACCACGGACGCGGGCCGCGAAAGCGGCATTGGCAAGGCTGGTGGCCTGCCGCGGATCGTTGCGTGACATCAGTACCAGTGCGAGCCACCTCGCCCGGATGAAGCCCCGGAGGGCACGGTCGCGACGACCTGCCTCCCAGTCGCGGTTGCCCTGCTCCTGCAGGCGTTCCCACCATATATCATGGCGTTTCCAGCCGGCTGCGAGGGCGGCACGAACCTCGGCGGACGAGGAGTCAGAGGCCGAGATAGGCCGCGCGGACGTGGTCATTGTTTCGGAGTTCACGGGCCGGACCTTCGAGGGCGAGCCTCCCGGTTTCAAGAACGTAGGCGTAGTCAGCCAGTTCGAGGGCGAGTTCGGCATTCTGCTCGACGAGCACCACGGGCACCCCCTGGCGCTTGATGTCGCGGATGATTGCCGCGATCTCCTCGACCATCACCGGAGCAAGGCCCATCGTGGGCTCGTCCATCAGCAGGAGCTTCGGCCGCGCCATCAGCGCCCGCCCGATTGCCAGCATCTGCTGTTCGCCCCCCGACATGGTCTTGGCGAGCTGACGGCGACGCTCGCGAAGTCGGGGGAAACGGCCGAACACCGATTCGAGGTCAGCAGCAGCCGCCTGCCGGTCGCGACGCAGGAAGGCGCCAGTACGCAGATTCTCCTCCACCGTCATGTCGGGAAAGATGCGGCGGCCCTCGGGGACATGCGCGATGCCGCGGGCGACGATGCGATCGGGCGGCAGCCGGTCGATGCGCTCGCCGTTGAAGCGGATCTCGCCTGCGGCAAGAGGTGTGAGGCCCGAGATGGCGCGGAGCGTCGTGGTCTTGCCGGCGCCATTGCCGCCGATCACCGTGACCACGCCGTTCTCCGGTACCCGCAGCGAGATACCGCGGACTGCATTGACCTTCCCGTAGGCGATGGCGGCGCTGTTGACCTCAAGCAACATCCCGGCTGCCTCCGAGATAGGCCTCTATCACTGCGGGGTTGCCGCGTATTTCGCCCGGATCTCCCTCCGCGAGCAGCTTTCCGAAGCTCATGCAGGTGATCCGGTCACAAAGGCCCATGATCGCCTGCATGTCGTGCTCGACGAGCAGGATGGTTACCCCCGAGTCCCGCAGCTTTCGCATCAGGGTCATCATCCGCCCTGTTTCCTCCGGATTCATGCCGGTAAAGGGCTCGTCGAGCAGGATGACATCCGGATCCGCGGCGAGTGCCACGGCCATGCCGAGGGCGCGCTGGTGCCCGTGGGCAAGGTCCCCGGCACGAACATCCGCGAGGGTCAACAGCCCGAAGAAGTCGAGCGCCTCCTCCGCGCGGGCACGGGCGCCGCGGCGGTCCTCGGCATCCCAGCCGGCGATGGCGGCGAAGATGTTGGGCCGAAACCGGATATGCGTGCCGATGAGCGCGTTCTCGAGCACCGAAAGCTCGGCAAAGAGGGTTGAGTGCTGGAAGGTGCGGACGACTCCGCGGCGGGCGACCTCGTGCATCCTGAGACCGGAGAGTTTCTCGCCGCGCAGGCGGATCTCCCCGGAGCTGGGGCGGTAGAAGCCGGAGATGAGGTTGAAGGTCGTGGTCTTTCCGGCACCGTTCGGACCGATCAGGCCGTGGATCATGCCATGCCCGACAGCGAAAGAGAGGCCGTCGACGGCGGTCAGCCCGCCAAAGCGCATGGTGAGGCGGTCGACCTCAAGAAGCGGAATGGTCATGCCTTTTCCTCCGCGCCGATGATTGCGCGCGTCCGCGAAGTCGCGCGGCGCGGCAGAACCCGCCCGACGAGGCTCTCGAGACCCTTGGGGAGGAAGAGAACGGAGAGGATCAGCAGGAGACCATAGATCAGCGGACGGGTTTGCTCGAACCCGAGCCCGCGCAGCACGATCTCGTTCAGCACCGTCAGCACGATGCAGCCAAGGATCGGGCCGTAGAAGGTCGCCGTGCCGCCGACGATTGCCCAGGTCAGCACGAATACCATCTGCTCGATGTCGAAGCTGGTCGGATTGACCGCGCCGATGTAATGGGCCTGGAGCGCGCCAGCGAGACCGGCAAAACCGGATGCGATGACGAAGGCAAGGGTGCGGTAGGCCCGCGCGTTGACGCCTGCGGCTTCGGCTAGCTTGTCCTGCCAGTGCACCGCGTGAAAGGTGAGGCCGACCGGCGAACGCTCGATGCGCCACATGAGCCAGAGGCAGAAGGAGACGACGGCCAGCACGAAATAGTAGTAGCTGATGGGGTCGAAGAAGACGAAATCCCAGATCCCGAGATTCACGTCCGGGACCGGCGGAATGCCGGTAATCCCCTTCACGCCGCCGAAAGGCTCGCGGAAGCGCTTCCAGAGCAGGCGGATGATCTCGCCCGCTGCGAAACTGCCGATCAGGAAGTAGAAGCCCTTCATGCGGAACAGCGGGTAGCTGAGGCCCATCGCGATCAACGCCGCGGTCATCGCCCCGAGCAGCATCGCGGCGGGCACGAAGACACCGAAATGCTTGGAATAGAGGGCGGAGGCATAGGCGCCGACACCCATGATGACGACATGGCCGAGCGACCATTCGCCCGTGAGCGTCAGCATGCGGTAGGAGGCGACGAGCAGCACGTTGATCGTGAGAAAGACCAGGATCTCCTGCTGCGAGAAGCTGAGCCCGTGAGGCAAGGCTATCAGCGCGACGCCGACGCCGATCCAGGCGAGAAGGGCGAGGCCGCTACGCACGATCCGCCGTCCCGAACAGGCCGGTGGGTTTCACGATCAGAACCAGAAGCATGAGCGACAGCCCCACGATGTCGGCGATGACCCCGTCCCAGAAGGTGGTGACGATGGTGTGGATGAAGGCGTAGGCCACGGCAGCGATGACCGCTCCCTCGAGGGACCCGACACCGCCGACGATGATGACGATGAAGGCTGCGACGATCACCGAATGGCCCATGTGCGGATTGACCGAGATCAGGGGCGCGGTCAGCGCCCCCGCGACACCGGCAAGGGCGGCGCCGATGAACATGGCGATCCGCGCGGTCTGGTTGATCGAGATCCCCTGCAGGGCGGCGGCCTCGCGGTCCTGGGCGCTGGCACGGAGCGCCCAGCCGAAGCGGGTGCGCTTGAGGAACAGCCAGAGGGCGCCAAGGAGCACGACCGCAGCGCCGATGACGATCAGCCGCTGAACCGGCAGCCGGACGCGGTCCGAAAAGGCGATGACATCCTGGGTGAAGGGCGGCACATGCGCCATGCGGACTCCGAAACCCATCGAGACCAGCGCCTGCAGGATCATCAGGAAGCCGATCGAGGCGACGAGGCCGCCCAGCGGATTGTCGCGGAGCGGCCGGAACATGGTCCATTCCATCAGCAGCCCGACCACGCCGACGAAGGCAAGGCCGATAGCGACGACGGCAAGATAGGGCACCTGGCCACCGGCGTAGAGGGCTACCACAACATAGGCCCCGAGCATGAAGAGTTCGCCGTGAGCGAAGTTCACGATGCCCATGACGCCGAAGATCAGCACGAGGCCGACCGCGACAAGCGAAAGATACGCGGCTGCGTAGAGCGCGTTGAGCCCGGTCTGGGCGATGAGGTCGATCATGATGCTTTCAGCCTTGGGGCAGGCGGCCGGCGCGGAGCCGGCCGCGATGACCGCTCAGGACCGCTGGTCCCACAACTGATTGTAGGCAGCCATATGCTTCTTCAGGAGTTCGCCGTGCTTGTCGTACCAGTCGGGGATCGACCTGAACGCCTTTATGCGGGCCTTGCCATCCTCGATTGCTATAACCGGCCAGTTGCCGACCAGGGCGTTGTCGATGCCGAAGAGATCCCTACCCCACCAGCGGGCCTCGCCGAAGGCATGGGGAGCGGTGCCTCCCTCGGTCATCGCGGCAAGCACCGCGTCGGGTTCCGCGGAGCCGGCCTTCTCGACGGCGGCCTTCCAGAGGTCCATGATCGAGGCGTATTCCCAGCTTACTGCGCCCCATTGTCCCGGGAAGCGTTGCGCATATTCCTCGTAGAAGCGGTTGGGCTCCTGGAAATTGATGAAGTCGGCGTTGAGCTCCGGGTCGTCGAAATCCGGGAACTGGAAGACGAATCCTTCCATGAACTCCTTCGAGGTCTTCTCGATGATCTGTTCGTAGAAGTCCGCCGTGCAGGACAGGATCTGGCCCTCGTAGCCCTGCTGGAACAGCTGCTCGCAGATCGGATGGACATAGTCGGCATAGCAGGTGTCGAGACACACGATCTGCGGGTTCCGTGCCAGCATCCGGGTGACGACCGGCGCGAAATCCGTAGTGGCCGGATCGAACAGGATCGGCGCTTCGAGCATCTCGATTCCGGCCGCCTCGAATGCGGCGAGATAGGTGGCCACCGAGGGGAGGCCGAGGGCATCGTCCTGGGCGCAGATTACGGCGGTCTTGAGGTCGGGCCTGGTCTCTGCCAGCCACTCGACTCCCGTCACGTTGTAGATCGGATGCACCTCGGCCGGAGCGATCAGGGTCGTGGTGTCAGGGCTGAGGTCGGAAGGCAGCAGCGTGGAGAACAGCATTCCGGTGCGCTCGGCGACCGGCTGAACGCCGGGCCAGGGGTCGCCGCCCAGCATCATGATGAACTTCACGCCATCCTCACGGATCAGCTTGGTGGCCCCGGCGCGGGCCTTGGCGGGGTCATATTCATCATCGTACGGTATGAATTCGACGCGGTGCTTCTCGCCGCCGATGTCGATGCCACCGGCCTCATTAATCCACTCCGCCCAGATCATGCACCCGTCGAGACCGGGTTTGCCCCAGGCCGCAACCGGCCCGGTCAATGGGGCGAGGAAGCCGACCCTGACAACCTGATCCTGAGCGAAGACCTTGCGAGGCAGCGTTGCCCCGAGCACCCCGATGCCGGACAGCGTCGCCGCTGAAGAAAGGAACCTGCGTCGGCTCAGCCCCGACCGGAAGAAATTCACGAACATGCCAGCCTCCCCGTTGGCTTGGAAACCGCGCATCCCGCAGCGTTATTCGCCACCAATTCTATACCACTTTCGTGGACGCGGTTCCGGTTCGGATTAAGCTACCTGATGTCCACTCCGTTGCAATAAAAAATCAAGAACAGCATGCAGAGATCCCGTCGAGTTCTGATCAGGCCATCTTGCGATTCTACCAGACGGGTTATCATTGCTGACAGCTTAATGCGAATGCGAGCGGAATCCGGTTATATGGTGAATTGGTACTGATGCGGTTCAATCGCCGGCAGTCGTAATGCCGTCTTCCGCAAGAGGAGGGCCATGTTACCGGCGTAGACTGCGCGAGGCGAAACAAGATGTCGTTCAGCCGCAATTGCCTGACGTCGACAAACGCGAGGTCTGCACGGGTTCCGGGGATCCTGCAGGGGACGCGCCATGAGCGTCAGAGTGCCGTGGACCTGCCTATCGCGCTGCGAACGGCTCATGCGGAACTGCAGGCATTCACTAGTGCAGGTGCTGCGTCCATCGATTCCCCCACCAGTGCCCCTGAAAGTAAGGAGGTCGGACGCCTGTGCGGCATCCTGTGCAGCAGCGAACCTGCTCAACAGCGCAAAGTTCTCCTTCGCGCCTGTTGATGGCTCATGATCTCGATTGGTGTCGGAGGATCGATTCACGGCCGCTCATATGCGCGCGTGCGTCTTCCCGTCAGTCCGCTGGGCTCATCTACTGCCTGCCGCCCGAGGTAGCGCAATGGATTGAGCGATCGATCCGGCGGAATGCGATTTCCGCGTCAGCCCGGTGGAGGTGCAACATGGCACCGATCAGGCAGAGAGCCCATATGATGTCTGATACTCTCGTCGAAGCCGGAAGCGGAAATGCCCGAAATTGTCGTCGCCCTGCGCAGCTCGATCATCGAGGACAGCCCCGCGCTCGGCAGCCTGCACCGCGACGCCTGGCGCAATGCGTACCGAGGCATCATTCCCGGCGTCGCGCTCGAGCGCATGCTGGCACGCCGGGGCGCTGCCTGGTGGGAGCACATGCATCGGCAGGGAAGAAGCGTTCTCGTCGTCGACCTGAGCGGCGAGCCGGCAGGATATGCGATGCTTGGTCCGGCGCGAGGTGCCAAGAGCGGCGTCGGGGAGATTTACGAGTTGTATATGCGTCCCGATTGTCAGGGTATCGGTCTCGGGCGGCGGCTGTTCGAAGCCTCATGGCAGCGGCTGCAGGAGGCCGGATGTTCCTCTCTCGTGGTCTGGGCCCTGATCGAGAACACCATCGCCTGCCGCTTCTACAGCGCAATGGGCGGAACTGAAGGTGGCCGCGCCCATGCGCTTGTGGGCGGCAGGCGCCTCGAGAAGATCAGCTTCAGATGGACCTAGGAAGAGCAGGCTCCGCCCCACCAGCACGTGGAGAGTTTCGTGGCGGTCCTCGGTGCCGCCGACCGCATCCGTGAGGATCGAGAGGGCCAGCCGACGCATCCGTTCATTCGATTATCCAGGTGTTGATCTCATTCAGGACAGTGACCGAATGGGGACCGACAATCCGGAAAATGCGTGAACAGGATCCGACTGACCCACCGGTCGACCGCGCAGGCAGGGGCAGAAGACGATCACCTCCCCCTGCGCGCTGTCGCGCGACCGCGAGTGAACCTGACGGCGTTGCCCCGGCCCACGAGTTGTGCCGGAGCACCACCGATCCTAGATCCATGGCAAGTCGGCCGCAGTCTGGACGATGCTGTGGTTCGATCTGGACATATCCTGCCTGGAACGGGGACCGGAATCATGAACGAGATGTCACTGCGGGACCGTGCGGCCCTGGGCCTGCCGGCACCCAAGCGGGAACAGCCGGAAACGCTCGACACCAGCAGCGCGCAGGAATCTCT
>JAJUJF010000048.1 GCA_029265455.1 Paracoccaceae bacterium | reverse complement strand
CGGCCAGCGGACGACGAAATTCGCGGGTTGCAGCGCCTCGACCCGGACATCGCGCAGGATGATCGTCTGGGGATCCACGGGATCAGCCCCGTTCATCAGCCACACGTCATCCCCGACCTGGGTCAGCCGGCGATAGGCGCCCTCGGCCCCATCGAGATGGAACCCCTCGAGCACCAGCCTGTCGTCGGCGCCGAACCCGCTGATGATGGTGTTGTGGATGCCGCGCTCCACGAAGACGACATCGCTGCCACCGCCGAGCTCGACCATGTTCTGGCCGCCGTTGACGACGATGACATCGTCGCCCCGGGTGCCGATGATGCGCTCCGGCTCGTCGCTGCCGAACAGGACCGCTCCGTTGCCGCGGCCGACGACCTCCGCCTCGGGCCGGAGGGCATAGATCGCGATGTTGCGGATCTGGAAGGCGTTCCCCTCGGCAAACATCTGCTCCTCGGTACCGGGCTGCGGATCCCAGCCCCAGGCCGAGCCGATCTGGTTGTTCGCGATGACATACATCGGCGAATGCAGGTCGTCGGGCGTCGGTGCCCGGTAGACCTCGACGAGATTCTCCCGGTCCGGGCCGAAGTAGAACACGATCTCCTCGGGCGTCCACATCGCCGCATAGGTGTGGAAATCCTCGTAGATGTCGGTGCCGAAACTCTCGCCGACATCGATGGTCCGGTTGAAGACATGCTGCTCGCCACCCTGCTGCTGGCGCACATCCGGCTGCTGCGGCTGCCCGTCCTCGTCGGGCGCGAAGGGATTGACGATGTCGACCGACTGCGTCGCCTCGCCGTGGATGTCGATCGCATCGAAGAACACGGCGGTGTTGTAGGTGTCGTCCTTGGGATTCTCCGCGCCGATCCCGCGGCCGTAGGCTTCGAAGATGTCGATCTCCGGCGGCCAGCCCACGCCCGCCGCGGTCAGCCAGAAGGCCGGCCAATAGCCGACTCCCTCCGGAATGCGCGCGGTGATCTCGAAATAGCCGTAGGTCTGGGCCCAGCTCTCGCTCGTCGCGATCATGCCGGTGTAATGCGAGGCATGGCCGACGTTGCGGCCCTGGCCGACCGATTCGAGAAGGGCGTTGACGGCATCGAGCCGCTCGGGAGGAATCGGGCGGCCGATGATGGACAGCATTCCGTCCTCGACCCGGAAGGGATCGAGGCCGATCGCCTCTCCCTCCGGCGTCGCGTCACCTGGCTGGAGGAAGACCGACATCCGGCTGTTGGTCGCGAGCACTTCGCGCCGCGGGCCGAGGGACCAGATGCCGCTTCCCTCCCGGTAGGTTCGCAGCCCTTCGGAAAAGTCCTCGATCAGGATCGGCTCGAATCGCGACAGATCGACGGGCGGGCCACTCTGGGAATGACCCGGGGAACCGACGAGAACGCTGGCGCCCATCGCAACCCACGCGAGAACGGCGCGGGACGAAGGGGGAGAATGATTCGCGGGCGACCGCTTTCTCCGCGAGGCTGTTTCGCTACCGCCCCGTCCGCGAGGCGATCCGGCTCGGGGGAACGGCGGAACGCACGCGGATGCTGATCTTGTGGTCAAGGCTGCCTCCTGGTGCTGGAACGGGCGGCGGTGGAACGCCGCGCTGCCGGGGCGCTCATGACTGGAGCGCGTTGGGGCGCGGAAGGTACTCGCAAAAGCTTTATCAGGCAATTACACTCGCCTGTGAATTTTGCTGCGTACGCTGGGCGACAACTCGCATACGGGGAAGGATATGCGGCACCGCACTCGTCTTGCGCTTGCGCGCCTGCCCCTCCCGCATGATAGTGCCGCCGAAGCGGATGAAGCTGCGTCCGGGAGCTGGCAGGGGATCCCGGCGCCGGAACGACGGCCGGGGACTCCCGGTCAACCTGAAAGAGGGACGGCATGAAACCAGGTGCGATCGGGATCGGCGCCCAGAAATGCATGACCTCGTGGGTGCACGCGCTTGCCGCCGCCCATCCGGGCATTGCCGCCTCCACCCCGAAGGAGGTCGATTTCTTCAGCTACCATTTCGATCGCGGCTATGCGTGGTACGAGCGCCACTTCCCGGATGATGGCAGGCTCGGCTTCGAGGCCTCCCCCTCCTATCTCCACGATCCCCGTGCCCCCCTGCGCGCCGCCGCCTATGCGCCGGATCTCAGGATCCTTGTCCTGCTGCGGGATCCGGTGGAACGCGCCTATTCGAACCACCTGCACGAGATTGCAAAGGGGCATTTCCCGAATACCACCTTTGCGGAAGGAATCGCGAACAACCCCGCCTATGTCGAGCAGGGCCTCTACGCCACGCATCTGCGGCGCTGGTTCGATCACTTCCCCCGGGAGAACATCCTCTGCCTTCTCGTCGAGGAGATCCGGACCGATACCGCCCGAGCGGCGGCGATGGTCTACCAGTTCCTCGGCGTCGATCCGGATCACCGCTCCGGCGTGATCGACGAACGCCGCAACGAGAGCGACCGCGCCCGCCTGCCGGCCCTGCGCACGGTGCTGCGGGCAGGCGGCGACACCGCGCGCCGCCTCGGCCTCGAGGAGAGCCTGCTCCGGATCAAGCGGGCCCCCGGCATCGCACAGATGCTCAAGGCAAACAGCATCCCACTCCGCGACGAGGTGCCGCCCCCTGCCCCTGACGACATCGCGCGGCTGCGGGCGATCTTCGCGCCCGAGGTCGAGGCGCTGGCGAAGCTCCTGGGCCGCGGTGCCCTGCCCTGGCCCGGATACGAGACACGCGGCGCCGGCGCGGACCGGACCGCCGCCCTCTGCGCTGCCGCGCGGATATGAGAACATGAACGACCACTCGCTCTTCACCCCTTCCCATTCCGGCCACGAGCGCCTTGCCACCGTTTCGTCCGGCCGCGCCGCGGACGATCTTGCCGGCATCGACCCGGCCGAGCTCTTCCGTGGCGCGCTCGGTGCGCTCAGGCGCGGATTCTGGATCATCCTTCTCTGTGTCGCGATCTTCGCTGCGCTCGGCGCCGCTTTCGCGATGCGGCAGGAACCCAAGTTCGTCGCCCGCTCCTCGCTGATCATCGATCCCAGAGTCAGCGAAGGGATGATGACCGACCAGCAGGTGCCGACAGTCCTTCTCGCCGATGCGCTGGTGGTCGATTCGGAAGTGGAGGTTCTTCAGTCGCGGCAGGTCCTCGGCCGGGTGATCGAGCGGCTCGACCTCGCCGGGGAGACCCGCGCTGCCCTCGTCGAGGCGGGCGAACCGGTACCCGATGAGGCCGAGCTCGAACGGCTGGCGTTCGAATCCCTCGCCTCGCGGCTCGATGTCGAGCGCGAGGGAACCACCTTCGTCGTCCGGGTCTCGGCCACCGCCGCCGATCCGCTTCGGGCGGCCGAACTCGCCAATGCCGTCACCGAGGAATATCTTGCGGTGCAGGGCGACGTGCGCGCCGATCAGACCCGCATCACGCGCGACTGGCTGCGCGGGGAGCTCGAGGCGATGAGCAGCGAGCTCATGCAGGCCGAGGCCGAGGTCGAGCTTTTCCTGCACGAGAACGACATCCCGAGCGAGAACCAGATCGGCGCCGTGGCGCAGGAGATCGCCGCCAACGAGGACCGGCTCATCGCCTCGCGCGGCGAGTTGCGCGATGCGACCGCCGCCGTCGAGACCATCGACGCCGCGCTTGCCGAACTCGCCGACCCCGAGAACTCGCGGACCGACGTCGCCTTCAGGATTGCCGAACTCGTCACCGCGCTCGGTGGCCCCTCGGGCCTCAGGCCCTCCCAGGTCGAGGACGCGCTCCTGCGCCTGCGCGACGGCCAGCAGGCACGGATCCGCCTCGCCGAAGCCGAGATCCGCCCCCTAGAGGCCGCGACCCGCGCTCTCAAGGACGAACTTGCCGCGATCAACCAGAAGCAGATCGACCTCCGGCAGCTCGAGCGCCGGGCAAGCGCCATGCGCTCCCAGTATGAAAGCCTCCTCGCCCATTTCGAGCGCACCGCCCGCGAGGGTGACTTCTTCCGCTCGAGCGCCCGGATCATCGAGCGCGCCGCGCCGCCCGCCGAACCCTCGAATCCGGGCACGGTACTTCTTGCCGGCGCGGCAGGCGCCGGCGGCTTCGTCATCGCCATCGGGCTCATCTTCCTGCGCGAGCAGTTCAACGACAGTTTGCGCTCCTCCGACGACGTGACGGCGCTGGGCCTTCCCTATCTCGGCGCGCTGCCGGTCCTCGGACGGGGCGAACGCCGGCAGTTCCCCGCCGCGATTGCCGCACATGCGATGCACCTGCCGCGGCGAACGCGGCAGGAGATCGCCGGCCTCACCCATGTCGCCGCGGCGCCCTACTCCTTCGCCGCCGAGACGATCCGCCGCGCCGCCATCGCGCTCCGCCGGATCCGCGCGGAACAGGGAAGCCGCACGCGCCCCGTGATCGCGGCAATGGTCTCGGCGGTGAGCGACGAGGGCAAGACCTTCACGGCCGCGAATCTCGCCTTCTTCCTCGCCGAACAGGGATCGCGGGTGCTTCTCGTCGACGGCGACCTGCGCAATCCCAACCTCTCGCGCATCCTCGGTCCGCTGGTGTCCGAGGAGACGTATCGCAGGATGCGCGATTCGCGGCACATCAGCGAGTCGGATGCCGATGCCGGCGACATTTCCGAAGACGCGGCGCTCGTCCCCGTGCCGCTGACCGAACGGATCACCCTCGTCGGCCTCGCCGACCCGTCACGCACCCTGGCCGCCGAGCAGGAACTCGCAACGCTCCGCTCCCGGGTAGCCACCTGGGATCCTGCCGCCGATTTCGTCATCCTCGACACCGCCCCGCTCGGCTATGTCTCGGACAGTCTCGCGATCGCGCACGGGCTCGACGCGACGATCCTGGTCGCCCGCTGGGGACATACCCGCGCCGGAACCCTCCGGCGGCTTCTGGCTGCGAATCGCCCGCTCACCGAGAAGCTGATCGGCGTCTGCCTCGGCCGCGCCAGGACCCGCCGCCTGCGCCACCACGAATATCTCCCGGTGAGCGACAGCTACTACCGCAGCGGACCCGCCGCCTGACCCTCAGCCGTCGCGGCGCGTCTCGCTCCCGCTCCCCGGGCGCGGACTTCCGGCAGGTGCAGGAACGCTTCCCGGACCTCGGCAACGGTCAGGCGGAATTCATGCGGATCGCGGCGCAACAGACCCTCCGCGCAACCGGCAATCGCCTCCGGATCAAGCCCTTCAAGCAGCGCCACCAGATCCGGCGCGGTCGGCTGGCCGATGACGAAGCCGAGGTTGTTTCCGCGAACGCGGCGTCCGGTCTCGGTATCGGCGACGGCGACGCTCGGGCAGCCGAACCAGCTTGCCTCGTAGATCCGGTTCGGCAGCAACCAGTCCGAATTCGCGCCCCGCTGCCACAGATCCTGCGCCCAGACCAGATCACAGCGCGCATAGACCTCCGCGAGGCCTTCTGGATAGCGGTACGGGCCGAACCACCTGACATTCGGCCGCGCCGCCACCGCCTCCCGGAATCCCGGCACGGCATGGTGATGGACCGCGCCGTGGATCTCGATCCGTACGCGATCACCAAGTCTGTCGGCTGTCGCCATCAGCAGATCGAGGCTCGGCGCGCAGCGGATCGACCCGATCCAGCCGAGCACCAGCGGTTCGCCCGGCTGCCTCTGCCGCGGTGCGGCCGGCCGCGGGATCGCCTCGCCGTCGAACCAGAGCTTGTTCTCGATGATCGCCACCGGTCCCCGGTACTTCTGCACGGGATCGAAATATTCCCGCACGAATCCCGGCGATGAGGTGACGAGGAGATCGACGCGCGACAGCAGGAACCGCTCCGCCGCCCGCATCGCCCGCCCTATGAAATCCTCCCGCGTGAAGAGGCCGTGGATGTCGAGGCATTCATAGACCAGCCGCGGACGGCCACGGCGCTGCATGAGCCGCGACGCCCAGGCGATCGCCAGCATGTCGAAGTTGCGGGCAACCAGCATGTCCGAACCCGCGACCACGTTCCGATGGCGCATCATCTTGACGATGGCGCCGAGGATGGTTGCCGCGCGCCGCACCGGGCTCTCGTTCCGGGTGACGAAGAGATGGATGTCCGGCCAGTCCGGTTCGAAATCCCGATTCATGTTGGCGCGGCGCATGGAGGCGGACATGACCTCGAATCCCGCCGCCGCGAAGCTCCTGATCCTGCGGATCTGCGCTGCCTCCGCGATGTCGAAGGCGAATACGAGGACTCTGGACATGCGTTCCGGCCCGAGCGGATGTCCCGGATCGGGACCTGTCGGATGTTACTCTCACGAGCACACCCTGCGAGGTCAATATCGCATAAAGCGCATACAAGAAAATCTTTCCGAGCATTGGCTCATTCTAAGGTTGACTAAAAGGCAAGCTTCTTCAATCTTTGCGATCAAGGAAACCAGCAGGCTCACAATCCCCCAGCCGTCGGAGACCGACCGATGCCGCATCACGAACCCAGCCCCTGCGCTTTTGCGGGGAGTGGAAACGAGTTTGTCTTCAATGATATGTATGCGCCGGCCGGAGCGAGGGACGAACGGCTCCGCGCCATCGCCAAGCGCGGGAGCGACATCATCCTCGCCGGCATGCTGATCGTGTTTCTCCTGCCCCTGATGCTGGGGATCGCACTCATCCTGTGGGTGAATGATCCCGGCTCGGTGATCTATCGCCACAAGCGTATCGGACGCGATGGTGTTCCCTTCGACTGCCTGAAGTTCCGCACCATGGTTCTCGATGCCGATCGCGTGCTCGAGGACCTGCTCCGTCGCTGTCCCGAGGCCCGCGCCGAGTGGGAGCAGAGCCGGAAGCTCCGCGACGATCCGCGAATCGTCGGCTGGATCGGCGCCATGCTCCGGCGCACCAGTCTCGACGAGCTTCCGCAGCTCGTGAACGTGCTCCGCGGCGAGATGAGTCTCGTCGGTCCCCGTCCGGTCACCCGGGAGGAGCTGAGCATGTACGGCAGCAATGTCGCGCATTACCTCGCCACCACGCCCGGGCTGACCGGCCCCTGGCAGGTCTCCGGCCGCAGCGACATGACCTTCGACGAGCGCGTCCGGATCGATGTCGAGTACGCCCTCAACCGGACGTTCATGCGCGATCTCGCGATCCTCTTCCGCACCGCCTTCGTCGTCGTCGCCCGCCGCGGCGCCTACTGACGTCGTCGCCCGCCGCGGCGCTTACTGACGCCGTTGCCCGCCCCGGCGCCCTGCTGATCGCGCGGCACGCATTCCACAACCTCCATGCAGTTTTCGTGGCCGTCGCCGGTGATCCGGCTGGCGACCGCTGCCCATCTTGGGATTTGCCAATTCCCCGCAGGTGCTGTACCGGAACTCCCTCAGGCTGCTAGTTTGACGGGGTACCGATATGACAGCCAACGAGAGGCGGGCCGCCTTGGCCCGCGCCGCCGATGCACGCATTCTCGTGCTCGACGGGGCAATGGGCACCATGATCCAGGGCTACAAGCCCGATGAAGCGACCTACCGCGGCGAGCGGTTCCGCAACCATTCGCGGGACGTGGGCGGCAACAACGAACTCCTGACGCTGACCGCGCCGGAGATCATCCGGGAAATCCATCAGGCATTCCTCGATGCGGGCGCGGACATCATCTGCACGAACACCTTCAGCGCCAACCGCATCAGCCAGGCCGACTACGGGCTTGCGGAAATTGCGCATGAACTGAACGTTGCCGCCGCGCGTCTCGCGCGCGAGGGGGCGGACGCGGCCTCGACGCCCGAACGGCCCCGCTGGGTCGCGGGCGCGATCGGGCCCACCAACCGCACCGCCTCGATCAGCCCCGATGTCAACGACCCGGGCTTCCGCAACATCACCTTTGACGAACTGGTCGAGGCCTATGGCGAATCGGCACGCGGCCTGATCGAGGGGGGCGTCGACATCCTCCTCGTCGAGACCGTCTTCGACACGCTGAATGCCAAGGCCGCGATCTACGCGATCGAACTCCTGCGCGATGAAGGCATCGACGTGCCGCCGGTGATCGTCTCGGGCACGATCACCGACCGCTCCGGCCGCACCCTCACCGGCCAGACGCCGGAAGCCTTCTGGACGAGCATCTCCCACGCCCGCCCCTTCGCGGTCGGCCTCAACTGCGCCCTCGGCGCGGGCGAGATGCGCGCCCATATCCGCGCGCTTTCGCAGGTCGCCGACACGCGGATCAGCGCCTATCCGAACGCGGGTCTCCCGAATGAGATGGGCGGCTACGACGAAACACCGGAGGAAACCGGCGGCAGCCTCGGCGAATGGGCGCGGTCGGGCCTCGTCAACATCGTCGGCGGCTGCTGCGGCACCCGGCCCGAACATATCGCGGCGATCGCCGAAGCCGTGGAGGGCGTAGCCCCGCGCAAGGTGCCGGCGCGGGCGGCGCGGCTGAGGCTCTCCGGGCTCGAGATGTTCGAGGCCCCGGCATGGAGACGACCGGGGACCGAGGAGGACGCGGCGTGATCAGTAATACCTTCATCAACGTCGGCGAACGCACGAACGTCACCGGCTCCGCCAGGTTCCGCAAGCTCATCACCGCCGGCGACTTCCCCGCCGCGGTCGAGGTCGCCCGCCATCAGGTCGAGACCGGCGCCCAGATCCTCGACGTCAACCTGGACGAGGGGCTGCTCGATTCCGAGCGGGCGATGACGACCTTCCTCAACCTCCTCGCGGCCGAGCCCGACATCTCCCGCATCCCGATCATGGTCGATTCGTCGAAATGGACCGTGATCGAGGCCGGGCTCAAGTGCATCCAGGGCAAGGCGATCGTGAACTCGATCTCGCTCAAGGAGGGCGAGGCACCATTCCTCGAACAGGCCCGCGCCGTGCGCCGCTTCGGCGCCGCGGTCGTCGTCATGGCCTTCGACGAGACCGGCCAGGCCGATACCGCCGACCGCAAGTTCGAGATCTGCCAGCGCTCCTACGAGCTCCTAACCAGGAAGGCGGGTTTCGATCCCTGGGACTTCATCTTCGACCCCAACATCTTCGCGGTCGCGACCGGCATCGCCGAGCATAACGACTATGCCAACGCCTTCATCGAGGCGACCCGGCGCATCCGCACGGAACTGCCGCACGCGCATGTCTCGGGCGGTGTCTCCAACATCTCGTTCTCCTTCCGCGGCAACGATCCGGTGCGGGAGGCGATGCATTCGGCCTTCCTCTACCACGCGATCCGCGCCGGGATGGACATGGGGATCGTCAATCCCGGCCAGATCACCGTCTATGACGACATCCCCGAGGAGCTGCGCGAGCGGGTCGAGGACGTCCTCCTCAACCGGCGCGATGACGCGACCGAGCGCCTCCTCGAGATCGCCGACAAATATCGCGGCAAGGGCGAGGCGCAGAAAAAATCCGACCCGAAGTGGCGCGAGGCCCCGGTCGAGGAGCGGCTCAAGCACGCCCTTGTCCACGGCATCACCGATTTCGTCATCGAGGACACCGAGGAGGCGCGCCAGAAGGCGGAGCGGCCGCTCCATGTCATCGAAGGCCCGCTCATGGACGGCATGAACGTCGTCGGCGACCTCTTCGGCGCCGGCAAGATGTTCCTGCCCCAGGTGGTGAAATCGGCCCGCGTCATGAAGGCGGCGGTCGGCCATCTCATCCCGTTCATGGAGGCCGAGAAGGCCGCATCAGGCGACGATAGCGCCAAGGGCAAGATCCTGATGGCGACCGTCAAGGGTGACGTCCACGACATCGGCAAGAACATCGTCGGCGTCGTCCTCCAGTGCAACAACTACGAGGTGATCGACCTCGGCGTCATGGTCCCCACCGAGGACATCCTCGACCGCGCGATCGAGGAGAAGGTGGATGCGATCGGGCTTTCCGGCCTGATCACGCCCTCCCTCGACCGCATGGTCGAGGTGGCGCAGGAGATGACCCGGCGCGGCATCACCCTGCCGCTGCTGATCGGCGGCGCCACCACCTCGAAGAAACACACCGCGATCCGCATCGCCCCCGAGTACGAGCCGGGCGTCGTCCATGTCGATGACGCCTCGAAGGCGGTGGGCGTGGTGTCCCGCCTCCTGTCCGAGACGCATCGCGACGACTTCCTTGCCGAGACGCGGGCCGAACAGGAAAAGCTCTCCAGCGCCGCCGATCGCGGCGACCGTCCGGTGACACCGCTTGCCGAGGCCCGCGCCAACGCCTTCGACGGCGGCTGGGAAAGCTACACGCCCCCGGAACCGGCGATGACCGGCATCAGGGTCTTCGACGACTACCCGCTCGAGGAACTGCGCGAGGTCATCGACTGGACGCCCTTCTTCCTCACCTGGGAACTGCGCGGCACCTATCCGGCGATCCTCCACGACAACGTGCGCGGCGAGGCGGCGCGCGACCTCTTTGCCGCCGCGAACGCGATGCTGGACCGGATCGAGGCCGAACACTGGTTCACGCCGAAAGGCGTCATCGGCATCTGGCCCGCGAATTCCATCGGCGACGACATCGAGGTCTATGCCGACGGCGCCCGCAGGAAGCGCCGGGCCGTGCTGCACACGCTGCGCCAGCAGGGGGCGAAATCGAAGGACCGCGCCAACCACGCGCTCGCCGACTTCATCGCGCCGAAGGGCATCCCCGACTGGATCGGCGGCTTCGCCGTGACCTCGGGGCCGGAGGCGCATGAGATCGCCGCCCGGTTCAAGAAGGACGGCAACGACTATGATGCGATCATGGTCTCGGCACTCGCCGACCGCCTTGCCGAGGCCTTCGCCGAACGTCTCCACGCCCGGGTCCGGCGCGAATTCTGGGGCTATGCCCCGGACGAGATGCTCTCGAACGAGGAGCTGATCCGCGAACAGTACCGCGGCATCCGCCCGGCCGCCGGCTACCCCGCCTGCCCCGACCATACCGAGAAACGCACGATCTTCGACCTTCTCGACGCGGAAGCCCACACCGGCATCCACCTTACCGAAAGCTTCGCGATGTGGCCCGGTGCGTCCGTCTCCGGCCTCTATTTCTCCCATCCCCGCGCCAGCTATTTCGGGGTTGGCCGCCTCGGCCGCGACCAGGTCGAGGACTATGCCCGGCGCAAGGGGGTGGCCCCTTCGGAAATCGAGCGTTGGCTCGGCTCCAATCTCGGCTATCGTCCGGACCAGCGACAGGAAGCCGAGCGCCGATCGGCATGACGAACCAGGAACAAGCGGCACAAAGGAGCGACTGAACCATGGCCCAGAAGAGCTGGCTCTTCACCAGCGAGAGCGTATCCGAGGGGCATCCCGACAAGGTCTGCGACCGCATTTCCGACACGGTGCTCGACCTCTATCTCGCTGCCGACCCGGAAGCGCGTGTCGCCTGCGAGGCGCTGGCGACCACGGATCACGTGACCATCGCCGGCGAGGTGCGCGGGCCTTCCGAGATCCTCGCCCGGGTCGAGGAGGCCGCCCGCAGCGCCGTCCGCGACATCGGCTATGACCAGGCGGGCTTCAGCTGGAAGACCATGGAGGTGATCGTCCGCCTGCACGCCCAGTCGGCCGACATCGCGATGGGTGTCGACGCCGGCAGCAAGGGCGAGGAAGGCGCGGGCGACCAGGGCATCATGTTCGGCTATGCCTGCGACGAGACGGCCGAGCTGATGCCGGCGCCGATCCAGTTCTCGCACCGCATCCTGCGCCTGATGGCGGAAGCACGGAAATCCGGCGCCGAGCCCCGGTTCGGCCCCGATTCCAAGAGCCAGGTAACGCTCCGCTACGAAGGCGGCCGCCCGGTCGCGGTGGACGCGGTCCTCGTCTCGACCCAGCATGCCGAGGACGTGGATCAGGAAACCGTCCGCGCCATGGTGGAGCCTTACGTGAGCCGCGCCCTGCCCGAGGGCTGGGAGGTCCCCGAGGGCAGGCTCTTCGTGAACCCGACCGGGCGTTTCGTGATCGGCGGTCCCGATGGCGACACCGGCCTCACCGGGCGCAAGATCATCGTCGACACCTATGGCGGTGCCGCGCCCCATGGCGGCGGCGCCTTCTCGGGCAAGGACCCGACCAAGGTCGACCGCTCCGCCGCCTATGCCGCGCGCTACCTCGCCAAGAACGTGGTCGCCGCCGGGATCGCGCGGAAATGCCTGATCCAGCTCGCCTACGCGATCGGCGTGGCCGAACCGGTGGCGGTCTATGTCGACACGCTCGGCACCGGCGAGGTGGATGAAACCGCCCTCGGCAATACCCTGCGCGAGATGGTGCGGCTCACGCCCCGCGGCATCCGCGAGCATCTCGGTCTTGCCCGGCCGATCTATGCGCGTACTGCCGCCTACGGCCATTTCGGCCGCACGCCCGATGCGGATGGCGGCTTCTCGTGGGAGCGCACCGATCTCGCGGACGAACTCGCCCGCCGCTTCGGCGCCCGCGCCACCGCCGCGGCCGAATAGGAACGCGGATACCCGGCGAGCCTCGCCCAGCAGGCGGGGCTCATCGCGGCAACGCGGGCAGAAACGGGAACGGCCCACGCGCCGTTAACCAACCGGCAACCTTTGGTTTTCGTTTGAAATCAATTGGTTGATGGTGATTTCACGCGTGGGCGCTTTCTGCCCACGCTTCCCCCGCCCCCTCGCCACCGCCGCGTGCCCCGTGCTTGAGCTCTCCGCCCGACCGCGCTACGCCTCAGGCGCGCACTGACGGAGATCGCGAATGCCAGCCCCAAGAACCGTAACAGTCGGCCGGGTCGAGATCGGCAACCACCGGCCGCTGACCCTCATCGCCGGCCCCTGCCAGCTCGAAGGTCTCGACCACTCCCTGGGCATCGCCGAACCCCTCGCCGCGGCCTGCGCCGAAGCCGGTCTCGGTTTCGTCTTCAAGGGCTCCTTCGACAAGGCGAACCGCACCTCCCTCACCGGCAGGCGCGGCCTCGGCATGGAGGAGGGCCTGCGGATCATGGAGGGGGTGCACGACCGCATCGGCTGCCCGACACTGACCGACATCCACCTGCCGGAGCAATGCGCGCCCGCGGCGGAAGCGGTCGACATCATCCAGATCCCCGCCTTTCTCTGCCGCCAGACCGACCTCCTCCTTGCCGCCGGCCGGACCGGCGCCGTGATCAACGTCAAGAAGGGCCAGTTCCTCGCCCCCTGGGACATCCCGAATGTCGCTGCCAAGATCGCCTCGACCGGCAATGAGCGGATTCTCCTCACCGAACGGGGCGTTTCCTTCGGCTACAACACCCTCGTCACCGACATGCGCAGCCTGCCGATCATGGCCCGGACCGGCTACCCCGTCGTGATGGACGCCACCCACTCGGTCCAGCAGCCGGGAGGCGCGGGCACCGCCTCCGGCGGCCAGCGCGAATTCGCGCCCGTCATGGCCCGCGCAGCGGTCTCCCTCGGCATCGCCGCCGTCTTCATCGAGACCCATCCCGACCCCGACCACGCGCCTTCGGATGGCCCCAACATGATCCCTCTCGCCGAAATGCCCGCGCTGATATCCGACCTCAAGGCCTTCGACGACCTGGCCAAGGCAAGGCCCCTCCGAGTCTGATGCACTGCTTGCGGCTTCCGGCCCCGCCGACTACAAGCAGCCCCGTTGGGGCGTGGCCAAGCGGTAAGGCAACGGGTTTTGGTCCCGTGATCCCAGGTTCGAATCCTGGCGCCCCAGCCATCTTTCCAAGCAAATCATCGATTTCGCTGGTAAAGCGGAGTCCTTGGTACCGTCCTTTCGTGCCCCGGCCGGAGGCTGTGACACAGGCTGTGACACAGCGCGTGCCACCGGGCGGCCTTCCCGAATCCGTTCCGGAGCCGCCGAGGCGACGCGAGGATTGATCCTCCGGGGCCTCAGAGCCTCCTGGAAGTCGGCGCCGGCGGGCCGCCACCGCCGGCTGCCTGCACCGACGCGGCCGCGTCTCACTTCCGGCGCCGCTTCCCGGCGACCCTGACACGGCAGGGCGCCCCGGCGTTTCTGCGCGTCTCGCTGCGAACCGAGGTTCTCGCCGAGGCGATCAGGCGGGCTGCCGCCCTGGAGCGGATCGAGGAACAGGTGATGTCCGAGTGCCAGGTGCGGCGGCTGCAGCCGGAAGACGTGAATGCCATCGTCACCGAGGTGATCCGGCGCGAGATCACGGCGATGAGCGTCCGGGAGGCCGCCTTCGCGCCGCGCACCCTGGCCGAAGCCGACGCCGCGGTGGCGCGCCTCGAAAGCGAGATCGCCGCCTTGCGCGCGGCGCTGCGGCTGCGCGATCCCGGCCCGCCGTCGCCGCCGCGCAGGCATCGGCGGCAGCGCTCGGTCTCGCCGTCGATGAGGCCGTGATCCCGCAGCTGTCCGCGGGCGTGCTCGGTGCCCTCCTCGAGATGCGCGAGATCGAGCACCGGGTCGAGAACGGCGCCACCGTCGACGAGGCGACGCAACCGGTGCGGGCCGCGCGTTTCGCCGGCCGGCCGGCCAACCAGCTGCCGGCGCCGGTGCGCCTCGGCGCCGCGCTCGAAGCGGCCGTCGCCCGCGCCACCTCCGCCGACATGGCTCGCAAGATCGAGGCGACCGGCAGGCTGATGACCGAATTCTTCGGCGATGCGCTGCTCAACGCGGTGTTCACCGAGACGGCGTTCGTCCACTTCATGCTCTGGCTGATGCGCCTGCCCGCCAGCCACGGCAAGGCGCATGGCCGCAACCGCTACGAGAGTGTCGGCCGCAGCCTGACGAAGCGTGAGGAGATCGACGCGGCCGATGCTGCGGATGCGGGCGTCCGTGCCGAGATCGAGGCGATGGATCTTATCCTGGCCGAGAAGCGTGCCCTCCTCACCAGGCGGCTGGTGCCGCGGCTCAGTGACGCGCAGATCGCGAAACATCATTCGAGATCAAAGCCCATCCATGAAGCGGCCCGGAAGGTCCTCGGCTGGGCCGCCGGACCCTGGACCTCGTATCTGCAGGAATGGCGCGACGAGGCACGCCGGCAGCAGGCGCAATGCCAAGACCCGTTGGCGCTGCGCAGGGTCCGGAACAAGGATCGCTCCGCCTGGAGCGAGGAGCGGATCGGCAGGCTCCTCAGTTCGACGATCTTCCGTGGCTGCTTCTCGTCGGCCCGGCGCTGGCGGTCCGGGCCGCTGATCGTGCGCGATCACACCTACTGGGCGCCGCTCGTCATCCTGCACTGCGCGATGCGGCCGGAGGAAGTGCTCGGGCTCTTGAAGGCGAACATTGCCTGGCGCGACGGCATCCTCGGCTTCGTCGTCGAGGAACGGGCCGATGCCGGCACCAAGACGGCGAGCGCCGTGCGGGTGGTGCCGATCCCCGATATCCTGCTCCGCCTCGGCTTCCTCGAATGGTGGCACGACCGCTGTCGCGAGCCGGGTCCGCTGCTCTTTTCGGAAGCAACCCGCAGCGAGACGGACGGCAGGGCGTCCGGCACCTGGGGCAAGCGCCGCAGGACGCTCTACCGCCACCTCGGGATCGACGACTGGCGCGAAGACGGCTACGCCATGCGGCATACCGCCCTCACCCCGCCTGCAGCTGGTCGGCGCGCCCGACAACGTCCGCGAGGCCATTGCCGGCCACGAGCACGGCAGCGTCATCAACCGCCCTTACACCGAGACCAACCTCGCGCTGCTCAAGCGCTTCCTCGACCGGATCGATTACGGCATCGAGGTCGATGAGGACAACCGCGGCTTCCCGGTCATCCGGCGCCGTTCTCTCCTTGACCGACAGGTGGTGACGGTCGTCGCCCGCCTCGATGGGAACGGGCGCCTCGCCAGGCTGACGATCAGTGATCCCGCCGATCCGGCACGGGCGGGGATCCGCCTGCCCCAAGCCGTCGTTCAGGCAGGATCGGATCCGGCCGCCCGCGACCGCCTCGATCGCGCCGCCCGCAAGCTCTATTGCCTGCTCGACGGCCAGCGGCTGCACGTCGTCAACGAAGCAGCGCCGGATCTCCAGGATGAGGCACTCGAGCAGGCCGTGGCCACATGCGTGGCGCGTGGCGCGGTGCCGGGCCGATCAGAGCCGGCACACCGGCGCCGGCACGCAGCCTGAGCGCACGTTTTCGACAGGAGACAGGTCATGATGGATTGCCGGAGGCTTCACAAAGGATCAGCCTTGCAAAGGTGAGCGGAATAAAAATGTAGCACGATCGCGATCGCGCGCTTCCGTGCGCGGGCGAGCTTGTCCCACACGAACTCCGGCGTCACATACGCCGGAAGCGCCGCGCCGAAGCTTTCGCCGTCCAGGAGCCTTGACTTGGCGCCGTCTGGGGCGCCGTGCCGCGAATGCTCGGGCCGAGCGCATCCCGCTTGCGCCGCCATTGTCCTCCGGGCGCACCTTCCGCCCCTCGTAGCGCTCCACGTCCCTTCGCCCGATCCACGCTTGGCGCAGCTTGGGGAGGGCGCGTCAAAGTCGATCGCTGTGCCCGATTCCGTGCAGGGCCCAGAGGTGCTGCTTCCCGGGTCGGTCTGCGGATCGACCCCAGGGCGCGAGCGAGGCGCGAAAAGCTTTGAGCCATGCGCAAGAGGCTTATCAGGACCCGGTCCGAGCCTCTGATATCCCTGCTTCGGCGAGGGCCACGTCAGGCGCTGGCTGACCAGGAAATCCAGGAGTCTGACGAGATCAGCGAGGGCAGAGTAAGCGTCGAAAGCGGCGGCCAATCCTGCCGTGCCTCCAGACGCATCGGGTCGGAACTGGTGCGCGCAGTTTCTTGCTCGTCTCAGCCGCTGCTGGACAGCACGAGAGAGCATTGTCTCGAGTAGCTTCTGGCCGCCCCCCGGCTCAATCAAAGAAGCTCGTCGGAGCGATCGGCACCGCTGTGGAGATCGCCCCCGGCGCCGGATGAAGGATGGGGGGTTCACGGTCGCATGTTGCAACTGAACCTAATCCCCTGATCCTTCTTCATCTCCCTGGCGTCCCTTGGCCTCAACCTGATCCACCCGCTCCCGGAGGCGCTCAAGGAAGCCCTGCAGCGCCTCCGCCGGATTCTCCGCCGGATGGGTAACGAGGGTGATCCCCCAGCGGTCGAGCACCGCTTCCTGCACCGGGTCGAGCGCTGGCATGAAGACGTAGCTCTTCGGCCACTCACGCTCGTAGCCGGACTGCTCCCATGTCTCCCAGATCCGGTGCAGCAGGAGCCGGATGTTCAGGTCCTGCATCGAGTAGCCGATGAAGAGCACCGTCTGCCCCATCGCGTCGGCGCGAAACTTCACGTCGAGCGGGCTATCGAAGGAGAGCCGGCTGAAGTAGTCCGTTTCGGTCAGGACCAGGCTCTCGTCGTCGTCGAAATCGCCATGGAACTTTACGATCTGGGTTTGCCGAAGGTCGGCGAGCGCCATGTCGCGGGCATTCGCAATCTTGACATAGGGCTTGTCCGCGATCTCGAACGCGATCTCGAGGTTCCGATCGTAGTTGGTCGTGTAGATGATCGGAAAATCGAGCGCGACGATGATCTCGTGGATGCGCGACTCCCGGATCGCGGCCGGTGACACGCTCCAGGTCCGGTCCATCCAGCTTCGCAAGGGACCGATGCTGCCGCGGGTGATCCGGTAGTATTCCGCCAACGTCTGGTAGGCCATGATCTGGTCACCCTGCGCGGTCTCCACGCCGAGCTCGTCCTGCATATGCCGGATCAGGGTCTGCCACGACGGCAGCCCCACGACCATCGAAACTCCAGCACCCGCAAACAGGATGACGCGCCGGTCACGGATGGCGAGCGCCAGTTCATCGAGATCGTCCGGTATGTCCCCCATCATCGGCGCCGCGCTCACGGGCCGCCGGCGAGGGAGCCCGTCACGGCCATGACGAGTGCATCGAGGTCGATCGGGCCGTTGACGATCAGCTGATCCTCTACCTGCCGCACGTCGAGCTCACTCGTGCCTTCTGCCTGCCGCTTCAGTTCGTCGATGATTGCCGTACGGATCTGGTCTTCCATTCTGCCTGCTCCATGGCGCTTCTGCACCTCGCTGAAGTCAAGCCCGGCACGCCATGCGTCGGGGCGGACTATCAGCCGTGTCGAAATGGATTCGGCGCCATGATTATTCCTCAGCGCTGGCCGAAGCGCAGCTCGCGACTGCAAGCGAACTCGTCGACGGGTAAACGCGCTCCCGGGCGAGGTCGCGGCGCTGTTCAACATCCACCGCTTCCCCCGCTGGCGGGCGCTGAAGCAGGGATACTGAGGGAGGCTTCCTGCCCGCTGCAGGAGGCAGCCTTGGGTACGGGTGCGCCTCTTCCGGGTACCTGATCGTGTCAGGCCGCTTACCCCGCCTTTCTGCGGCTCTTCGCGGCGGTTCCTGTCGGTCTTGCCGCAGTGCTGCCGCCGCCGGTCCCGACAGAACCGACGCCGGTTCCGGGTCCACCGGAAGGAATGCTTCCCCCCGGCTGCAGGCCGCTCGCGAGGCCCTGGCTGCCGGCGCCACTGCCCGGAGGCAGGACCTTGCCGGTATCTTCTCCCTGACCGGTGCTTTCGGCATCGATCTCGCGCGACGCCTGTTCCCAGTGCTGCGTCTCGCGACCATCCGGACGCCCTTCGTTTTCCCAGATCTGGTGCGCGCGCTCGCGAATGCGCTCGATGCGGTCGGTGTCGTCACCGCTCATGGCCAAGTCTCCTCTTCATGGCCT
>JAJUJF010000013.1 GCA_029265455.1 Paracoccaceae bacterium | reverse complement strand
TGGAAGAGCGCTTCCATGTCGAAATCCGCCCTTACCGGCTCCACCCGCGCGCCCAGTTCCTCGAACACGCGTGCCGCAGCTTCGCAGGTCTCGAGAATGCCGGGCTCGGTCGCGAGATGCCCGTCGAAATCGCCGAGCCATCCGAAGCGGAGCCCGGTCATGTCGCGATCGAGCGGCCGCCGGAAGCCTTCCGGATCGTCATCCACCGAAAAGGGCACCCGCGGATCGGTGCCGGCCTGAGTCGCGAGTAGCGCCGCAAGATCGGTGACACTCCGCGCCATCGGCCCGGATACCGTGAGCCGCGGCAGGAAGATCTCGTCCACATTATCGACCACACGCCCCAGGCCGGGACGCATGCCGAAGACGTTGTTGAATGCGGCGGGATTCCTCAGCGACCCCGCATGGTCGCTTCCGTCCGCGACAGGCAGCATTCGCAACGCCAGCGCGACCGCCGCTCCCCCGCTCGATCCGCCTGCGCTCAGACCCTGTCGGTATGCGTTGTGCGTGGGTCCGAAGACCGGATTGTATGTGTGCGAGCCGAGTCCGAATTCGGGCGTATTGGTCTTGCCGATGAAGATCGCTCCTGCACGGCGCATCTTCGCCACAAAAGGTGCATCCTTCCCGCCAACGGTTTCGCGATAGATCGGCGATCCCTGGGTGAAGGGGATGTCCCTGGCTTCCGCGAGATCCTTGATGGCCTGCGGGAAGCCGTGCATCCAGCCCCGGCTTCGTCCCGCCGCGAGTTCCTGGTCGGCAATGGCCGCTTCCGACAGAAGTTCATCTTCCGGACGCATGGAGACGATCGCGTTCGCCCATGCGTTCTCCGCCGTTATCCGGGCAAGGAAGGCGCGCATCACCTCGACGCAGGAAACCTCGCGGGCGTGGATCATGCGCGACAGGTCAAGCGCATCCACCTCGGTGATATCGCTGACGGTCACCACCTCTTCCTCCATACCTGCACCTGCCGTGGCGCCAGCCTCATCGTGCGGGCCTCCTTCGGCCCACTGTCGCTACTGTCTGTCAGTCAGCTGCAAGCTCAAGGTGATCCCGATGCATCGCGAGCGCCTGATCTCGTCAGGGTCCGAAGAAGTCATCGCCTCGACCTCGTCGGGCCGCTCGCCGCCCGGATGCTTGCCGGAACCAGCCGGTCAGCGGCCAACCGGTCCAGGCATCGGATCCGCCGTCGAGGCAGCCCAGTCCGGCTCGAACCCCAGCACCTCGGTGCCGCCAGGGATAGCGGGGTTGAAGAGGCGGTTATGAGCAATCGTTGCCTGATGGAAGGGATTGTGCGGCGCCAACCGCCACACCCTGCACCGCAGGTCGAACCGCTGCGCGTAGGCGTCGAAGACGAGCCGCACCCGTTCCGCCTTCCGGATCGTCTCGGCGCCGGGAGAGCCGGGAGGAAAGGTCGCCGTCAGCATGTCCGAGAACTCGTGCGGTCGCTGGTAATAGGCGGCGGAGAGGAACTGGATCGCCTGTTCCCGGCGCTGGGCCGGATCATTGGTCTTTGCGCTCATGTGCATGAGCTCGGGCGTCACCGTGTAGCCCGGCGCCTTGTTCAGGATGGTGATGATGTGGCCGAGCGGCTCGGCATCGTCACCGATGAAGACGGCGGGGATGATCGCGTCGTCCGGCCGCCCTGAGTAGTCACGCATCGACATCTGCCGAACCCGGCACTGCCACCGCAGGAATGCGTCCCGCAGCGGCTGCGGCGCGGGTTCGATGCCAAGCTGCTGCCTGATGCTCGGTCCCATGGCCGGTCTCCTTTGGAGTTGGGCCGCCCCGGAAGACCGGGGCGGACTGTTGTCGCTGGATCAGAGGTGGAAGATCTGGTTTGCCACAATCACGATCGTGACGCCGGCCGCAAGCGCAAGATAGGGCTTGATCCCTGCCCGCTTCACGGTGAGGTCCCGCGAACTGATGTGGAGGTCATCGAGCATCTCCTGCGGGAACCGCCCCTTGTCCTGGATGTAGTGACGGAAGGCAAAGACCGGCAGGATGAGCGCGGCCGCAATGACGCCCGACATCAGCGTGCCCTGACCCCAGACATTGGCGCCGGCGCCAAGCAGCATCGCGTTGACGAAGCTCAGTCCGACTCCGATCGCCATGATCGGCGTCGGGCAGCGCCATGGCCGCGGCGTCTCCGCATTGTCGATCCTGTGGATCCAGCCCGAGTTGAGGTTGAGGAAGTTGAAGATCAGGTAGCAGCAGTTCGAGACGGCGAGCACGAACAGGTAGTCCGACATCAGGAGCAGGATCAGGTTGAACCCGAGATCCGTCCACATCGCGCTCGTCGGTGCGCCGTGGTGATTGGCATGCCCGAGGTATCGCGGCAGCCAGCCGTCCACCGCGCCCTGGTAGAGCGTGCGCGACGATCCTGCCATCGAGGTCATCACGGCAAGCAGCGTCGCGAGGATCAGCATCACCACCATGAGCGAGAACACGAGCGGGCCGCCGCCGACCATCGCCGCCATCACGCCGGCGACGGCGGAGCCATCGACGATGCCGTCCTGCAGCATGCCCTCGACCCCGAGGACGCCCTGGAAGGTCAGCGGCACCAGCGTGTAGATGATGATGCAAAGGAACCCGGCGGAAAGGATCGCGCGGCTGGTGTCGACCGATGGCTTCTGGAACTCGGAGGTGTAGCAGATCGCCGTCTCGAAGGCATAGGCCGACCAGGCCGCGATGAAGAGCCCGCCGAGGAACAGGGTCCAGCCCGGAATGTCCCATACCCCCTCCGTCACGCTGCCATCCTCAGCGAAGGCGAGCGGCTTCAGTGGCACGAGATTGGAAGCGAGCACATCCCCGGTGACGAGAGGCACGATGCCCACGATCAGGAGCGGGATAATCACCGCGAGGCCCATGACCATCTGGAACCGCGCAGCGCGCAGCACGCCGCCATGCTGGATCGCGAAGACCACCAGCAGGATTACCGCCCCGAGCAGGAACGTCGCGTTGATTCGCAGCGACAGACCCTCCTTCAACCCGTCAAGGCTGAGGAGCGTGATCTCCCACGTGCGGATCGTGGACGAGGGATCGAAGAAGACGCTGAGGATGTAGCCGGCCGCGAGACCGCCGCCGATCGCCAGAACCGGCGTCCAGGCCAGCCAGTTGCACCAGACCGAGAGCGGCGCGATTATCCGCGCGTAGCGGACCCATGCCGCGGCGCCATAGACCGATGCACCACCGCTCTTCGAGGGGAACAACCCCGCGATTTCCGCGTAGATGAACGACTGGATGAAACCGAAGGTGACGGAGATGATCCAGATCGCCCAGGACGGATTGCCGATCGTGGCCGCGATTCCGCCGATCGAGAACAGGACGAGCGCGGGTACCCCGCTCGCGAGCCAGAAGGCCTGAGGCCATCGGATGGCGCGGTGCAGGGTGTGCCCTGACGACGCCGGCGCCGCGAATTCTAGTCGTTCCGTAGACATTGTACCTCCCTTGCCCCTTCCGGGTTATTGTCAGTGCCTTGCCGCGCCCGCCCGTCATCGACGCGCGGGCAGCAAGGGCGGATCACGGCTCATGCCGTGAATGCGGACCACCCCGGTTCGGGGCGGATGACTGTCGCTTCCGGCATGGAAACCGGATCGCGCGCCCGTTGGAGCCGTGGTCCCGCACCAGCGGACGATCGACCAGCGGCCCTCCATTTCCGCAGGAGCGGGACCGATCACACAAGGGAAATTGGGAAAGTTGGTATAGACGGACGCACGCGGGCGGTTCCGGGTCTGCCGGTGCGGATGAACGGCGGTTCCGGCACGCGCGATGCGACCGGGACTTTCAGACATGTGGAAATCCGGAGCAATTCCGCCGCCTTGTCCGGAGATTTGGCGTTTGCCGACGATGGTACGGGATTTCACGGAGGTGCACACTAGCGCCATGGCCAGTACCTCCGTAGTGCATCGGCTGCCATAGTCCGGGGAAAAGGAATTGCCGCGCCCGCCGTTTCGGGCGTTGCCACCGGCGCCAGACCGGATCCGCCATCATACGCGGAATGCATCTGGCAGCCGGCAGTATCCGGCGGGCGCGGCATGGAGGGCTCAGAACTTCATGTATGCCTTCCTGAGCATCACCAGTGGGTGCCGGTCAGACATCTGGTACTTGATCAGCAGCTCCCGGGCGATCATGTCGCGATCCTGCTGGTTGTCCGGCAACTCGATGCTGTCGGGCACCCGGACCCAGCTGTTGTTGTTGCGATCGAAGACCGCCGCCTTGCCGTCCTCGTAGCCCATGTGGATGTCTTCGAGCCAGTTCAGGTCGTCCCAGCCCATGACTTCCATGTATTTGGTCAGGAACGGCGTGATGCGATCGTAGTCCGGTACCAGGTTTACATCGTAACGGTAACCGATGTGCTGGCCGATCTCCTTCTCGCGTTCGGCGTGGAACTCATCGGGGGTCTTCGTTTCGGAGCCGGGGTGCTGTGTCGCTGCCATGGCATCCTCCTCAAAGGTGATGGTAGTCGGCGACGCCGACCGTGTGGTTGGTTCCCGCGAGCGGCACGCCTGCCATCGCGCTCGCCTCCATGGTCAGGGCAGCCAGATCCTCGGGCTCGAGGCTGTGGATGTTGGTCTTGCCGCAGGCACGGGCAAAGAGCTGGGCCTCGATCGTCAGCGTGTGCAGGAAGTTGTAGACACGCTCCGCCGCCGCATCCGGGTCGAGCCGCGCACGCAGCGCCGGGTCCTGCGTCGCCACGCCGACCGGACAACGCCCGGTGTGACAGTGGTAGCAGTAGCCGGCTTCGGCGCCGATCTCCTCGGGGAAATTGGCCTCCGGGATATTCTTGTTGCAGTTCAGTGCCATCATTGCCGAATGACCGATGGCAATCGCATCTGCGCCCAGCGCGATGGCCTTCGCGACGTCGGCGCCGTTGCGGATGCCGCCCGCGTAGACAAGGCTGATCTCGCCGCGCTTGCCGAGGTCGTCGATCGCCTTTCGAGCCTGGCGGATAGCCGCCATCCCCGGCACGCCGGTGTCCTCGGTTGCGAGATGCGGGCCCGCACCGGTGCTACCCTCCATGCCGTCGATGTAGATCGAGTCAGGATCGGTTTTCACCGCCATGCGCACGTCGTCATAGACGCGTGCCGCACCGAGCTTGAGCTGGATCGGGATCTGCCAGTCGGTCGCCTCGCGGATCTCGTTGATCTTCAATGCCAGGTCGTCCGGACCGAGCCAGTCGGGATGCCGGGCCGGGGAGCGCTGGTCGATACCGGCGGGCAGGCTGCGCATCTCCGCCACCTGATCCGTGACCTTCTGACCCATCAGGTGACCGCCGAGACCCACCTTGCAGCCCTGACCGATGAAGAACTCGCAGCCATCGGCAAGGACCAGGTGGTTCGGGTTGAAGCCGTAACGCGACTGGATGCACTGGTAGAACCACTTCGAGCTGTAGCGGCGCTCGTCAGGAATCATGCCGCCTTCGCCCGAGCAGGTGGCGGTGCCGGCCATCGTGGCGCCGCGCGCCAGCGCGGTCTTTGCCTCGTAGCTCAGCGCGCCGAAGCTCATCCCGGTGATGTAGATCGGGATGTCGAGCTCGAGCGGCCGCTTCGCCCGCGGCCCGATCACCGTCTTGGTCTCGCATTTCTCGCGATAACCCTCGATGACGAACCGAGTCAGCGTCCCCGGCAGGAAGGTAAGTTCATCCCAGTGCGGGATCCTCTTGAAGAGCGAGAAGCCCCGCATCCGGTAACGGCCGAGCTCGGCCTTGACATGGATGTCGTCCATGACGTGCGGCGGGAAGATGAACGAGTTACCGAGACGGTAAACATCGCGCTCCGTCCTTGCCGCAACGGCAGGCATATCTCCATCAGCCATTTCGATTTCCCCTTGTCCGCCGTCAGAGAATGAGCTTCTTCTCGGTCGGCTCGAGATTGTCGTAGTTCCAGAGCTGCTTGCCGGAAACGATCTTCTTGAAGTGATCGACGCCCTTGTCCGGCAGGAGCCCGTACTGATTGAGCTTGCGCGTGAGCCACTTGCGGTCGAGATCCGTCAACTCGGCCTCGACGGCGTCGACGCCCAGCGACCTGATGTTGCCGCCGACATAGATCGTGCCGTCGTACATCGAGTCGCCCAGGTTCTTCCCGGCGTTGCCGCAGACGACCATCCGGCCGCGCTGCATCATGAAGCCGGAGAGGGCGCCCGTGTCGCCGCCGACGATGATCGTGCCGCCCTTCATGTCGATGCCGGTGCGCGAGCCGACCGATCCCTTGCAGACGAGGTCGCCACCACGGATCGCGGCCCCGAAGGTCGAGCCGGCGTTCTTCTCGATGACAACGGTGCCTGCGAGCATGTTCTCGCCGCAGGACCAGCCGACGCGGCCGTTGATCCGGACATTCGGACCATCGATCAGGCCGACCGCGAAATAGCCGCAGGAACCCTCGATGATCAGGTTGAGCCGGTTGAGGATGCCGACGCCGAGCGAATGCTTGCCGCGCGGGTTCTTGAGGACGATGGTGCCATAGCCCTCCTGCATCAGCTCGCGGATCTTCCGGTTCACTTCCGTCGTCGTCATGTCGTCGGTGTCGATTTCGGTGCGCTTGTTGAAATCGACATCCGGGGCCCAGGGATAGGTGAACCGCTCCGTCTCGCCGGGATCGAACTCGACATACATGGACCGGCCGTGGAGCTGGTCGGTCGTCATGCCGAGCGCCTTCACCCGCTCATCCTGGGTCATCGCCCGCAGTTCTTCGTCGCTCGGGATCCTGCGCGTTTCGGTAGCCGCTGCTGCGCGAGAGGCTTCCATCGTGCTCACACTTGCCATACCCGCACCTCCTCGTCGTATGGATCGTAGGTGTCGATTTCCTGGGGAAGGATCGCGCGTATCGCCACCTCTTCGGAGGCCAGCGCGATCATGTCCTCGCCCTCGTAGAGAACCAGCGGCTTCGCAGCCATGGTATCCTTGGCCATGCCAAGCTGGTCCTTGGTAGCTACGAAATAAGTGAATACTCCATCAATCTCTTCGATGGACTTCCTCAATATGTCTTCAAGGCTGACCCCGTTTGCGAGGCCATGGGCAACATATACTGCCAGCAGTTCGCTGTCACAATTCGACTGGAAGCGATGCCCCTTGCGTTCCAGTTCGCGACGCAGCGACCAGTAGTTGGTGATCTGGCCGTTATGGACGACCGAAACGTCATTGTAGGGGAAGGCCCAGTACGGGTGAGCGGACTTGATGTCGACGTCGGATTCCGTCGCCATCCGGGTATGACCGATGCCGTGCGTACCCGAGAATTCCTGCAGTCCGTAGGCCTCCGCCACGACCGAGGCATCGCCCAGGTCCTTGATGAGCTCGAGCGAGTTGCCAAGCGACAGGATCTCGACGCCCTCGACCTCCTCGATATGCTCGGCCAGCGCAGCGGTGTCGCCTTCGTGCGCCATCACGTAGCGCAGCGCATAGGGACGCACCCGCTCCTTCGACTTCACCTTTGCGCCGTGCTGCTCGAGGATGGCGTCGATCTTCTCGATCCGGGCGTCGAGCAGGTCCCGGACGCCGCTGCCGCGACCCAGGTCCTGCGCCTCGGCGATCTTGAGCCGCATGACGTAATCTTCAGGGTTTCCGGCGCCGTAGACAGCGTAACCGGTGCTGTCCGGTCCCCGGTGCTTCAGCGCCTGCAGCATCGAGGTCATCTGCGCCCCGATGTTGGCGCTCTTGCCTCGATGAATGATTCCGGCAATTCCGCACATCTGCTGGGTATCTCCTAACTTGGATGAACGGTGGCGGCAGGGAACTTCCCTGCCGCCGGCAAGGTCAGGGCAGGTACTCCATGTACGTGTCCTTGTCCCATTCGGTGACGGTGGCCATGAACCGGGCCCACTCGTCGCTCTTGTACTCGTCGTAGAGGCGGTACATCTCGCCAGGCAGACCGCGCTGGACGACCTTGTCCTGGCGCAGCGCCTCGAGCGCCTCGCCGAGGCTCATCGGCAGGCGCTTGACCTGCTTTCCGGCTTCCATCGCCTCGTAGATGTTGCGCTCCTCCGGCTCGCCCGGATCGAGATTGTTCTCGAGTCCGTCATCGGCAGCAGCCAGGATGGTCGACCCCATCAGATAGGGGTTCACCATCGAGTCGACCGAGCGGTATTCGAACCGGCCGGGCGCCGAGACCCGCAGTCCGGTGGTGCGGTTCTGGAAGCCCCAGTCGGAGAAGATGGGTGCCCAGAAGCCCGTGTCCCAGAGCCGGCGGTAGGAGTTCACCGTCGAGCAGCCGATCGCGGTAAGCGCATTGAGGTGATGGACGATGCCGCCGATCGCCTTCAGCCCTTCCTTGCCCGGCATCTGCGGGTCGTCGGTATCCGGCATGAAGGTGTTCTCGCCACCCTGGACGTACATGTAGTTGTCTTCCATGCCGGGCAGCCGGTCGGGATCGTTGCCGCATTTCACGAAGTGGTCTTCGCCGCCGCGCCAGAGGCTCATGTTGTGATGGCAGCCGGAGGCGGAGACGCCCATGAACGGCTTGGTCATGAAACAGGCGAAAATGCCCTGCTCGCGCGCGACCTGGGTACAGATCTGGCGATAGGTCGTCAGACGATCGGCGTTGCGCAGGACGTCATCATACATCCAGTTGAGTTCGAGCTGGCCCGGGGCGTCCTCATGGTCGCCCTGGACCATGTCGAGGCCCATCTTGCGGGCGTACCGGATGACCTGGAGCGACACCGGCCGCAGCATCTCGAACTGCGAGATGTGGTAGCAGTTGGGATCGGAGACGCCGTCCCGCGGCTTACCGTTCTCGTCGAACTTCAGCCACATCATCTCGGGCTCGGTCCCCATCCGGAGGCGCAGCCCGTGCTTCTTGTGGAATTCGTCATGCAGCCGGCGCAGGTTGCCGCGGCAGTCGGAGGTCAGATAGGCGCCGGGGTTTTCCCTCTCCTCGCGGTTGCGGAAGAGGGTGCAGAAGAACCGGCCGATCTCCGGTGCCCACGGCAACTGCATGAAGGTCTCGGGCTCGGGGATGCCGATGAGCTCGGCCGCCTCGGGGCCGTAGCCCAGATACTCGCCCTGCCGGTTGAGGAACAGGTTCATGGTCGCGCCGTAGACGAGCTGGAAGCCCTTCTTCGCGACATTTTCCCAGTGGTCGGCCGGGATACCCTTGCCCATGATCCGGCCGGTCACCGACACGAACTGGAGATAGAGGTATTCGATTCCGAGTTCGTCGATCTTCTTGCGGACTTCCTTGATCTTCGCGTCCCGACCTTCGGCGTCGACGAAAGCCTCGATGTCCATCGGCGGCCTGGAACGCTTGGGGGATTTCGAGCCAGTCGAATTCGTCTCTACCACGCTCTGCAGCATCCGCGTTTACTCCCTGTTGATATTGGTTGTCCGAACCGCCCTCAGCTCCACGGATACGGGCTGTTCGAGACGGGATGCAGATCGCCCTTTTCGAAACGGGCGAACCGGAAGGGCTCCAGCAGTTCCTGCGTGGTGCCCAGAACCTCGTCGGCAATCAGATGACCGACGCCAATCATCTTCCAGCCATGATTGCTGTCGGCGATCACGGTCGCATTCTCATGGAAATGGTCGAAGACCGGGAAGCTGTCGGGGGTGAAGCAGCCGATGCCTCCCGAGGGCTCGTGATGGTACTTGCCCATCTGCCCCTCGTAGCGCTTCTGGCAGTGCGCCAGCGCCGAGACCCACATGTGGGCGAATTCGGGAGAGGCGACGAATTCGGGACTCGCCGGACCGTAGGGATCGACCTGAACCTCGTCGGCCGGCTTGTCGACCTTGTAGGGAGCGGCTCCGCCCTGGATGCCGCCGAAATGCCAGTCGGGCTTGTAGTAGATCCCCCACATCTCGTCGGTGATCAGCGAGCCGTCGACCGTGGAATAGAGCGGCGCATCGGTGTCGACATGCACGACCGGCGGGATCGAGCCGTCATTGGCGCGGCCGAGATCGGGATCGAGCAGCAGGACGCCTTCCTCGAGCTGCCAGTAGCGCCACATGTCGACCCCGTGCCGCAGCTCGCCATCATAGTCCTTGATGGTGATCTTGTCCGGCAGGCCCAGCATCTTCCAGAAGTCGCGCACCCAGGGGCCGGCCCCGATAATCACCCGCTCGCAGCCGATCCGGCCCTTGTTCGTCTCCACCGCCCGGATCGCGCTCGACCCGTTCTCGGATTCGAACCCGGTGACCTCCACTCCGGTCATGATCCGGACACCGAGCTTCTCGACCTTGTCGGCGAGGGCATACATGGTGCGGGTCTGGTTCGAGTAACCGCCGCGCTTCTCGTGCAGGACGCTGGTGATTCCCTGTGCCTGCCAGTCCTCGAAGATTCCGCGCATGTATTTCGTCGAGGCGTTCGCACCCTCGATGAACACGCTGTCGTAGCCGATCGCCTGCTGCTGGGCGAAGATGGTGCCGACATCGTCACGCATCGCCTCGCAGCTGATCTGCAGGTAGCCGACCGGATGGTAGGAAAGACCCTTCGGGTCCGACTCCCAGATCTCGACCGAATGCGCCATCAGACGGCGCATCGCCGGCTGGAAATAGTTGTTGCGAACCACGCCACAAGCGACGCCTGACGCGCCTGCGGCGACTCCCGCCTTGTCGAGGATGATGATCCTGCCCTCGACCTTCTCGCCGCGCTCCTGAAGCCGCTCGGCGAGTTTCCACGCCGTCGTCATGCCGTGAATTCCGGCGCCGACGATGACGTAATCTACGTGTTCGGGAAAGGCCATGCGTCTTAGTGCTCCCTGCAAGCAAGTCGTCCGCGGCGGGCCGTCTCCGCCTGAGCAGAACCATGCGCCACTGCCGAACCAAAAATCAACCTCTATTATTCCAAAACACTGGACTTTCCCCCCAACCGGGCCATATTTGGAGCAATTCTGGATCAGTTTGGCGGATGGGGCGATGAGCAAGATGGGATCGGCGGAGATTGCGGCTCACATGAGGCGCGAAATCATGAAGGGGAACTACCTCCTCCACGACCGGCTTCCCGCGTCCCGGGTCCTGGCCGAGCGATTCGGGGTCGCGCGCAACACCCTGCGCGACGCCCTGCAGCAGCTCGAGGGCGAAGGACTTCTGCAGACGCGCCCCGGAAGCGGAACCTATGTCACCTATCAGCGGGAGGATGTCGGTGCCGACGTCGTGGCCCATGCGGGGCCGCTCGAGCTCGTCGATGCGCGATTCGCCCTCGAGCCGCATATCTGTCGCCTCTGCGTCCTCCAGGGCCGGCGCGAGGATTTCGACGAGCTCGAGAAGCTCTGCGACAAGATGGAAGAGAATCCTGAAGATCCCTCCGCCTTCGCGGAACTCGATACCGAATTCCATACCGGTCTTGCGATGGCTACCCGCAACAATCTGCTCATCTGGATGATTCGCCACATCAGTGCCGTCCGTACGCGGGAGGAATGGACGCGAATGACGCGGATGACACTCGATCGGGAGATCATCACCACCTATAATCGCCAGCATCGTCAGATACTTGATGCGATTCGCGCCCGGGCGGCGGAGGAAGCGGCCAACCACATGAAGGAGCATCTGGGCACGGCGCGCCTCTCGCTCACCCGTGCGGCCGACACCTGAAGGCTCCCCGTCCCGCCCCGCCGAAAAGCACGCGGCCGCCCGATCGGGCGGCCGCGGCTTTCGTCATGTCGCGATTTCTGCGGCGGCATTCGCGGACCACAGGATTTTCCGGCCGGAGATCAGGCGGCGGCCGTATAGGCGAACGAACGCTCGATCTCCTCGAGGAACGAGCCTGCCGACGAACTTGCACCCATGAGCAGGAACCGGTCGTCGCCGGTGCGCAGGATCATCGCCGCCATGTGCTCCATCACCGTCCGCGCGAAGGCGCCGATCGGAAAGGCCTCGGGGTCGAGATCAAGCGGACAGATCCGCTCGAGCGCCCTGAGGACTCCGGGGCCGCTCACCTCGAGGATCGCCCAGACATCGGTCTGATCGGTGGTATAGCCACGGCCGTCGAGGGCACTCTGCACCACCACCTCCGCATCCGGCGTCTCATGCGGGAAGATCAGCATCATCTGGTCCGGCGCAGTCCGGACGGCGCGCATCCTGTCGCTGCCGGTGCTGAGTTTCGGCGCCGGGAGATCGATGCCCCAGTTCTGGGTGAAGGCCTCGGCGAGGGCCGCCTCGCCGCCGAGCGGCACCGCGACCGAGACCAGGGCGAGATCGGTGCGCGCGACGATGCGGTTCTGGCCGAAGCGGCGATTGGTGCCGGCAAGCGGCGGGGTGGCGGTCAGACGGAATTCACGCATGCTGGCGCTTCCCTTCCGGATCGATATGTTGCGGTGCGACGACCCTCACCTCGTAGTCCTTGCCGCGCACCGGGTCATAGGCACGAACGATCTCGCCCATCCGGTCCTGGCCACGCTTGAGGAAACCGAGGCCGACCGAATGGCCAAGCTCCGGCGAATAGGCGACCGAGGTCATCCAGCCCTGATCATGCGCCATGTCGGCGGGATCGCCCTTGTTGAGGAAATGCGCGCCCGCATTCAGCTGCATGGAGCGGTCGACCGGATGGAAACCCACCAGCCGCAAGTCGTCCTCGCGGTTCATTTCCGGCCGCTCGGAGAGTTTCGAGCCGATCGAGTCCTTCTTCTTCGACACCATGCCGCCCATGCCGAGCATCGCCGCCGTGGTCTGGCCATTGATCTCGTTGCCTGCGGCATGACCCTTCTCGATCCGCATGACGCCGAGCGCCTCGGTGCCGTAGGGGACGACATCGAATTCCTCGCCCGCCTTCATCAGCCCCCGGATCATCGCGTCCCCATAGCGCGCCGGAACCGCGATCTCGTAGGCGAGTTCGCCCGAGAAGGAGATGCGGAAGAGCCGCGCCGGCGTGCCGCCGAACACCGTGCATTCGGTGCAGGCCATGAAGGGGAAGGCCTCGTTCGAGAGGTCGACATTGTCCACGACCTTGCTCAGCAGCGCCCGGCTGTTCGGACCCGCCACCGCGAACTGCGCCCAGCCGTCGGTGGTCGAGATCAGATGCACGTCGAGATCGGGCCAGAGACACTGGCGTGCGAACTCGAGGTTGCGGAAGACGAGGACCGCGTTCGCCGTCGTCGTCGTCATCACGAAATGCGTCTCGGAGAGCCGCGCCGTGGTGCCGTCGTCATAGGCGAAACCGTCCTCGCGGAGCATGAGGCCGTAACGGACCTTGCCGACCGCGAGTTTCTTGAACGCGTTGGCGTAGACCCGGTTCAGGAACTCGGCCGCGTCGCGTCCCTGGATGTCGATCTTGCCAAGCGTGGTGACGTCGCAGATGCCGACCGAGGAGCGGGTCATCCGCACCTCGCGATCGACGCTGTCGCGCCAGCCCTTCTCGCCCGGCCGCGCGAACCACTGGGCGCGCAGCCACATTCCGGTCGTGACGAAGGTGGCGCCCTGTTCCGCAGCCCACTTGTGGCTCGGCGTGAGGCGGTAGGGACGGAAGTCCTTTCCGCGCGCACGGCCCGCGAAGGCACCGATGGGCACCGGCGTGAAGGGCGGGCGGAAGATGGTGGTGCCGGTCTCGGGGATCGTGCGGCCGGTGATCTCCGCCATCACCGCGAGGCCGAGGATGTTCGCCGTCTTGCCCTGATCGGTCGCCATGCCGAGCGTCGTGTAGCGCTTGAGATGCTCGACCGCGCGGAACCCGTCCATATGGGACTGGCGCACGTCCTTGGTCGTGACGTCGTTCTGCTGGTCGATCCAGGCGCGCTTCCTGCTCTCGCCCACATGCCAGAGCGGGGTGATGGCGAAGGCCTCGTCCGAAGCGCGTGGCGCCGACCCGCTGCCCGGCGCACGCCCGAGATCGGCCGCGATCTTCCCGGCGGCCTCATGACCGTCACGGAGAGCAGCGGCGAGCGTCATCGTCCCGTTCGCCGCTCCGGCAACGACCATTCCGGGCGGCAGGTCGCCACCGGGGACGAAGGCGGCGATGTCGTCGCGCCAGACCGGCCGGCCCCGCATGTGGCAGGTGAGATGGACGTTCGGCGACCAGCCGCCCGCGACGGCGAGGCAGTCGGCATCGATCCGGGCACCATTGTCGAGGGTGATGCTCTTCAGCCCCTTGCGCCCTGCCGTGTCGATGATGCGCCGGCCGCGCTCGACGCGCAGCCCGTCGGTCTGCTGCGGGCCGCTGCCGCGCGAGTCGATGACGGCGGCGATCTCGACGCCCCGCGCCGCGAGATCCCGCGCCGTGCGCCAGCCGTCATCGTTGTTGGTGAAGACGGCGACGCGCCGGCCGGGGGTCGCGCCGAACCGGTTGACATAGGTGCGCACGGCACCCGCCAGCATCACGCCGGGCCGGTCATTGTTGCCGAAGGCAATCGAGCGTTCGGTCGCCCCGGCAGTCAACAGGGCGCGCCGGGAGTATACACGCCACAGGACCTGCCGGGGCCTCCCGTCCGACGACGGAAGATGATCGGTCTTGCGCTCGAGGGCACCGTAGATGCCGTGATCGAATGCGCCATAGACGGTGGTGCGGGGCATCACCCGCACGTTTTCCATTGAGCCGAGTTCGGCAACGGTTCGGGCCGCCCAGTCGGCGCCGAACATGTCGTCGACCGTATAGGTCTCCGAATTGAGCCGCCCGCCGAGGCGGAAGTCCTCGTCGGCGAGGATCACGCGCAGCCCGGCGCGGCCCGCCGCGAGCGCCGCCGCGAGTCCCGCGGGACCGGCACCGATGATCAGGAGGTCGCAGTGGAGGAATCCGTGGTCATAGACGTCCGGGTCGGGTTCGCCCGAGAGCCGCCCGAGGCCCGCCGATGCGCGGATCGCCGGCTCGTAGACCTTTTCCCAGAAGCTCTTCGGCCACATGAAGGTCTTGTAATAGAACCCTGCCGTCAGGAACGGCGACAGGAGATCGTTCACCGCCATCAGGTCGTGTTCGAGGGAGCCGCGGTGGTTCTGGCTGGTGGCATGGAGCCCGTCGAAGAGCTCGACCGTCGTCGCGCGCGTGTTCGGCTCCTGGGCCGCGCCGCGGCGGAGCTGGACGAGCGCGTTCGGCTCCTCCGACCCGGCGGAGAAGATCCCGCGCGGGCGGTGGTATTTGAACGACCGGCCGACCAGCCGCACCCCGTTGGCGATGAGGGCGGAGGCGAGGGTATCACCGGGATGGCCCTCGAGCTGCTTGCCGTTCCAGGTGAACCGGAGCGTCCGGGCACGGTCCACGAACCCGCCGCTGATCCGGTTGGCCTGGGTGGAGCGCGCTGTCTGCGCCGGTGCCGCGGAATGCTCGCGCGTCACCTGATCGCGGGTCATCACCTGCTCACTCATCTCGTCCGCCCCCTTTCGCGCGCCACGTCGCGGGCGAGCGCCACATCGGTGATTTCATGTGTCAGCGTGTTGCGGGTCACCACCAGCCAGGAGCGGTCGCCCTGCTCGTGGTACCAGAGCTCCCTGTGCTCTCCGGCAGGATTGTCCCGCAGGTGGAGATAGTCGTGGAAGGCTTCGATGCCTTCCTGCATGCCGTCCGGCCGGTCGATCAGGCAGACGTCGCCCTTGTAGACGAACTCCGCCATGTCTCGCGGACCGAGAAGGGGATGATTGATGATCACGGGACCTTCTCCTTCGTCAGTGCAGGTTGGGCTGGGCGCCCTGGCCCTTCTCGTCGATCGGCGCACCCCGGAGGAACCGGTCGAGCCGGTAGGCCGCCGCGGTCGGATGCGGCCTGTCCGTCGCGACGAGATGCGCGTAGCAGTAGCCTGATGCAGGCGTCGCCTTGAAACCGCCGTAGCACCAGCCGCCGTTGAAATAGAGGCCGTCGATATCGGTGCGGTCGATGAAGGGCGAGCCGTCCATGCTCATGTCGATCAGGCCACCCCACATCCGCAGCAACCGGGCGCGGCCGATCATCGGCATGAGCGCCATGCCGCCCTCGCAGACATCCTCCACCACCGGCAGGCCGCCGCGCTGGGCGTAGGTGTTGTAGGCGTCGATATCGCCACCGAAGACGAGGCCGCCCTTGTCGGACTGGCTGACGTAGAAATGCCCGGCGCCGAAGGTGATGACGCCGGGGATGATCGGCTTCAGTCCTTCGCTGACGAAGGCCTGAAGCACGTGGCTCTCGATCGGCAGGCGCATGCCGGCTTGGGCCATCACCCGGCTCGAGGAGCCGGCGACGCAGACCGCAACCTTCTTCGCCCGGATCGCGCCCCGCGTCGTCTCCACGCCGAGGCAGCGGCCGTTCTCGATCCGGAAGCCGGTGACCTCGCAGTTCTGGATGATGTCGACGCCGCGACTGTCAGCGCCGCGCGCATAGCCCCAGGCAACCGCGTCATGGCGCACCGTGCCGGCGCGCGGCTGCCAGAGCGCGCCCTGGATCGGGAAGCGGGCGTTCTCGAAATCGAGGAAGGGGCACATCCTGCGGACGGCCTCGCGGTCGAGAAGCTCGGCATCCGCCCCGGACAGCCGCATCGCGTTGCCCCGCCGCGCATAGGCATCGCGCTGGGGGTCGTTGTGGATGAGATTGAGGATGCCGCGCTGGCTCACCATCGCGTTGTAGTTGAGGTCCTGCTCCAGGTTCTCCCACATCTTCATGGAGAGCTCGTAGAAGGGCTGGTTGCCCTCCAGCAGGTAGTTCGAGCGTATGATGGTGGTGTTGCGGCCAACGTTGCCCGAGCCGATCCACCCCTTTTCCAGCACGGCCACGTTGGTCTGGCCGAACTCCTTGGCGAGGTAGTAGGCCGTGGAAAGCCCATGTCCGCCGCCACCCACGACGATGATGTCGTATTCCGACTTGGGATCCGGGTCACGCCAGGCGGGTTTCCAGCCCCTGTTTCCGGTCATCGCCTCTTTGAAGATACGGAAAGCCGAGTAGTGCATGTCGTTGCCTGCCCTGTTGACCCTTTCCGTATCTCATCGCGTCGTGGATCTTGCCTTTCCTGTAAAAGACGCAATCATGCATGATATGGACATATGCGGTTCAGATTCGCCTCCATTCCGGATCGGTATCTTTCCGGTTCCGGGTTTCGCGCTCATGTCCTATGCCTGCACGGTCGAGCCGCTGCGGGCCGCGAATCTCCTGGCGCGGCGCAAGCTCTACGACGTGGTCCATTTCGCCGCCGACGGGCAGGCGCAGAGTTCGGGCGCCGCCAGCATCACGGCCGCCTGCCGGATCGGCGAAACCCCCGATCTCGACCTGCTGCTGGTGATCGCCGGCGGCGATCCGACCAGCTTCCGCGACGCTTCGGCCCTTGCCTGGCTCCAGCGGATGGCGCGCCGCGGGGTGCAGCTGGGCGGGGTCTCCGGCGGCCCGGTCATCCTCGCCATGGCCGGGCTGATGGAGGGCCGCCGCATGACCGTGCACTGGGAGCATGCGCCGGTGCTCGCCGAGCTCTCGCCCGACATCATCGTCGAGCGGCGGCTCTACGTGATCGACCGCGACCGTGTGACCTGCGGCGGTGGCACGGCGCCCCTTGACCTGATGCATGCGCTCATCGCCGAACATCACGGCGGGGTCTTCGCGCGGCTGGTAAGCGACTGGTTCCTCCACACCGACATCCGCACCTCGGCCGACCCGCAGCGGGCAGGCCTCGTCGAGCGACTGGGCACGACCTCGGCCCCCGTGCTGATCGCCGTGGCAGCAATGGAGGATCACGTGGCCGACCCGCTGACCCTGCCGCAACTCGCGACGGTTGCCGGCGTCTCGCCCCGGCATCTCAATCGCCTCTTCCAGGAGCGTTTCGGGCGCAGCACCATGGATTACTACCGCGAGGTGCGGCTCGACGTCGCCCACCACCTGCTCGGCACCTCGTCGCTGTCGCTGACCGACATCGCGCTCGCGACCGGCTTTGCCGGTTCCGCCCATTTCTCCCGTGCCTTCTCGGCCCGGTATGGTATGCCGCCATCTCGCGCGCGGCGCTGATCTGTGAAAGGAGGATCCATGCGCATCCTTGTCCTTCAACACGAGCGGGTCGAGGATCCGGGTGTTTTCCGGAAATTCCTCGCCGAGGACGGCCATGAATACGACACCGTCCATCTCAACGAAGGCGACGCCCTGCCCGCTATCGACGGTTATGACGCCCTCTGGGCCCTCGGCGGCCCGATGGACGTCTGGCAGGAGGACGTCCACCCCTGGCTCGCCGCCGAGAAGGCGTTCATCCGGGAGGCGGTCGCGGAGCGCGGAGTGCCGTTCTTCGGTCTCTGCCTCGGCCACCAGCTCCTTGCCGAGGCGCTCGGCGGCGCGGTCGGGCCGGCCGAAACGCCCGAGGTCGGCCTCATGGACGTGAGCCTGACCGAGGAGGGCGCCGCGGGCATAATGTTCGACGGAGTACCGGAGCGGTTCCCCTGCCTGCAGTGGCATTCCGCCGAGATCACGCGGCTCCCCGAGGGCGCGCAGTGCCTCGCCACCTCGCCCGCCTGCGCGGTCCAGGCAATGAAATGGGAAACCCGCGCCTATTCCGTGCAGTTCCATGTCGAGGTGGAGAAGAACACCGTCGAGAACTGGGCGGGCGTGCCCGAATACGCCGCGGCCCTGGAACGGGCGCTCGGAGCCGATGGTGCGGCGCAGCTGGCGGCGGAGGTCTCCGCGCGGCTGCCTGATCTCAACGCCGTCGCCGAACGGCTCTACATGAACTGGCTCCAGACCGCCGCCCGGGTCTGAGGCATAGCGCCCGTAATGGTCAGCCTCCCGCCGGCTTCCTGACGACGGAACGATCGGCGGCGGGCGAGAGCCGTATCCGCCCCCCGGCCTCTCATCCACTGCCGGTCCACGGCTACACCTTCGCGCACCGCAGGCGCAGCGCGTTCGCGATCACCCGCAACGCTGTCCGCTTTTGGCCGCTGCGGAAATCAGCGACGTCAGGGGCATGACGAACATCGGGCAGACGACCTCGACCCGGATCATCACCGGGACCGATGCCCGGCCGGCCCGAAGCGTGCGTCAGCCCCGGACGATCCATCCGCCGCCAAGGACGCGACTACCCTCCGGAGCGTGGAAGACGCAGGCCTGTCCGGGCGCGACGCCTTCCTCGGGGTCGAGGAGTTCGACCCGCGCGCCGCCCGCGGCATCGGGAAAGAGCCGCGCCGGTTTCGGCGGCCGGGTGGAGCGCACGCGCACCGCCACCTCCCAGCCCCCCTCGGGCGTCGCCTCGATCGGCGCATCGCCGAGCCAGTTGACCTCCCGCACACGGACCGAGCGCGAGGCGAGGGCCTCCCGCGGCCCGACCACGACCCGCCTTGCCTCCGCATCGAGCCTGACGACGAAAAGCGGTTCCGCCTCGCCGCCGATGCCAAGGCCCCGGCGCTGGCCGACGGTGTAGCGGATCACCCCCTCATGCCGGCCCAGCACCCGCCCGTCGAGATGCACGATCTCGCCGGGTTCCGCCGCGCCGGGCCGCAGCTTCTCGATCACCGCGGCATAATCACCGTTCGGCACGAAGCAGATGTCCTGGCTGTCGGGCTTGTCCTTCACCGGCAGGCCGTAGCGCGCGGCCAGTGCCCGGGTCTCGGCCTTGGAGGCAAGCCCGCCGAGCGGGAAGCGCAGGAAGCCAAGCTGTTCGCGCGTGGTCGAGAACAGGAAATAGCTCTGGTCGCGGCGCGGATCGGCGGCGCGGTGAAGCTCCGGCCCTCCCGGCCCCTCCATGCGGCGCACGTAATGCCCGGTTGCCATGCAGTCGGCCTCGAGATCACGCGCCGTCTCGAGGAGATCGCGGAACTTGACCCGCTCGTTGCAGCGGATGCAGGGCACCGGCGTCGCACCCGCGAGGTATGAATCCGCGAATTCGTCGACCACGCTCTCGCGGAACCGGTCCTCGTAATCGAGCACGTAGTGCGGAAAGCCCAGGGTCTCCGCCACCCGCCGCGCGTCGTGGATGTCGCGACCGGCGCAGCAGGCGCCCTTCCGCGCCACCGCCGCCCCGTGATCGTAGAGCTGCAGCGTCACGCCGACGACATCGTAACCCGCCTCGGCGAGCAACGCCGCGACAACCGACGAATCGACGCCCCCCGACATCGCCACCACCACCCGCGTCGCGGAAGGCGGTTTCCCGGATCGGAGATCCGCAAGGGTCGTCAGGCTTGTCTCGTCGAGCATGGAGGCCGCCAGGCTAACAAAAGGGCAATCGAAAAAGTCATGTTCCGAAAATGCCCGGTTCACGCGAGTTTAACGCTACTGGTAATACCAGAACAACTGGGGAACGGTTTAAGGGGTGAGGGATATGTACATCCGTCGTGTCAAAGGTCCAGTCTGCATCACGCTTCCGGACGGAACGAAGCTCACGCGGTCGGACCTGCCGCCGGCAGACACCAAGCGCTGGGTGGCCCGCCGCAAGGCAACAGTGGTGGCGGCCGTCGATCACGGACTGATCGAGCCGGAGGAAGCGTGCCAGATGTACCAGCTTTCCGCCGAGGAACTCAACCTCTGGAGGAGTGTTGTACACAGGCACGGCGCAGCGGCGCTCCGCGTTACCGCGATCCAAAAATATAGACAACTCTGACAAGATTCGTTAAGCACTCAACAATCGCAATATGAAGTTAACCTTTTTTTGGTTAACAGGGGCCGTCATGGGGGCGGCCCCGATGTAGGACTGGAGAGTAGCGAGTGCGCATTCTTTTGGTTGAGGACGATCCCGCCACGTCCAAGAGCATCGAGTTGATGCTCCAGAACGCCAGCCTGAACGTGTATGCCACCGATCTCGGCGAAGAGGGGATCGATCTGGCAAAACTCTACGATTACGATCTGATCCTGCTTGATCTCAACCTTCCGGACATGACCGGCCACGAGGTCCTGCGCCAGCTCCGGATAGCCAAGGTCGAGACGCCGATCCTGATTCTCTCCGGTCTCGACGATACCGAATCGAAGCTGAAGGGCTTCGGCTTCGGCGCCGACGACTACATGACCAAGCCCTTCAACCGTCAGGAACTGATCGCGCGCATCCATGCGATCGTGCGACGCTCCAAGGGTCATGCGCAGTCGCTGATCACCACCGGCAAGTTCACGGTCAATCTCGACACCCGCACCGTCGAGGTCGACGGCAAGCCCGTGCATCTGACCGGCAAGGAATACCAGATGCTGGAGCTGCTTTCGCTCCGCAAGGGCACGACTCTCACCAAGGAGATGTTCCTCAACCATCTCTACGGCGGCATGGACGAGCCCGAGCTGAAGATCATCGATGTCTTCATCTGCAAGCTCAGGAAGAAGCTCTCCGAGGCAACCGGCGGCGAGAACTGCATCGAGACCGTCTGGGGCCGTGGTTACGTGCTTCGCGATCCCGTTGCGCGCAGCGAACCCGAGGCCGGCAGCGACACTTCTTCCGGTCCGCGAATGGCGGTCGGCGCCTGAGCGGCACCTGCGCGGCCATGGCGCGGAAGGATGGCTGCCCGGTTCCGCTCACGACCGGACATGCCGACACCCCTGTCATGGGCTCTCGATCGTGCTGCAGCGCGAGGACCGGCTTGGCCGGCTAGCGCCATCCGCTTCGGCCGGGAGATGATGCCCGGTTCGTCACTTCCAGCCTCCCTGGAAGCGACAGGGTTCGAAGCCTGACGGATTTCCGGGGGACGGGCGGCGAACACGCCTCCGGCCAGCCTCCGTCCTCCGGGGCCCACCCATCCCGAATCTCGGCCCGGCTGATGCCACCGGCCGTTTAGGCTGATGCAGGGCCAATCTTGACCTGCTTTCCCCGCTGACCGACAAACGGTCTACAACCCGGATTTCGGCGCGCCGCAACGACGTGACCGGGACCGACAAGAACAACAGCGGAGGAAATTCATGCCATTCCGGAAGACCGGCGCGACCCTGCTCGCGACCCTGCTCGCCACTGGCGCCCTCGCCCAGGACTATCCGACCGGTCCGGTCACCATCGTGGTTCCCTTCGCCGCCGGCGGGCCCACCGACACCGTGACCCGCCTGATCGCCGAGCCGATGAGCGCGGCGCTCGGCCAGCAGATCGTCGTCCAGAACGTCGCCGGCGCAGGCGGCACCCTCGCCGCCACCCAGGTCGCGAATGCCCAGCCCGATGGCTACACGATCCTCATGCATCACATCGGCATGTCGACGGCGCCCGCCCTCTACGACGACCTCGCCTATGACCCGACCGAAAGTTTCGAGACCATCGGCCTCGTCACCATCGTGCCGATGACGATGATCGCCCGCCGCGACTTCGAACCGGACACGTTTGAGGAACTGGTGGATTACGTGACTGCCAACCCGGACTCCGTCACCTACGCCAACGCCGGCATCGGCGCGGCGTCGCATCTCTGCGGTCTGCTCTTCATGGATGCGATCGGCGTGGACGTGCTCACCGTCCCCTATCAGGGAACCGGCCCGGCGATGACCGATCTTCTCGGCGGCCAGGTGGACTTCATGTGTGACCAGACCACCAACACGACCGGCCAGATCAAGGGCGGCGAGGTCAAGGCCTACGCCGTGACGACGCCGGAACGGCTCGAGAGCCTGCCCGACCTCCCCACCACGGCGGAAGCCGGGCTTCCCGATTTCCAGGTCGGTGTGTGGCACGGCCTCTACGCCCCTGCCGGCACGCCGGAGGAGGTGGTCGCGACCCTGAGCGCGGCACTCCAGACCGCGCTCGAGGACGAGAACGTCGTGACCCGTTTCGCCGAACTCGGCACGGCGCCCGTCCCCCTCGACCAGGCGACGCCCGAAGCGCATGCGCGATACCTTCAGGAGCAGATCGACCTCTGGGGCGAAGTCATCGCGAGCGCCGGCGCCGGCGACTGAGCCGTCGGCCGGACCGGCTGCAGGCGTCCACCGGACCCGGACGCCTGCACGGGGCACGAGAGGAAAGGCGCCATGCAGCATCGCAAGTCCGTCCGGGACATCCTCTCCGGACTGATCTTCATCGGCATCGCCTTCGCCTTCGGCTATGCGGCCACCGGCTATGAAAGAGGAACGGCGCTCCGGATGGGGCCGGGCTACTTTCCGCTGGTGCTCGCGGGCGTCCTCGGCGTGATCGGCCTCGCGGTCGTGATCCGGGGGCTTCTCGCGCGGGAGGAGGAACCTCCCCTGGAACGGGTTCCGCTCCGCGGCATCATCCTCCTGCTCGGCGCCATCGCCTTCTTCGGCATGACCGTCCGCGGCCTCGGCCTCGTGCCCGCCCTGTTCCTGACCGCCACGGCAAGCGCACTCGCCAGCAGGAACAACTCTCTCCTGCGGGCCCTCCTCATCGCCGCGGCGCTCACCTTCCTCTGCACGCTCATCTTCATCGTCGGCCTCGGGGTGCCACTCGCGTCCTTCGGGCCCTGGCTCCGGTTCTGAGAGGCTGCCTTGGACCTGCTCGCCAATCTTGCCCTCGGGTTCGAGACGGTCCTCACGCCGACGAACCTGCTCTACTGTTTCGTCGGCTGCCTGCTCGGGACGCTGGTCGGCGTCCTGCCCGGCATCGGGCCCACCGCGACCATCGCGATGCTGCTGCCGATCACCTTCACCTTCGAACCGGTGACGGCGCTGATCATGCTCGCCGGCATCTACTACGGCGCGCAGTACGGCGGCTCGACCACGGCGATCCTCATCAACCTGCCGGGCGAGTCCTCCTCCGCCGTCACCGCCATCGACGGCTACCAGATGGCAAGACAGGGCCGCGCCGGCCCGGCCCTCGCCACGGCCGCCCTCGGCTCGTTCTTCGCCGGCACGGTGTCGACGCTCGTCCTCGCGGTCGCGGCACCGCCACTTGCCCGCGCCGCATTGAACTTCGGCGCGCCGGAATATTTCTCGCTGATCGTGCTCGGGCTGCTCGCCTCGATCGCCCTTGCCCACGGCTCGATCCTCAAGGCCCTCGGCATGATCGTGATCGGCCTTCTTCTCGGCATGGTCGGCCAGGACATCTACACCGGCACGCCGCGGTTCACCTTCGGCTTCTTCGAACTCTATTCGGGGATCAACTTCGTCTCCGTCGCGGTGGGCGTCTTCGGAGTTGCCGAGATCCTGCGCAATCTCGAACACGAGACGACGCGCGAAGTCCTGGTCAGGAAGGTCTCGAACCTCTGGCTCAGCCGCGAGGACTTCCGCCGGATCGTCGCCCCGGTGGTGCGCGGCACCGTGCTGGGCTCCATCCTCGGCATCCTGCCGGGCGGGGGCCATGTGCTCTCCTCCTTCGCCTCCTACTCGCTGGAAAAGCGCAGCTCCTCGCGCCCCGAGGAATTCGGAACCGGCGCGATCGAGGGGGTGGCCGGTCCCGAGAGCGCCAACAACGCCGGCGCACAGACCTCCTTCATCCCGATGCTCACCCTCGGCATTCCCGCCCATCCGGTGATGGCGCTGATGATCGGCGCCTTCATCATCCAGGGCATCACCCCCGGCCCCAACGTCATCCGCGACGAGCCCGCGCTCTTCTGGGGCATCATCGTGTCGATGTGGGTCGGCAACCTGATGCTGGTGATGCTGAACCTGCCGCTGATCGGCGTCTGGGTCCGGCTCCTCACCATCCCCTACCGGGTGCTCTTCCCCGCCATCATCGCCTTTGCCTGCATCGGCACCTATTCGATCAGCCTCAACGCCTTCGACGTCTACGCCATCGTCGTCTTCGGCATCCTCGGCTATGTCCTGATCAAGTTCGGCTGCGAACCGGCGCCGCTCCTGCTCGGTTTTGTGCTCGGCCCCCTGCTCGAGGAACATCTTCGTCGCGCGATGATCCTCTCGCGCGGCGACCCGATGATCTTCCTCGAGCGGCCGATCTCGGCGGCGCTCCTCGCCTGCGCCGTGGCGGCGGTGCTGGTCGCCGTCCTCCCCGCCGTCCGCAAGCGCCGCGACGAGGTCTTCGTCGAGGAGGACTAGCAGAAGCCGGGCGGGGCGCCGGCTTTACCCCGGGCCGCCGGACGGGCTAAGCCAGCGATCCCGAGCATACCGGACACGCCGCCATGGATTCTTCCCGCCCGCCCGAGGAACTCACCCCCGAGGAAGCCGCCGAGGAACTCGCCCGCCTTGCTGCCGCCATCGCCGCGGCTGATCGCGCCTATCACGGCGAGGACGCGCCGCAGATCACGGACGCCGAATACGACGCGATGAAACGCCGGAACGCCGCGCTGGAGGCGGCCTTCCCGGAACTCCGGCGTCCCGATTCACCGTCGGAGCGGGTCGGCGCTCCCCCCTCCTCCGCCTTCTCCAAGGTCCGGCACTCGATGCCGATGCTCTCGCTCGAAAACGCCTTCGCCGAGGAGGAGGTCGCGGACTTCGTCGCCCGCATCCGCCGTTTCCTCAACCTCCCCGCCGACGAACCCCTCGCCTTCACGGCCGAGCCCAAGATCGACGGCCTTTCCCTCTCGCTCCGCTACGAGGACGGCAGGCTTGTCCAGGCCGCGACCCGCGGCGACGGCACCACCGGCGAGAACGTCACCGCGAACGCCCGCACGCTTGACGACATCCCCGACGAGATCCCGGATGCCCCTGCCCTGCTCGAGGTCCGCGGAGAGGTCTACATGTCTCACGAGGACTTCGCGGCGCTGAACGCCCGCCAGGCCGAGACCGGCGGCCGTACCTTCGCCAATCCGCGCAATGCCGCGGCGGGCAGTCTGCGCCAGCTCGATCCCTCGATCACCGCCTCCCGCCCCCTGCGCTTCTTCGCCTATTCGTGGGGCATGGTTTCGGAGCCCCTCGCCGATACGCAGATGGGTGCGATAGAGCGCCTCGCGGGATTCGGGCTGCCGACCAACCCGCTTACCGTCCTCTGCCACGAACTGGAGGAGCTTCTCGCTCACTACCGCCGCATCGAGGGAGAGCGGGCCAATCTCGGCTACGACATCGACGGCGTGGTCTACAAGCTCAACCGCCTCGACCTGCAGGCGCGTCTCGGCGCGCGTTCCGCGACACCACGCTGGGCGCTTGCCCACAAGTTTCCCGCCGAACGCGCCACCACCCAGCTTCGGGCCATCGAGATCCAGGTCGGCCGCACCGGCGCCCTCTCGCCCATCGCCCGCCTCGCGCCGGTCACCGTGGGCGGCGTCGTGGTCCAGAACGCCACCCTTCACAACGCCGACTACATCGCCGGCCGCGATTCCAGGGGGCAGCCCATCCGGGAGGGCCGCGACATCCGCGTCGGTGACTGGGTGACGATCTACCGCGCGGGCGACGTCATCCCGAAGATCGAGGATGTCGACCTCTCCCGCCGGCCGCCGGACGCGGTCCCCTATGTCTTTCCCGAAACCTGCCCCATCTGCGGCTCCGACGTCGTGCGCGAGCCCGGCGAGGCGGTGCATTACTGCACCGGCAACCTCGTCTGTCCGGCGCAGCAGGTCGAGAAGCTCAAGCATTTCGTCTCCCGCAACGCCTTCGACATCGAGGGCCTCGGCGCGAAGACCATCGAGGCCTTCTTCGCCGATGGCTGGCTGCGCGAACCGGCCGACATCTTCCATCTCGAATCCCGCCACGGAACCGAACTGCGCCGGCGCGAGGGCTGGGGCGAACGCTCGGCCGCCAACCTTTTCCGCAGCATCGCGGAGCGCCGCCGCGTGCCCCTCAACCGCCTGATCTTCGGCCTCGGCATCCGCCATGTGGGCGAGACCGCGGCGAAGCTCCTCGCCCGCCACTACGGCAGCTGGGAACGGTTCCGGACGGCGATGGAGGAGGCGCGCGACCACGAGGGCCCGGCCTGGGACGATCTCAACGCCATCGACGGGGTGGGCCCGACCCTCGCCGCCTCCCTCGTCGACTTCTTCCACGAACCCGCCAACCGCGCCGCCATCGACCGGCTCGTCGCCGAACTGGAGATCGAGGATGTCGCGGCCCCCTCGGCATCCGGTTCCCCGCTCGCGGGCAAGACCATCGTCTTCACCGGCACGCTCGAGCGCATGACCCGGGCCGAGGCCAAGGCCCGCGCCGAAGCCCTCGGCGCCAAGGTGGCGGGCTCGGTCTCCTCCCGCACCGATTACGTGGTCGCCGGCCCCGGCGCGGGTTCGAAGGAGAAGAAGGCGCGCGAACTCGGCCTGACCGTGCTTTCCGAGGAGGAATGGCTGGAAATGGCCGGCTGACCGCGAACGTCCGACCGGCACGCCGGGGAACCTGCCCCTCCGGCGCGCGTTGGCTGCCGGCCGGGGTCCGGAGTGATCACCCGCCATGAGCGTCCAGCAGCCCGACATGCCTCCCGTGCGCGCCGACGGCCTCCAGCTCGCCGAGGATCGCCGCGTCCAGGAGCGGATCTGGACTGCGGAGCGGGTCTCCCATGTCGTCCTCCTCCTGATCGTCCTCGCCGCCCTCGCCGGAGTTTCCGGCAGCGGCGGCCTCCTCTCCCGCACCACTCTCGTCTCCGAATCCGGCACCATCGACGCCCCCCGCATCCTGCGCTGGGACACCGCCGAGGATCTGACCCTGCGCTTCGCCGATGCGGCGCCCAGCCACCGCCTGCGGCTGGAGGGGCCGATTCCGCACGGACTCTTCATCGAGTCGATCCAGCCCCAGCCCAGCGAATCCCGCGCCGCGCCGAACGGCATCACCTACGACTTCACCGCCGAGGGCGAAGCCCGCGCCGCCGTCACCCTCCGGCTCCGCGCGAGCGGTCCCGGCCTCGTCAGCCTCGGCATCGCCCTCGACGATGCGCCGCCGGTCGCGACCACCGTCATCGTCCTGCCTTAGGAGCCGGAATTGGAAAGCGTCCTGCGCGGGATCACCATCTACATCATTCTCCTCGTCATCACCCGCTTCTCGGGGCGGCGGACGATGGGCGAGATGACCGCCTTCGAATTCGTGCTCCTGCTGATCGTGGCCGAAACGACGCAGCAGGCCCTCCTCGGCGACGACTTCTCGATCAGCAACGCCTTCGTGCTCATCACCACCCTCTTCGCCGCCGACATCGTCCTTTCCTACCTGAAGGGCTGGCTGCCGCGCTTCGCGATTTGGCTCGACGGTCAGCCGAGCGTGCTGATCAGCGACGGCCATGTCGACGCCCATGCGCTTCGCCGCGCCCGGATCAGCATCGAGGAGATCCTCGAGGCCGCGCGCGAGAACCAGGGCCTCGAACGCCTCGACCAGATCAAGTCCGCCGTGCTCGAGGCAAGCGGCAGCATCAGCATCATCCCGCGCCCGCGCGATGGTGACTGATCGAGCCGCGCCGCTTCCCGGGGCAGGACGTCCGTGATGCGCTCCGCGGCGTCGCGCGCGCCTTCAGTTCTTCAGCACCATGCAGTCGCCCCCCGCCCCGCGGACCCGCGCACAATAGGCCTCGGCCTCCTCCCGGGTCTCGCGCCCCACCTGGGCAAACCACATCACGCCGCGCAGACCCTGCCGCCTTTCGCGCACATAGGCGACGTTCTCCGCCGCCAGAACCGGGCCGAGCCGGTTCTTCAGCCGCGCGACCTGGCGCTGCGCCCCGGTCCGGTCGCGGTTCGTCGCCACCACCGCCCCCCAGGGCAGCACGACGGGTCCCGTCTTGAATTCCCGGATCGAGCGGCCTTCGGCCTGCCTGATGCAGGCGGCCTCGAACGCCTCCTCCCTGGCAAGCGCAAGATCGACCTTCTCGGGCGGCGCATCGCGCCATGTCTCCGCCGGATGGCCGGTGATCGCCTGGACATAGTCACGGGTCTCGGCCGGCAGTCCGCTCGTGCGGCTCATGAAACGGGCGGCCCGCGCCTCGCCGCCATTGTAGGCCACCGCCGCGAGCCCGATGTTGCCGAGGCTGCCGGCCAGTTCCGCGAGATAGCGGGCCGAGGCCCGCAGCGCCTCGGCCGGGTTGAAGGGATCGGCGAGGTCGCGGAGCTCGGCCGTGCCGGGCATGAACTGCGCGATCCCCTGCGCACCCTTCGGGCTCACGGCAGTGGCATCGAACAGGCTTTCCTTCCACAGGAGCCGCGCGAAGAAATGCGGATCGAGCCCCGCTTCCCGCGCCGTCGCCTCGATCGTGCGGCAGACATCGCGCACATAGGTCGCAAGCGCGATGCAGTGCCGGCCATCCGCCGTACATCGCCGCTCCCCCGCTGCCGCCGGAAGCGTGCGCGGCAGCGGTTTCACGGCCTCCGGAACCAGCGCGGCGAGGCGGGTGTCCGGGACGGGCGCAGGCTCCGCCGAAAGCGCGCCGGCAAGGAGCAGGAAGGGCAGGATCAGGATCAGGAACCGGCTCATGGTCCGGGCACGCTAGTCGGCGGCTACCCCGCCCTCCAGCAGGAGGTTAAGGCAGCGTTAACGCGCGCAACTTTCCGCCCGCAGGCCCTTTGCAGCGGCGGGAGAGCGGCATAAGCTTCGCCGCGGTCTGGCGCTCGTGGCTGTTAACACCTGGGTAGGCTTTGATTATCGTTTGCATTCAGGCACTTGATGGTATTTTCACGCGTGGGCACCCATGCGCCCACGGTCGATGAGCCGCCCCGACATCCTGTTCCCCATCTTTGCGGAGCTGACCGTTCTCAACGGCATCGGCCCGAAACTCGCCAGGCTATTCGCCCGGCTCGGCATCGAGCGGCCGGCACATCTCCTCCTTCATCTTCCGACCGGAGGCACGGACCGGCGGCTCCGGCCGACGATCCGCGGCATTCCCCTGCCGGCGACCCTCACCGTCGAGGTGGAGATCGGTCGCCATCAGCCACCTGCAGCACAGGGCCGCGCCTACCGCATCCATGTCCGCGATGCCGAGGCCGAGTTCCTTCTCGTCTTCTTCCACGCCGCGCCCGAGCAGCTCCGCCGCAAGCTGCCCGCCGGCAGCCGCCGCATCGTCTCCGGCCGGGTCGAGCTCTTCGACGGCATCGCCCAGATGGTCCATCCCGACCATATCCTGCGCCCCGACGCCGCGCAGGCGCTGCCCGAATTCGAACCCGTCTATCCGCTGACCCAGGGCCTCACCCAGCGGACCGTCATCCGCGCCGTCTCCGGCGCCCTCGACCGTGCGCCGCAGCTTCCCGAATGGATCGAGCCGAGCCTCCTTGCCCGCCGCGGCTGGCCCGACTGGAACACCGCCCTGCGCAAGGCCCACGCGCCGGCGGGACCTCCCGATCTCGCGCCCGACGCTCCGGCGCGCGAGCGTCTTGCCTATGACGAGCTCTTCGCCCATCAGCTGACGCTCGCTCTCGCCCGCTCCCGGTCCCGCCGCGCGAAGGGTTTCGCGACGAAGGGCGACGGAAGCCTGCGCGACAGGGTGATCGCCGCGCTTCCCTTCCCGCTCACCGGCGCCCAGGCGCGGGCAGTGGCCGAGATCACCGCCGACATGGCCTCCGATCTGCGGATGAACCGGCTGCTCCAGGGCGATGTCGGCGCCGGCAAGACGCTCGTCGCCTTCCTTTCCATGCTCGCCGCGGTCGAGGCCGGCGGACAGGCGGTCCTGATGGCGCCGACCGAGATCCTCGCGCGCCAGCATCACGCCACCCTGCGCCCGCTTGCCGCCGAGGCCGGCATCGGTCTCGACATCCTCACCGGCCGTGACAAGGGGACCGAACGGCTGCGCAAGCTCTCCGACCTGGCCGAGGGGCGCACCTCCATCCTCGTCGGCACCCATGCCCTCTTCCAGCCCGACGTGACCTTCCGCGACCTGCGCCTCGCCGTCATCGACGAGCAGCATCGTTTCGGCGTCCGCCAGCGCATGGAGCTCGGCGCCAAGGGCCGTTTCGCCGACATACTCGTGATGACCGCGACACCGATCCCGCGCTCGCTTGCCCTTGCCCATTACGGCGACATGGACATCTCGATCCTCGACGAGAAACCCCCCGGCAGGACGCCGGTGACAACGGCCCTCGTCTCGTCGCAGCGCCTCGACGAGGTGATCGACCATCTGCGCCGGGCGCTCGGCGAGGGAAGACAGGCCTACTGGGTCTGCCCTCTCGTCGGGGAATCGGAGGCCATCTCCCTGACCGCCGCCGAGAAGCGCCACGCCGCCCTGGATCAGGCGCTCCGCGTGCCGATCGGCCTCGTCCATGGTCAGCTTCCCCCGGCGGAGAAGGATGCTGCCATGGCCGATTTCGCCGCCGGCCGCACGCGGCTGCTCGTCGCCACGACGGTGATCGAGGTGGGGGTGGACGTGCCGAACGCCTCGATCATGGTGATCGAGGGAGCGGAGAAGTTCGGCCTCTCCCAGCTCCACCAGCTGCGCGGCCGCGTCGGCCGCGGGGCTGCGCGTTCGACCTGCCTGCTGCTCTACGACCCGCCACTCGGGGAAACCGCCCGCGCCCGGCTCGAGATCATGCGCGAGACCGAGGATGGCTTCCGCATTGCCGAAGAGGACCTGCGCCTCCGTGGCGCCGGCGACCTGCTCGGGGTCCAGCAGTCCGGCCTGCCCCGCTTCCGCATCGCCGATCTCGAGACCCAGAGCGACCTCATGCGCGTGGCCCAGGACGACGCGCGCCTGCTGCTTGCGGGCGATCCGCACCTGACCTCACCCCGCGGGGAGGCGGCGCGGCTGCTGCTGTTCCTGCTCGAGCGCGACAAGGCGATCCGGCTGATCGATGTCGGGTAGATCAGGCCGCTAGACCGGCTCCTCCCTTGCCTTCCCCGCCGGATCGCGACGGGAGGGCATGCTCAGGATCTCCGGCAGGAGCTTCTCCGTGAAGATGCCATGCAGGCGCCGCAACTCCCGGATCGGATGGGAATGCTCGTCCACCCGGATGTCCCAGAGCGGATATTCCTCGCGATCGACGACATAGATGGTCGCGGAAATCTCCCCCTTCGTGTCGCCTCCCTTCGCATCACCTGCGGCGAGAGCCTCGAGGAGACGGTCGGCGAGGGAAAGACCGGCGCCCCGCATGAAGGCCCCGGCCGCCGCCTCCAGCACTTCCGGACCGGCAAGGCGGTTTCCCTGAACACTGAACCCGGCCCCTGCCAGGTCGCCCGCCCAGGGAATGCACTCTTCCCCGGTGAAGGCCGCCGTCGCACCGGTGCCGTCGATTACCGCGAACTGGCGCTCCTCGCGGCGGGGATCCCCGGCGGCAAGGCGGTCGCGGACAGAGGCGGCGGACGCACCTTCCCCGAGATGGCGGAGGCCGTCGATGCCGATATACGGGTTGAGCTTCGCCTGCGTGGCCACGGCGCCGACACCGGCGGCGGCATGGGTAAGAAGCTTGCCGACGGCAGGCACCGCGGTCGCGGCGCCGATACCGAACTGCCCGGTCCGCGGGCATCGCGCGATGATCGAGAAGGTCATGGGTCCAGCCCGCGCATGCCCGGCGAACCGGCCGGGCGACGCAGCTCAACCCGCGTGGCCGGGGGCAGGTTCCGCGTGGCCCGATTCGAGCGCCTCATCGAAGGCCGCGAGGGTCGCCTCGAGCGCAAGAAGGATCGAGGCGTGGCGATTCTTGTAGTCGCGCGCCGGCATCAGCACCTCGAGGCCGTCGAAGGGAGCATCCGGAGCCGGGCCACCTTCCTTCAGCATGGCGCGAAGCTGGTCGCGAGCACGGGCGATATTCTCCCGCGTGCAGCCGATCACGCAGTGGCCGAGCACGGAAGCCGCGGCCTGGCCAAGGGCGCAGGCCTTCACGTCCTGGCCGAACTCGACGATCCTCCCGTCCCGGAGCACGAGATCGACCGTCACGGTGGAGCCGCAGAGCGGCGAGCGTTTCTTCGCGCTCACCTGCGGGTTCGGCAGGCGTTCCGCGCGCGGGATCTCCGCCGCGAGGGCGAGGATGCGCTGGCTGTAGAGCTTGATGAGATCGGTGTCGCCGCTCATGACCTTCATTCTTCTGTCCAGGAGCGATAGATAGGACGAAACTCGCCCCCCGGAAAGTGGACGGAAGTCTCCCATGCCTGCCTTCGATGTCGCAAGCCTCCGATTCGACGCGCGCGGGCTCATCCCGGCGATCGCCCAGTCGCGGGAGGGCGAGGTGCTGATGCTTGCCTGGATGAATGCCGAAAGCCTGAAGGAGACGCTCGCGACCAGGCAGGTCACCTACTGGTCGCGCTCCCGGGGCGAATTGTGGCGAAAGGGCGAGACATCGGGCCACGTGCAGCGGCTCGTCGAGCTCCGGGTCGATTGCGACCGCGACACGCTCCTCCTGATCGTGGATCAGACCGGTCCGGCCTGTCACACCAACCGCAGGAGCTGCTTCCACACCGCGGTCCGGGATGGCGAGGAAGTGGTTCTGGCCGAACCGTGGGCATGAGGCGCCCACGCGTGAAAACCACGCCAAGCCATTAATATAAGGCAATAATCAAAACCTACCCATTCGTTAACAAGCTGCGTTGGCAGGACGGCGTGACAGCCTGAGCGGCGCAACATCCGGCATGGGGATCCTGCAGGCCTCGCCCGGGGCTCGGGGGCCCGGCCGGACCACGGCTCTCCACCCGGAAGTGCCGCCTGCAATCCCACACGGCATCCCGGACACGGGCCGCGCCGGCGCAGGGACCGCCCACTGCTTGCTTCCGGCCCGCCGGCCGGGAGCGAGCCAGAGACTCGGCCCCGGAACGGGGCCTCCGCCGGGATACCGGGCCACGACGGCAGCCCGCCCTCAGGCGTGGGCGAGCATCCGGCGCAGGTCGGCAGGGGCGAGACCGTCGGCCCGGTAACGCACAATTGCGCGCGCGTCATCGCGTTTGGCGAGGCGGCGGCCGTTCGCATCGCGGATCAGGCGGTGGTGATGCCAGACCGGCACCGGCAGGTCGAGGAGCGCCTGGAGCAGGCGGTGCAGTCCCGTGACCTCGAACAGGTCCATGCCACGCACGACGTGGGTGATTCCCTGCAACGCGTCGTCGATGACGACGGCGAGGTGGTAGGAGGTGCCGATGTCCCGCCGTGCAAGCACGACATCGCCGATTCCCTCCATCAGCCCGTCGGGGTCGACCCCGTGCCTGCCCGCCTCGATGCCGGTCTCGACGAAGTAGAGTGGTCCCGCCAGCGAAAGGGCGCGGCCGAGATCCAGACGCCAGGCGGCGTCTTCCGGCAGGTCGGTCCGGCCACGGCAGGTACCGGGATAGACGGCGGCACGCGACGCTCCCTCCTGCGGCGCGGCAAGGGCCTCGCGGATGTCGCGCCGCGTGCAGGTGCAGGGATAGACTAGTCCCGCCGAACGCAGCCGCTCGAGCGCCTCGCGATAGAGGGGGAGACGCTCCGACTGGCGGATCACCGGCTCCGGCCAGGCGAGGCCGAGCCAGCGGAGATCGTCGAGGATCGCCGCCTCGTATTCCGGGCGGCAGCGCGTCCCGTCGATATCCTCGATCCGCAGCAGGAATTCGCCGCCCGACCCTTGCGCGAGATCCCATGCCGTTAACGCGGAAAAGGCATGGCCGAGATGGAGGAGACCGGTCGGGGACGGGGCGAAACGGGTGCGCAAGCGCGCCTCACCTGCCCGGAGCGGCAGCGGTCGCGGCGGCGTCGGCGCGCGCGAGCCACCTGCGCCAGTCCTCCTTCGCGCGGTCGGTGTAGCCGCGATAGCGCTCGCGCCGCCCGCGCCGCCCGCCGCGTACTCCGTCGAGTGGAGGAAAGAGGCCGAAATTCACGTTCATCGGCTGGAAGCTCCGCGCATCGGCGCCGCCGGTGACATGGGCGAGCAGCGCGCCGGTCGCCGTGGTCGGAGGCGGCAGGTCGATCGGCCGCCCGAGCCGTTCGGAAGCGGCAAGGCGGCCGGCGAGAAGGCCCATCGCCGCGCTCTCGACATATCCCTCGACACCGGTGATCTGGCCGGCAAAGCGCAGGCGCGGATCGGCGCGAAGCCGCATCCGCTCGTCGAGAAGCCGCGGCGAGTTCAGGAAGGTGTTGCGGTGGATGCCACCGAGCCGGGCGAAGGAGGCATTCTCGAGGCCGGGGATCAGCCTGAACACCTCGGTCTGCGCGCCGTATTTCATCTTGGTCTGGAAACCGACCATGTTGTAGAGCGTGCCGAGCGCATTGTCGCGGCGGAGCTGGACAACCGCGTAGGGCTTGCGGTCGGGCGCGTGGGGATTGGTGAGGCCGATCGGCTTCAGCGGTCCGAACCGCAGCGTGTCGCGGCCGCGCGCGGCCATGACCTCGATCGGCAGGCAGCCTTCGAAATAGGGTGTCTCACGCTCCCAGTCCTTGAACTCGGTGGTCTCGGCGGCAAGGAGCGCGTCGATGAACCGCTCGTATTCCTCGCGGTCCATCGGGCAGTTCAGATAGGCGGTGCGCTGTTCCTCGGTCTCGCCCTTGTCGTA
>JAJUJF010000158.1 GCA_029265455.1 Paracoccaceae bacterium | reverse complement strand
TCTGCTGCTGCGTCGGGTGAAGCCCTACTATCTCTATCAGTGCGACCCGATCAGCGGGTCGGCGCATTTCCGCACGCCGGTTTCCAAGGGGCTGGAGATCATCGCCGCTCTCCGAGGTCATACAACCGGATATGCGGTGCCGACCTATGTCATCGATGCACCGGGGGGCGGCGGTAAGATTCCGCTGATCCCGGACCCTGTCGTCGGTCGCGACGGCGACGATCTGCTCCTGCGCAACTTCGAAGGCGAGGTCTGGCGGTACCCGGACCCGGGCGGCGATCTGGGATCATCGGCGGTCGCTGGCGGGAGTGCCGGCTGATGCGCGTCGGCCTCACATACGACCTCCGCGACGAGTATCTCGCCGAAGGCTACGGCGAGGAAGAAACCGCCGAGTTCGATTCGCCCGCCACCATCGATGCCATCACCGATGTGCTCACCCGGCGCGGTGTGGAGGTCGATCGGATCGGGCATGTGCGGCATCTCGCGGCACGCCTCGTCGCCGGCGACCGGTGGGAGTTCGTGTTCAACATCGCCGAAGGCCTGCGGGGGATCGGGCGTGAGGCTCAGGTGCCGGCACTGCTCGATGCCTGGGACATTCCCTACACCTTCTCGGACCCGCTCGTTCTCGCCCTCACCCTCGACAAGGGAATGACGAAGCGGGTGGTGCGCGATGCTGGCATTCCGACTCCGGCGTTCGCGGTGGTCCGGGATTCTCACGATGCCCGGCAGGTGGATCTTCCCTACCCTCTTTTCGTAAAGCCATTGGCCGAGGGGACCGGCAAGGGGATCAGTGCCGCCTCGCGAGCCGAGAACCCGGCCGCACTGGTCAGCACCTGCGGCGAGCTGATCGCGAAGTTTCGCCAGCCCATGCTCGTCGAGACTTATCTCCCGGGGCGGGAGTTTACGGTCGGGATCGCCGGCACGGGTGCCGAGGCCGGGATTCTCGGCGTCATGGAGATCATCCTGACCGCCGAGGCGGAACCCTTCGGCTATTCCTTCGAAAACAAGGAGCGCTACGAGGGCCGCGTGTCCTACCGGCTGGCCGACGATGCAGAGGCCGAGCGGGCCGGAGAAACGGCCCTCCGCGCGTGGCGGGTGCTCGGCTGCCGGGACGGGGGCCGGCTCGACCTGCGTTCCGACCACACGGGCGAGCCGAACTTCATCGAAGCCAATCCCCTCGCCGGTCTCCACCCCGTGAAGTCCGATCTCGTGATCCTGGCGAGGCTCGCCGGCATTTCCTACGACGACCTTCTCGGGCGCATCGTCGATTCCTGCCTCAGCCGCATTTTCCCCGTCGCGGCTCGGGCGGCATGACCGCCCGAGCTCCGGCTCCCGCGCGGTCGGCGCTGATCCTTCATGGCGCCGTCGCGCCCGGGGCCGCGGCCGATGACGAGGATACTCTCGTGCAGGTGGGGGTGGTGACGGCCGCCCTCCGGAAGCTCGGGTTCGCTGTCGAGACGTTGGAGGTCGGCCGCGATCTCGCTGATGTCGCCCGGACGGTCGAAGCGATCGCCCCGGATTTCGCCTTCAATCTGGTCGAACAGATCGACGGCAGAGATGCGCTTCTCCCCCTCGCCGCCTATCTTCTGGAGCGCGCACGCATCCCTTATACCGGTGCTCCCGCGGCCGCTCTGGCCGCCTCGACCGAAAAGACCCTCGCCAAGCGGCTGATGGCAGCCGCGGGCATTCCGACGCCCGAGTGGTGCGAAACGGGCATGGAAGCAGGGCAGCTCTCGCCTGACGATGGTCTCTGGATCGTCAAATCCGCTACTGAACATGCCTCGTTCGGCTTGAGCGCCGCCTCGGTGGTGCGGGCCGATGCTGTTGCCGGCCGACTGCGCCGCTGCACCGCCGCACACGGCGGATCGTGGTTCGCAGAGCGCTACATCCACGGCCGCGAGTTCAATGTGAGCCTGCTCGCTGGCAGTGCCGGGCCGCAGGTGCTTCCCGTGAGCGAGATCGTCTTCATCGATTGCCCGCCCGAGCGCCCCGCCATCGTCGATTATGCAGCGAAGTGGCAACCGAACAGTGCCGCCTATCGAAACACGCGCAGACGGCTGCTGGGAGCCGAAGCAGCGCTGCTTGCGGGGAGGCTCGGCCAGATCGCACTCCGGTGCTGGCACCTATTCGGCCTCCGCGGGTATGCACGGGTGGACTTCCGGGTGGATGAGAGCGGCACTCCCTTCGTTCTCGAAGTGAATGCGAATCCCTGCCTCAGCCCGGATGCCGGCTTTGCCGCTGCGGCGGATGCGGCGGGGATCGACCTCGTCGAGGTCGTTGGTCGTATCGTAGTCGACGCGGGCATCCGGCTGCCACGAGCCGGTAATTCGGCGACGGGATGATGTTCCGGATCCGACAGGTCCTCAACGACGGCGCTCCAGCGAACAGCGATGCCATACGGCAGGTGCAGGCGATCCTGCGCGAACGTTTCGCGGCAGTCTCGGATGAAGAGGTGGAGGCTCTTCCCGAAAAGCTGCGCGATCCGCTCAAATACAGGTTCCGCTTCCTCCTCTTCGTCGCCGAGGATGCGCGGGGCCGGGTGCGCGGCTTCGCTCTGGTGCTGCATGCCCCGGATCTGAACTTCTGCTATCTCGACTTCATCGCTACCTCCGCGCGCGGGATCGGCGGCGGCGCGGGCGGCGCCCTGTACGAGCGCGTGCGCGAGGCGGCACGCGCGATCGGCGTCGACGGTCTCTTCTTCGAGTGCCTGCCGGACGACCCGAGACTTAGCCCGAACCCGGCGACGCGGCGGCAGAATGCCCGCAGGCTCAAGTTTTACGAGCAATATGGCGCTCGTCCCATCATGGGCTCGGCTTACGAGACTCCGCTTCGGCCGGGGGAGCCGGACCCCCCCTATCTGGTGTTCGACGGCCTCGGCGAGCACGAGCTCCCTTCCGGGCCGAGGCTGGCCGAAATAGTCAGCGCAATCCTCGAGCGGAAATACGGCGATCGCTGCCCACCCGATTACGTCGAGAAGGTGGTGGCCTCGTTTCTCGACGGAGAAGTCTGCCTACGACCGTTCCGGTATTATGCTCAGGCGGCCCCGGAGACGAGCGGCGTGCCGAACGGCAAGATCCCGATCGTCGTGAACGACCGCCACGACATCCACCACATCCGCGAGCGCGGGTATGTCGAGGCGCCGGTTCGGGTCAGGGCAATCCTGCGTGAACTGGAAAAGATGCAGCTCTTTGAGCGGATAGAGCCGAAGGAGTATCCGGAGACGCATATCCGGGCGGTCCACGACGGCGCGTTCGTCGACTATCTTCGCCGAGCCTGCGCGACTGTCGAGCCGAACCGCTCCGTTTATCCCTATGTGTTTCCGATACGCAACCGCGCGAGACCCCCGAAAGAGCTCACGCTGCGCGCCGGGTACTGGTGTCTGGACACCTTTACCCCGATCAACCCGAATGCCTGGCGGGCGGCCCGACGAGCCGTGGATTGCACGCTCACCGCGTCCGACAAGATCCTGGAAGGACACCGGTTTGCCTATGCGCTGGTGCGGCCGCCGGGGCACCACGCCGAGCGGCGGGCCTTCGGCGGCTTCTGCTATTTCTGCAACGTTGCGGTCGCTGCCAATTATCTGTCACGGTTCGGCCGGATCGCGATCCTCGACATCGACTACCACCACGGCAACGGGCAGCAGGACATCTTCTATTCACGCCCGGACGTGCTGACAGTCTCGATCCACGGCCATCCGCGCTTTGCCTACCCTTATTTCAGCGGCTTCCGCGACGAGACCGGCGACGGGGCCGGGGCCGGTTTCAATCTGAACATTCCGCTGCCAGAGATCATCACGCCGGCCGACTATCGCGAGGCTCTCGAACAGGCGCTCAAACGCATCGGCCGCCACGAGCCGGCTTACCTGATCGTCGCCTTCGGCCTCGACACCGCCGTGGGTGACCCTACCGGAAGCTGGCCGCACCGGACGGACGATTTCGAGCGGATCGGCCGCATGATCGGCGAGGTCGGTCTTCCCACGCTTGTCGTTCAGGAAGGCGGCTACAGGACCCGCACGCTCGGTGCGAACGCGGCCCACTTCTTCGCCGGCCTCTGGAACGGCGCCCGAGCGCCCAGGCCGCGAGGCACGACCCAGGGGCGCTCCCGCGACGCTCGCGCGGAACCGGGGCGATCCGACATGGCTGCGGTCTCGTTCCGCGCGGAGCTGACGGCCGAAGATGCGGACTCGATTCGAGGTCTCGTCGCATCGACCGGCTTCTTCACTTCGGCGGAGGAAGCGGTGGCGATGGAGCTGGCGAACGACCGCATTCAGAAATCCGCCGCGAGCGACTATCACTTTATCGTCGCCGAGACCCCTGCTGCCTCGGGCGGGGCGCAGCTCGCCGGCTATTCATGCTACGGAGCGATCCCCGGCACGGACAGCGGCTGGGATCTATACTGGATCGTCGTCGATCCCCGGCATCAGCACCAGCATCTCGGCCGCCGGCTGATCCAGGAGACAGAGAAGTCTGTCCTGGAGCGAGGCGGCAGCCGTCTCTATGCCGAGACCTCGTCCACCGAGAAGTATGCCCCGACCCGCGCCTTCTACCGTCGGAACGGCTTTTCCAAGGTGGCCGAGCTTCCCGACTTCTACCGGCCTGGCGACGGCAAGGTCATCTACATGAAGCGTCTGAAGCGCTGACGCTTCAGCCGGCGAGGAGGTAAGGCACGCCCGCCGCCTCCGCCAGACCCTGGATCTTGCCCGCAAGCCCGGGCGGCACCGGAATTCCCTCGACGAGGCGCGTCTGCTTCTTCTTCTCCTCGGGGTCGCCGGC
>JAJUJF010000030.1 GCA_029265455.1 Paracoccaceae bacterium | reverse complement strand
GCGAAGGCGGTCTCCTCGGCGATCTCCATCCATGCCTGATAGTCGTCCTCGGACATGTAGGCGATCTCGACGCCGGCCTCCTCGAAGACGCTGATCGCTTCCGCGTCCTGGCGGGCGGCTTCCTCGGCGTAATAGGCCTCGGCCTTCGCGGCGGCCTCGCGCAGCGCCGCCTGCTGCTCCTCCGTCAGGCCCTCCCAGGTGCGCTGCGACAGCAGCAGCGGCTGATACATGAACCAGAGCGCGTGATCGCCCGGAGGCGTGAAGCAGGCCACCAGTTCGTAGAGGCGGAAGGAGACGAAGGAGGCGGACGAGGTGTTGAGCGCATCGAGGACACCGGTCTGCATCGCCGAATAGACCTCGGACGAGGGCATCGACGAGATCGCCGCCCCGGCACCGACGAGCATCTCCTCGAAGGCCTGGCCGGCGGCGCGGGTCTGGAGCCCCCTGATGTCCTCGGGACGGACGATGCATCCCTCGCGCGCCGCGAAGCCGCCGGCGAGCCAGCCCTTCACCAGCGTGACGATGCCGGCCTCGTTCAGGATTTCCTCGATCCGGTCCATAAACTCGGATTCGTTCAGGCGCAGGGCGTGTTCGTGGTTCTTCACGAGGCCCGGCATCAGGGTGAGGTTGAATTCCGGGTGCCGGCCGGCGCCGTAGGCGAGAGGATAGACGATTCCGTCCACCTGGCCGCGGGTGAGCGGCGTCCACTGCTCGTCGGCGGCGAAAAGCGAGCTCGAGGGGTAGATCTGGAACTCGAGCCCGCTCTCGACCACGGCCGGGTCCTCGGCCACCATCTCGACGATGCGGTGGCGGACATCGTTCGGCGCGAACTGGTGCGAGATGCGCAGCGTCTGGGCCGTGGCCGGAACGGCGAGCGTGAGGCCGAGCGCGACACCGAGAGCCGCGCCAGCCGCCTGTCGAAGGGTCATCGTTTCCTCCCGGAATGTTGTTCTTGTTGTGGCCTTTCCGGCCTGTCGGGAAGGGTAGCGACTCGCGGTAATACGGACAAGGCGTTTCTGTATACCAGAATGGCGATTCGATATACGCATGGTAAAGGACGGTCGGGACATGCGTGCATGGCAGAAGGCAGGGAGGAGAGGGTGACGGGCGGCGTGCGTCCGACGCGGGCGACGGAAATCGTGCAGGAACTCGAGCAGGACATCCTCAACGGGGTGCTGCGTCCGGGAGACCGGCTCGACGAGCGCCAGCTCGGCGAGAGGTTCGGCCTGTCGCGGACGCCGGTGCGGGAGGCGCTTCTGCACCTTGCCGCCGTCGGCCTTGCCGAGAGCGAGCCACGGCGTGGCACGGTGGTGGCCGAGATCACGCTCCCCGTTCTCATCGAGATGTTCGAGGTCATGGTCGAGATCGAGGCGCTCTGCGCCCGGTTCGCGGCGCGCCGGATGGTGCCGGCGCGGCTCGCGGAGATCGAGACGCGTCACGCGGAGGCGCAGGAGTTCGTCGCCGCGGAGGATGCCGACGGCTTCTACCGCGCCAACGTGAAGTTTCACGAGGCGATCTATGCCGCGTCGCAGAACGGCTATCTCGAGCGGCAGGCGCTCACGCTCAGCCGGCGCCTCTCGCCCTTCCGGCGGCTGCAGCTCCGGCGCCCGCGCCGGCTCGCGACCTCGAACCGCGAGCATGGCGAGATCATCGCCGCCCTGGCCGCCGCCGATCCCGACGAGGCGGCGGCGGTCATGCGCCGGCATGTCTCGGTGCAGGGGGAGGGGCTCGTCGATCTCTTCCGGATGTTTTCGGGAAGCGGATGAGCGGGATCAGGCAGGGCGGACGGCGCGTATCACCATGCCGCTTCGCGGCTGCGTCGGCATCCGGGAAAGGGGCACGCTCAGGTCCTGGGGCGGGACCATGTAGCGGATCCCGCGGGTGAGGAAGCGGACGGCTTCCTCCATCAGCGCGATCGTCAGCCATTCTCCGGGGCAGCGATGTCCGTCCTCGAAATGGCCGCCGCCTTGCGGGATGAGGGTGAAGGGATCGCCCTGCCAGTCACGGAACCGCTCGGGGCGGAAGCTTTCCGGCGACTCCCAGAGGCCGGGGTGACGGTTGGTGCCGTAGAGGTCGAGGATCACCCAGTCGCCGGCGGCGAACCGGTGGCCGTGCCATTCGGTCGCTTCCATGGCGCGGGCGCCGATGGCGGGGAAGAACGGGGTGGTGCGGCGCACTTCCTGAACGAAGGGCCGGATGTCCCCTTCGTTTCCACCGGCGAAGGCTTCGGCCCAATGCGGATGTTGATGAAGGGCAAGCGCCGTGAAGGTGAGGAAGCGGTCGATGGCGACGGTCGGGCGCAGCAGGTTGAGAAGTTCCACCCCCGCATGATCGCGGTCAAGGAGGGCACCGTTGCTGTCGCGGTGGTTCGCGATCACGGCGAGGGGGGAATCCGGCCCCGGCGCGATCGCGCGGCTGCGGACGCGGTCGATCAGCGCGCGCGCCCAGGCTTCGGAGCGGTTGCGCAGCCGCTGCGCCCGCCAGTTCGCCGGGCCGACGCTGCCGGCGGCGTCGGTCATCGCCCCGAATTCCCTGACGCGCGGGGCCACCTCCTCCTCGGCGAGCGGGACGCTCGCCCAGGCGCAGGCGGTGCGGGTGAGGATCTCGCGGAAGGCCGGCATGAGGACCACCTCGCCCCGCTCGCGCCAGCGTCCTGCCGCGATCCGGAACTCGCGGGCGAGGATCGTCCGGGCGCGCTCGAGGGCCGGCGGCGTCATCAGGTCGAGAAACATCCCCTTGCGCACGCGGTGGGCGCCGCCCTCGAGGAGCTGGACGCTGCCGTGATCCTGGAGGAGGCGCAGGGTGAGGACCGGCATCGCCTTCCACCGTCCGAACCGGCCGCTGTCGTAGACGAGGCGGGCGGCTTCCGCACCGCGCATGGCGACGACGCGCGATCCCATCAGCCGGGTGCGGAAGGCATCGGTACCGAGCCGGTCGCAGCGACGGGAGATGAATCCGTAGCCCTCGCGCAGGAGGGAGAGCGTGCTGTCCGGCACGCGGAGGCGGGGGATCGCGTTCTTCTGAGCGGTCCGGGGATCGGGATGCGGTCGGGGCAAGTCGGGCTCCGCTCGGGTTGCTGGAGCGGAACGGAGGGCGGCGGGCGAGGTTCCCCGGGAGACGCACAGGCAGGCGGCCGTGGCGCCGGGGCGGCGCCCATCGCGGGCCGGGCGACGGGAACTCAGCCCCGGCCGGCGAAGAGGCGGGCGTCGCGCGCGGCCTGGAAGAGGGCCTTCGACTTGTTGACCGTCTCCTGGAACTCGGCCTCGGGGTCGCTGTCGGCGACGACACCGCCGCCTGCCTGGACGTAGAGGGTGGCGTCCTTCACCACCGCGGTGCGGAGCGCGATGCAGATGTCCATGTCGCCGCCCGCCGAGAAATAGCCGACGCCGCCGCCGTAGACGCCGCGTTTCTCGGTCTCGAGCTCGTCGATGATCTCCATTGCGCGCACCTTCGGCGCACCGGAGACGGTGCCGGCGGGAAGCCCGGCGAGGAGGGCGGACAGGGCGTCATGTTCCTCCGCCAGCTCCCCCTCGACGTTCGAGACGATATGCATGACGTGGGAGTAGCGTTCGATCACGAATTCCTCGGTCGGGGTGACGGTGCCGACCCGGGCCACACGCCCCACGTCGTTCCGGCCGAGGTCGAGGAGCATGAGATGCTCGGCGCGTTCCTTCGGGTCGGCGAGGAGTTCCTGCTCGAGGGCGAGGTCCTCGGCCGGCGTCCTTCCGCGCGGGCGGGTGCCGGCGATCGGGCGGATGGTGACGCGGCCCTCCTTGACGCGGACGAGGATCTCCGGGGAGGCGCCGATCACCTGGAACTCCCCGAAGTTGAAGTAGAACATGTAGGGTGACGGATTGGTGCGCCGCAGCGCCCGGTAGAGGGCGAAGGGCGGCAGGTCGAAGGGCTGGGCCCAGCGCTGCGAGGGGACGACCTGGAAGATGTCGCCGGCGCGGATGTACTCCTTCGCCTTCTCGACGATGGCGAGATAGTCCGCGTGCGAGGTGTTGGAGACGGCCTGCGGAACCGGCGCGTCGGTGCCGGAGACTTCCAGCGTGTGCAGGGCCGGCGTGCGGTCGAGGTCGCGCACGGCGTCCATCACCCGTTCGGCGGCCTCGGCATGGGCGGCGCGGGCGGAGAGGCCGGAGCGGGTCCAGGCGGGCGAGATCACCGTCACCTCGCCCTTCACCCCGTCGATGACGAGGACGACGGTCGGCCGCAGCAGCAGCGCATCCGGCACGCCGAGCGGGTCCGGGTTGACATGCGGCAGGTGCTCGACGAGGCGGACCATGTCGTAGCCGAGATAGCCGAAGAGCCCCGCCGCCATCGGCGGCAGGCCCTCGGGCATGTCGATCCGGCTCTCGGCGAGGAGGGCGCGGAGCGAGGCGAGCGGGTCGAGGCTTTCGCTTTCCCAGGCGTCGGGGTCATGGCGGACGGCGCGGTTCACCCGCGCGGCGCCGCCACGGCATTCCCAGATCAGGTCGGGCTTCATGCCCATGATCGAGTAGCGCCCGCGGATCTCGCCGCCCGTCACCGATTCGAGCAGGAAACTGTCCTTGCGCGCCTCGGTCAGCTTCAGCATCAGCGACACTGGCGTGTCGAGATCGGCGACGAGGCGGGTCCAGACGAGCTGGTTCTCGCCGCGCTCCCAGCCTTCGGTGAAGCGCCTGATATCGGGTTCGAGGATCATGGCATCGAGGAGAGCGTGGCCTCGATCGCGCTCTGGTCGAGGCTGAGTCCGGCCTCGAGCTGCAGCGCCTGGGTGGTGAGCGCAAGCAGGTCGGCGGCGAACTGGCGATCGAGTTCCTCGGCGGCGGCGGCGAGGGCGGCGGCATTCTCTTCCGGCCGGGGGTCGAAGGCCTCGATCCGGTCGAGCCGGGCAAGGATGACGCCGTCGCCGTCCGGAATGATCCGCGTGTCCCCGGGTTCGAGCTCGAAGATCGCGGCGACGAGTTCGGGCGGCGCGTTCTCCGCGCTCTCGCCACGGCTGAGCGGGCCGGCTTCCTGCAGCTCCGTCCCGAGGCTCCCGGCGATTTCGGCAAGGCCCGCCTCGCCGATCTCCTCGCGCAGCGCCTCGGCGCGTTCGGTGAGCCGGGCGCGGATCTCGGCGGCGGTCCAGTCGGTGGCGACGCGCTCGCGCACTTCCTCGAACGGGAGGAGGGCGGGTTCGAGCACCGCATCGACGCGCAGGACGGCGATGCCGCCCGATCCGAGCTCGATCGGGTCGGTCTCCATGCCCTCGGTGCCATCGAGGGCGGCCTCGCGGAAGGCGGGATCGGCGCCGATCCCCTCGGTCGTGTCGTCGTTGAGGGCAAGCGTCCCGGCCTCGAGCGGGGTTTCGGCGGCGATCTCCTCGATGGTCGCGCCGCCGGCGACGAGATCCTCGAGGTCGCGGGCGATCCCGACGATCTGCCGCCCGGCCTCGGCCTCGGCCAGTTCCTCGCGGATGCGGCGGCGGGCTTCCTCCTCGGGCACGGTCTGGCCGGCGATGATGCCGTTCAGCCGGTAGAGCGACGGCCCGAGCGGCGTCGTCACCGGGCCGACGATGCCGGGTCCCTCGGCGCCGAAGAGCGCCTCGGCGGCTTCCGCCGGGAGATCGCTTGCGGTCAGCAGTCCCTGGTCGATGTCGCGGGGCGAGAGTTCGCGCTCGGCGGCGAGATCATCGAAGGTGATCTCGCCTGCATCAAGACGGGCGCGTGCGGCCTCGGCCTCCGCTGCCGTACCGAAGGTGATGCGGTCGGCGAAGCGCCGTTCCGGCGTGTCGAAACGGTCGGGATCGGCGGCGTAGGCTTCGTCCACCTCCTCGTCGGTGATCTCGATCTCCGCCGCCAGCATCGCCGGCGTCAGCATCGCATAGGTGATCTCGCGGGTTTCGGGGCGGGTGTAGAGTTCCTCGTTCCCGGCGTGGAATTCGCGAAGCTCGGCCTCGTCCGGCTCGGGCACGGGCTCCTCGAGCTGGTCGGGGCCGAGGCGCACCCAGCTGAAGGCGCGTTCCTCGCCGAGGAAGTCGAGGATGGTGCGGGCGGCGACGTCGGGAAGCCGGGCCGGGGCCTGGAGGCTCGCGGCGACGAGTTCGCGCGTGGCCTCGCGGCGGACCTCGGTTTCGAACTCGCGGACCGAGAGGCCGCTGCGGTCGAGCGCGAAACGGTAGGCTTCCGCGTCGAAACTGCCGTCGAGCCCCTGGAAGGCGGAGATGCCCCGGATCTGGCGCGCGACGAATTCGTCGCCGGTGGCGATGCCGAGGCGCTGCGCCTCCTCGTCGAGTGCCACCTCGTTGACGAGGCGGGCAAGGACGGCGCGGTCGATCCCGTACTGGCGGGCCTCGGCCATGGTGACCGGGCGGCCGAGGCGTTCGGTGATGGCGCGCCGCTCCGCGTCGAAGGCGCGGGCGAAATCCTCGGTGCTGATGTCGCGGTCGCCGACGCGCGCGACGTTCCGGCCCCCGATGCCGCCGACGCTGATGCCGAAACCGGCGAGGCCGATGATGAGGAGGACGATGATGAACCAGAAGAAGAGGCTGGACTTCTTGGCGCGGAAGGAGGTGAGCATCCAAACTCCTCGGGGCTCGGGAACGGCGGAGGTCTTACCGGCTGATGCATTGCGAAACAAGGCGGAACGGGAGCGATGGATCGGCGCGTGCCTGATTCCGGGCGGCGGCGCGGCCGGTCGTCCTTGACGATGCGGGGCCGGTTGCCGAAGTAGCTGCCATGGCCGAACCTCCCATCCTGACCCTGACCGGCGTCGCCCTCACCTTCGGCGGCAACGATCTCTTCGCTGGCGTCAATGTCGTGATCCATCCCGGCGAGCGGACGGCACTCGTCGGCCGGAACGGGTCCGGAAAGTCCACGCTCCTGAAGATGATGGCGGGTATCGTCGAGCCCGACCGGGGCGAGCTTTTCGTGCGGCCCGGCACCGCGATCGGCTACATGGCGCAGGAGCCGGATTTCGCCGGTTTCGAGACCCTCGGCGAGTTTGCTGCCGCGGGATTTGCCCCGGAGGATCTCTACCGCGTGGAGATGGCGCTCGAGGGGCTGAAACTCGATGGCGCGATCGCGCCGGAGGCGGCCTCGGGGGGCGAGCGCCGGCGGGCAGCACTCGCGCGCATTCTTGCCGAGGATCCCGATCTCCTGCTGCTCGACGAGCCCACGAACCATCTCGACATCGAGGCCATCGAATGGCTCGAGGGGCATCTCGCCGCCAGCCGGGCGGCGCAGGTCATCATCAGCCATGACCGGACCTTCCTGCGGAATCTCACCCGGCGCACGCTCTGGCTCGACCGGGGCGAGATGCGCGAGCTCAATCAGGGTTTCGAGGCCTTCGAGGCGTGGCGGGACAAGGTCTGGGAGGAGGAGGACGAGGCGCGGCACAAGCGCGACCGGCTGCTCCTCGCGGAAGGCAGATGGGCGGTCGAGGGCATCTCGGCCCGGCGCAAGCGCAACCAGGGACGGCTGAGGCGGCTGCAGTCGATGCGGGCGGAGCGCCGGCAGGAGATCGCCCGCGCCGGCACCGCGCGGATGACCTTCGAGAGCGCGGCGCCCTCGGGCAGGCTCGTCATCGAGGCGAAGGGGATCGGCAAGCGGTTTGGCGAGCGCTGGATCGTGCGCGGCTTCGACCTTCGGGTGCAGCGGGGCGAGCGGGTGGCGCTTGTCGGCCCCAACGGCGCGGGCAAGACCACGCTCCTGAAGCTGCTGACCGGCGAGATGGAGCCCGACGAGGGGAGCGTGCGCCTCGGTGTGAACCTCGTGCCGGCGGTCTTTGATCAGAACCGCGCGGCCCTCGACCCGGAGGAGACCCTCGCCGAGACACTGGGCGGGCGGGGCACGATGCCGACCGACCAGATCGAGGTGCGGGGCAGGGGGAAGAACGTCCTCGCCTATCTGCGGGAGTTCCTGTTCGCGGAGGCGCAGGCGCGGGGGCCGGTCTCGGCGCTGTCGGGTGGCGAGAAGGCCCGGCTCCTGCTCGCGAAGCTGATGATGCGGGAGTCGAACCTGCTGATCCTCGACGAGCCGACGAACGACCTCGACGTGGAGACGCTCGACCTGCTCGAGGAGCTGGTGGCCGAATATGACGGCACGGTGCTTCTCGTCAGCCACGACCGCGACTTCATCGACCGGGTGGCGACGACGACGATCGCCGGGACGGGCGACGGGCGCTGGACGGTCTATGCCGGGGGCTGGAGCGATCACCTCGCGCAGCGGCCGGAGCCCGAGGCGGCGGCGCCCGCGAAGCCACGCAGGCCATGGCGGCCGGAGCCGAAGGCGGAAGAACGCGAGGAGCAGCGGCCACGCAAGCTGAGCTTCCGGGAGGCGCATCGGCTCGAGGAACTTCCGGGCGAGATCGACCGGCTGACGGCGGAGATCGCGCGGGTGGAGGAACTTCTCGCCGATCCGGATCTCTATGCCCGCGACCCGGAGCGGTTCCGGAAGGCGACGGCGGTCCTCGCCGACCGGCAGGCGCGGCTTGCCGCTGCCGAGGACGAATGGCTTGAACTCGAGGAGCGCCGGGAGGCGGTGGGGGGCTAGTCCCCGCGCGGTCGGGATTGCGCCGGCGTTGACGCGCCCGCAACCACGGTCATGATCGGTGCTCCGGCGCGGCACATGTCGCGGTACGGGCAGGGAGACGTGATGGCGCGGGCGCTGTGGCTGACGGGGCCGGAGGCGGCGGAACTGCGGGAGACCCCGCCCGGTGAAGGCGAGGTCGAGATCCGCACGCTCTTCTCCGGGATCAGCCGTGGCACCGAGGCACTGGTGGCTTCCGGCCGTGTGCCCGGGAGCGAGCGGGAGCGGATGCGCTGCCCGCATCAGGAGGGCGATTTCCCGTTTCCGGTCAAGTATGGTTACGCCGCGGTGGGCGAGGTGGTGGCGGGGCCGGCCGATCTTCGGGAACGGATGGTCTTCGTCCTCCATCCGCATCAGGATCGCCTTGCCGTGGAGCCGGCGATGGCAGTGGCGCTTCCGGAGGGGGTGCCGCCCGAGCGGGCGATCCTTGCCGCCAACATGGAGACGGCGCTCAATGTCGTGTGGGATGCGGGTGTCGCACCCGGCGACCGGGTGGCGGTGGTGGGCGCGGGCGTGGTCGGGGCGCTGGTTGGTTATCTCGCCGCGCGGATGCCGGGAACGGAGGTCTGGCTCGTCGATGTGAAGCCGGAGCGGGCGGCGCTGGCCGAAGGGTTCGGCTGCCGCTTCGCGGAGCCCGGGGCCGTGCCGGCGGAATGCGACGTCGTGGTTCATGCGAGCGCGAGCGCGGAAGGGCTGGCGGTGGCGATCGCGGCCGCGGGGCTCGAGGCGCGGGTGGTGGAGGCGAGCTGGTACGGCGAGGGAGTGGTGCCGGTGCCGCTCGGGGGCGTGTTCCACAGCCGGCGCCTTCACCTCGTCTCGAGCCAGGTCGGGCGGCTGCCCCCTGAGCGGGCGGTGCGGTGGAGCCACCGGCGGCGGCTCGGGATGGCGCTGTCGCTGCTTGCCGAACCCGCGCTCGAGGCGCTGGTGAGCGGGGAGACTTCCTTCGATGCCTTGCCGGAGGTCTATCACGCGATACTTGCCGACCCGGCGACACTCTGCCACCGCGTCCGGTATTGAGGGGGGAAGCGCATGTTCTGCGTCGAGGTCCGGGACCACATCATGATCGCCCACAGTTTCGCCTCGCCGGTCTTCGGCCCGGCGCAGGCGCTGCACGGGGCGACCTTCGTGGTCGATGCCGGGTTCTTCACCGAGGATCTCGATGAAACCGGCCTCGTCGTCGATATCGGGCGGGCGACGGAGGCGCTGAAGGCGGTTCTCGATCCGCTGAGGTATCGCAATCTCGACGAGGCGCCGGAATTCGCGGGGAAGTTCACGACGACGGAGTTCCTCGCCCGCCATGTGTTCGAGGGGCTGGCGGAAGCGGTGCGGGAGGGGCGGCTCGGCGACGGGGGCCGGGTGCGGCGGCTCCGGGTGACGCTCCACGAGAGCCATGTCGCGCGGGCCTCCTACGAGGCGGATCTGTGACCCGCGCCAATGCGGCGGAACCTTGGGCGAAAGGCGCGCCCACGCATGAAAACCCATCCAGTGCATTGATGATTCGGCGTGACAAACGGTGGCCAACGTACTGACGGCGCTGCCCGCGCCTCTCTTGCGGAGGCCCCGTTCCGGGGCCGCGTCGCGCGCTCGTTCCCGGCCGGGAGGCCGGAAACGAGCAGTGGGCCTGCGCGGGATTTCGGTTTGTCATGGTCATGAGTGCGGGGGTGGTGCGGTTCGCGGTGCCGGGCGACCTTGCCGCGCCGACCGGCGGGTATGGTTATGACCGGCGGCTGATCGCGGGACTCCGCGCGCTCGGCCGGGATGTGGAGGTCGTGCCGCTGCCCGACGGATTTCCGGAGCCGGACGAGGAAGCGCGGCGGCGGGCGGAGGAGGCGTTCGGGCGGCTCCCGGACGGGGCGCTCGTGATCGTGGACGGGCTTGCCTTCGGCGCGCTGCCGGAGGTCGCGGCGGCGGAAGCGGTGCGGCTGCGGCTGGTGGCGCTCGTCCATCATCCGCTGGGGGACGAGACCGGGCTGCCGCCCGCGGTGGCGGCGCGGATGATCGCGGCCGAACGCGCGGCGCTTTCCCATGCCCGCCTGGTGATCTGCACGAGCCGGACCACCGCCGCGCGGCTTCGCGACGCATTCGGGGTCGGGGATGCGCTTCTCGTGGTGGCGCCGCCGGGGACGGATCCCGCGCCGCGGGTGCAGGCGACGGGCGAGCCGCCGGTGATCGTCGCGGTGGGCGGGCTCGTGCCGCGCAAGGGGCATGACGTGCTGCTGCGCGCGCTCGCGCGGATCGCGGACAGGCGGTGGCGGGTGCGGATCGTCGGGCGGGATGACGGCGGAACGGGCGCGCGGCTCGCGCGGCTGGCGCGCGACCTCGGGATCGAGGCGCGCGTCGGGTTCGTGGGTGCGGTCGCGGATGCGGGGCCGGAACTGGCGGGCGCCGACATCTTCGCGCTGGCGACGCGGCATGAGGGTTACGGCATGGCCTTCGCCGAGGCACTGGCGCGTGGCCTGCCGGTCGTCGGCTGCCGGGCGGGAGCGGTGCCGGAGGTGGTGCCGGAGGGGGCGGGGCTTCTGGTCGAGCCTGATGACGTGGAAGGTTTCGCGGCAGCGCTGGCGGCACTTCTCGATGATCCTTCCCATCGGCGCGAGATGGCTGAGGATGCCTGGGCGGCGGGGCAGCGGCTGCCGCGCTGGCAGGAGACGGCGGCGCGGGTTGCGGCGGCGCTGGAGCGGGTCCGGTGAGTTTCGCGCTCGAATGGCTTGATCTGCGGGAGCCTGCGGATCATGCGGCGCGGGACCCGTCTCTCCTCGATGCGGCAGCGGCGTTCCTCATGGCGGCGGAGGCGCCGCTGGTGGTCGATCTCGGGGCGGGAAGCGGCTCGACGCTGCGGGCATTCGGAGCGCGGGTGGCGGGGGCGCGCTGGCGGCTTGTCGATCGTGACCGGGCGCTGCTGGGAGCGGCCGCGGCGCGCGCGGGCGCGGAGACGGTGGAGGCCGATCTCCGGGCGGTCGATTCATTGCCGCTCGCGGGGGCGCGGCTGGTGACGGCCTCGGCGCTTCTCGATCTTGTCTCGGCGGCGTGGGTCGAACGCCTCGCCGGACTTCTGGCGGCGGACGTCAGCCTCTACGCGGCCCTGAGCTATGACGGCACGGTGATCTGGGAGCCGGCACTGCGGGAGGATGCGGCGGTGCTTGCGGCGTTCAACGCCCACCAGCGGGGAGACAAGGGCTTTGGCCCGGCGCTCGGCCCGGATGCGGGGCGCCATCTCGCGCAGGTGCTGGAGGAACGGGGTTTCGCCGTGGCGACGGCGGCAAGCCCGTGGCAGCTTGGGCCGGAACAGTGGCAGTTGCAGGCAGCACTGGCCGAGGGGATCGGCGCGGCGGCGGTGGAGAGCGGCGTCGTGGCCGGCGGCTGGGTTCAGGCGCGGCGGGAGGCGGCAATGGCAGGGGTGTCTTCCTGCATTGTCGGCCATCTCGACGTGCTGGCGCTGCCCGTTGGTGCGAGGCGGCAGTCGAAGACGACATCGGTGTCGAGCCCGTAGACGAGGGTCTCGGGGCGGAGCGCCTCGGCGAGGCTCGCGACCGGGGTGGTGCGCAGCCCGGCCGGTCCCGAGCCGATGATGAGAGGCGCGACCGCGACATGGAGCCGGTCAAGGAGACCAGCCTCGAGGAAACGCGCGATGGTGACGCCGCCGCCCTCGATCAGGAGGCGCGCGAGGTCATGATCGGCGAGGGCGGCGCGGATGGCGGCGGGGTCGATCCAGCCGTCGCGGGCGGGGAGGCGGATCACCTCGACGCCGGGGGGACGCGGGCTCGCGGTTGCCTGGATGACGATGCGCCGGATGCCGTCGGCGGCGAAGACGCGCGCGGTGTTCGGCAGGCGGCCCGTGGGGTCGATCACCACGCGGGCGGGGCTTCTGCCCGGGACCAGCCGGACGGTCAGGCGCGGGTCGTCATGGAGCGCGGTCTTCACGCCGATGACGACGGCGTCGGCCAGCGCCCGGCAGCGGTGGAGATGCCGCAGGCCGTCGATGCCGGAGATGTCGCGCGCGTCGCCGGTGGTGGTGGCGATCCGGCCGTCGAGGGACTGGCCGACCTGGGCGAAGAGGAAGGGGGACCGGGCGCGGCCGATGGGGGCGTAGAGCGACCAGGCCGCGCGTTCGGCGGCGCTCCAGCCGGACGGGAGTTCGGCGCCGCCGTTCGGCCCCGTGCCGAGCAGGTGGTTCCAGACGCGATCGGTTACCTCAGCCCGTTCCATCGGCCCCCCTTGCGACGCCTGCCCGGGAAATTCCCGGGTTTCTCCGCGCGCCTGCGCCTCCGGCAACGATAGCCCGGCTGCGGTGCAGGTAAAGCTTCGCGTGCCGGAGGCGCCGGGATCAGGGCGCGGCCGAAGCGGTGCTGCCGCCGGCAAATGCGGTGCCGGGGGTGAAACCCGGCGAGAAGGTGGCGAGGAAACGGTCGCGGAACGCCTCCATTCCCGGCGTGGGGAGATCCGGGCCGGGGATCAGGCCTTCGGTGAAGTTCCAGGCGGCGAAGCGGGAGATGAGACCGGGCGGCCCGATGACGTGGATCGGCACCTCGAAGGAGCGGCTGCCGGCGACGAAGGCGGCGGGCTCGTGATCGCCGAGGATGATGACGAGCGGCGCGCGGTCGGCATGGCGCAGCACGAAGGCGCCGAGCGTTGCGAGCGAGTAGTCGATCGTGGCGATGAACTGGTCGCGGACGCGGTCCTGGTCGCGCCAGACGGTTTCGGGCGGATCGCCGGACGTGGCCATGGCGTTGAAGATGGTGCCGTCGCCGATCGCCTCCCACGGGACGGGCTCCGGGACCGGGGTCCAGGGCGCGTGCGAGGAGATGAGGGCGATCTCGGCGAGGAGGGGCGGCCGGTTCGCGCGTTCGAGTTCGAGCCGTTCGAAGGCGCGGAGCGTGAACTGGTCGGGCATCGTCACCCAGTTGAACGGCTTGCCGCGATAGCCGAGGGCGGCGGCCGGGTAGATCGCCCCGTAGCCGAAATATTCCGCTTCCGGCCAGGCGAGCGTGATCGCGGGCGCGATGACGACGGTGCGGAAGCCGGCGTCGGCGGCGTAATGCATGAGGGTGCGCCGTGCGCTCGAGAGGAGGGCCTGGTAGCGGCGCTGGTTGTCGATCCGGAGGCCGGAGAGCAGGCTCGCGTGGGAGAGCCAGCTCTGGCCGCCGATGGTCGGCGCGGTGAGCCAGCCCGAACGCGCGGCGAGGCCCGCGGCATCGAGATTGGCGGCGATCGCCGCAAGGCGCGGCCGGATGGTGCGGGCGTAACGGGAATGGTCGAGGGTGGAGCGGCCGTAGGATTCGACGAAGACGAGGATCACGTCGGTGTCCTCGAGCCCGGCGAGAAGCACATCGGCCGGCGCTGCGGCGAAGGGGTCGTCGGCGGCCTCCGCGTCGAAACGCCGGAGATTCGCGCGGGTCTCCGCGATCCGGGCCGCGTGGTCGAAGGCGAGACGCGTGGTGAAGGCGGTGCCGAGCGCGCCGGGGCCGGGCAGCAGCGCGTCCGTGGCAGCGAGGGTGACGGCGGCGACGAGGGCGGCGCCCAGCGCCGGGGCAAGGGCGGGAGGCGGCGCAAGGGCGGCGATCCGCCCGGTGGCCCACCAGAGGGCGGCGGCAAGGAGAAGGATGCCAAGGAGCAGCAGGATGACGACGACGAGCGCCGGCCCGGTCCCGATCGCGCCGCTGCCGAGATTCCAGGCAGCGGGCAGGAGGTGGAGATCGAGGAGCGGATTGAATCCGCGCGCATAGGCAAGGAAGGCCGCATGATCCGCGAGCTTCACGACCGTCATCAGCGCAAGGCCCCCGGTGAGCAGGAGGCGCAGCGGCAGCCGCAGGACACGGGGCGCGAGGATGAGGGCAAGGAGGATGACCGGGAGTTCGAGCGGCAGGCGCGCGAAGGTCTCCGGCGTCATCGCCCGGGGATGATCCGGCAGCGCCAGCACGAGGTGGAGGACGAGGAGAGCAGCCAGCGCGGTGACGACGGGGGCGGCTCTGCCGGTCATGATGGCACCGCGTCTGGCAGGGCGGCGTAGATGTCGCCCGACCGGTTGTCGCGCGCGATCTCCGCGAGCGCGCGGAGGAGGCCGCCGCCGTTCGTCCAGCCAGGCAGGGCGAAGCCATGCGCCTCGCCCCTGACGAGGTTGAAGCGGTAGGGTCCGAGCGCGGCGAGGCGGGAGACGCAGGCCTCGGCGACGGCGAGATCCGCCGGGAGATATTCGAAGGCGACGACGGGAAGGGCGTGCCCGAGGCCGGCAAGCACCTCCGCCTCGTAGCCCTCGACATCGATCTTGACGAGGCGCGGACGGCCGTGGCGGGCGATGAGGCCGTCGAGGGTGGTGACGGCGATGCGCTCGCGCGCGTCCCAGGCGACATGAGTGAAGCCCGCGCTTCGGCCGATGCTGGTGGCGATGTCGGGACGGAGCGAGGAGACGGTCGGATGAAGGCGGGAGACGGCGATCGCCGCCGTGCCGCATCTTGCGCCGAGTGCACCATGGATGAGCGTCACGTCGCGCGGGAGCGTGGTGCGCAGGAAGCGGTGGAAGAGGCGCTGCGGCTCGATGGCGACGACGCGGGCACCGGCACGGCGAAGCGCGAGGGTGCGGTTGCCGACATGGGCGCCGATGTCGAAGGCGAGGTCGCCGGGGCGGAGGAACTGCCGGTAGAACCGCGCGAGGGCCGCCACCTGCCAGGGGCGGAACCGGTAGATGGCGAGCGAGCGCGCAAGGCCGCCGACGCTCCGGAGTCCTCCCATCATGGCCGCGTGAGGAGCCAGCGCAGGTCGATCGCGAAGGACCAGAGGAGGGCGGCAAAGGCGATGGCGGCAAGAAGACCGGAGACGGGAGGCGCCATGGGCGGCGCGAGCAGCGCGGTAAGCGCCACGACCTGGAGCACGCAGACGGTCTTGCGCCGGAGCGAGTCCGGCAGTGGCGCGGCAAGCCGCGGCCAGAGCCAGCCCACGGCGACGAAGACGTAGCGCAGGAGGCCGAGGCCGAGGACCCACGGTCCCGCCATGCCCTGGGCAAGGGCGATGAGCGCCAGGGCGAGGATGAGGAGCGCATCCACCTCCATGTCGAACCGGGCGCCGAAGGCGGAGGCGAGATCCTGGCGCCGGGCGAGCCAGCCGTCGAGCCCGTCGAGCGTGAGCAGGAAGAGGGCGAAGGCCAGCGCCCACCAGCCGCCCGTTCCGGCGAGGAGGCGGGGCTCGACCGCGAGGGCGGCGAAGACGGCGACACCCCCGAGGCGGAGGAGGGTCGCGACATTGGCGGCGCCGAAACGGCGATGCGGATGCGCGCGCGGAAGATGCGCAAGCGCGATGCCGGAAGCGGTCAGGTAGGTGGCGGTAGCGGCGAGGAGCGGCATCCGGCTGGAGAATGGGAGGAGGACGAGGATCGCGAGCGTGCCGGTGCCGGTGACGGCAAAGGCCGCGATGCCCGCCGGAAGCGGGCCGGGCGGGATGGATGCCGGTCGGCCGCGTTGAAGGAGGCGGCCGTAATCCTGTTGCATGTCGGCCATGCGGCGATTGTAGCATCGCCGCCGCCGCCGCACAGATGGCGCGGTGACCTTCGCGCGAATTTTCCCGGTGGTCGAACGCTCGTATCGGTGCGAACATCGAGGGTGGCGCGGCAACCGGCAACGATCAGGGAGCGCGCGGGATGATCGAAACCGCATTCTGGCGGCGTCTCGATGTGCCGGGGCATGATGCGGCCCGGATCGCCCCGACGGCAGGGGGTTGGCGCCTGGCGGGGACTGCGGTCTTCTGCGCCGGCCCTGTTCCGGCGTGCCTCGGCTATGTGGTGGATCTCGATGCGGACTGGAGAACGACGGGCGGCCGGATCCGGGGCTTCCGCGGCGCGGCGGAGGTCGAGCATGTGTTCGAACGCCGGGACGGGGACTGGCGCCTCGACGGGCGGCTCCAGCGCGGCCTTGCCGATCTCGTCGATCTCGATCTCGGTTTCACGCCGTCGACCAATTTCCAGCAGCTCCGCCGGCTGGGGCTGCCCGTCGGGGCAAGCGCCGGGATCCGGGTGGCGTGGTTCGACCTGGGCGAGACGGCGCTGACGGAGCTGCCGCAGCGGTATCACCGGCTGGACGCGGGCCGATACGAATACGAGTCGCCGACAGCCGGGTATCGGGCCGTGCTCGAGATGGCGGAGAACGGGTTCGTCCGGAACTATCCGCAGCTCTGGGTGATGGAGGCGTGCGGGCGCAAGCACGCGGGCTGAGCGATACGCTTGCGCCTGCGTTCGGTGTATTGTCGAAGGACGAGCGGCGTATGACGCAAGGCGGGGTGGTCATGGGCTACGGCACGGTCGCGCGGCTTCTGCACTGGATCATGGCGCTCCTGATCCTCGCCATGATCCCGGCGGGGCTCACCATGGTTCAGGAGGACCTGCCGCGGCCGGTGCAGGATGCGCTCTTCATCTTCCACAAGAACACCGGGTCGCTCCTGCTGGTGCTGGTGATCGTGCGGATCATCTGGCGGGCGTTCCATCCGGCGCCGCCACTGCCCGATCACATGCCGGTGGCGATGCGGGTGGCGGCGCGGACGACGCATTACGGCCTCTACCTCGCGGTGCTGACGATGGCGGTGAGCGGCTATTCCCGCGTCCGGCTCGGGGGCTTTCCGATCGAATATCTCGACGCCATGGGCGTGCCGCCGCTCCTGTCGAAGAGCGAGCCGGCGGCCGATGTGGCGAAGGCGATCCACGCCACCGTGAAATACGCGCTGATCTCGCTGATCGCGCTCCATGTCGCCGCCGCGAGCTATCACGGGCTGGTGCGCCGCGACGGCGTCTTCGGTCGGATGTGGCCGCCCGTCGCGCCGCGTCAGGCCGCGGGCTCGGGGAGCCAGCGGTAGAGCCAGATCTCCGAGGCGCGGCCGTTCGGCCCGACGAGTTCGAGGCGGAACTCGGCATTCTCCGCCTCGCCCGGCAGGAAGTGGAAGCCGACGCGGGCGCGGTTGCCGCCGGGCAGCGGGCTGATCCCGACCGAACCGGCGATCTTCCCGGCCGAGACGGAGAGCCGCGGCTCGAGCCCTTCGAAGGGCACGACGCCGAGGTCGAAATCGATGACGAAGACCCGCTCCTCGTCATTGAGGATCGAGCCGCCAGCGCGTGTCGCGATGACGCGGGCGAGGCCGTCGAACTCGTCTGCCTGCGCCCATGTCAGCCGGTAGGCGAAATCGTAGCGCTGCCCCGGCTCCAGCGGTTCGGCCGGACGCCAGTAGGCGACGATGTTGTCGGAGAACTCGTCGACGGTCGGGATCTCGACGAGATCGACCGAGCCCGGCCCCCAGTCGCCCTCGGGCTCGACCCAGGCGGAGGGGCGGCGCTCGTAATGGGCCTCGGTGTCCTGGTAGTGGTGGAATTCGCGCATCCGCTGCAGGAGGCCGAAGCGGCGCGGGTTCTCGTCCTGGAAGGCGGAATACTGGACCGTGGCGGGATTTGTCAGCGGCCGCCACAGGGTCTCGCCGCCACCGTTCGTCATCCAGAGCCCGTCGGAATCGTGGACCGCGTCGCGGAAGTCATCGATGCCGATCCGGTTTTCGGGACCGAAGAAATACATCGACGTGAGCGGCGCGATGCCGACATTGTCGATGGTGGTGCGGGGGAAGAGGGCGCAGCGGATCGCCATCACCGTCTCGGCCCCCGGCGTGATCGTCATCTCGTAGGCGCCGGTGACCGAGGGACTGTCGAGCCGGATCCAGAGGTGGAGCGCCTCGGCACCGGGTTCTGGTTCTTCGATCCAGAAGCCGGTGAAGAGCGGGAATTCCTCCGGCTCCGGTCCGCCGGTGCCGATGGCAAGACCGCGCGCGGAAAGGCCGTAGAGGGTGCCACGGGCCACGGCGCGGAAGTAGGAGGCGCCCTGGAAGACCGCGACCTCGTCCCAGACGCCTTCCTGATTGATCGGGTGGCGGAAGCGGACACCGGTGAAGCCGTGATCCTCGGCCAGCCCCTCGGGCGCCTTGCCTTCGGGATAGGGGAAGTAGTCGGGGTGGAAGTGGAAATAGTCGGTCGAGAACGGGATCTCGCGCGCCTCGCCGTCGCGGACGACATGGACCTCGATCTTCTCGTTGAAGTAGAAGCCGGGCGGCATCATGTCCATCGCCCAGGTCTCGCCCTCGCCGCCCCAGAAGAGCTTTTCCGGGCGGTAGCGGATCGCGCGCATCTCGTCATAGGTGAGATCGGCGAAAGGTTCGCTGAGCGTCATCACCGGGCGCACGAACGGCTGGCGCGACGCGGCCTCGGCCTCGGCGGCGAGCGTCTCGAAGGAGAAGGGCGTGGCCGGCGTCTCCGGCGTCTGCGCCATCGCGCGGGAGATCGGGCCGGCGGCGGCGCCGAAGAGGCCGGCGAGCGCGGTCTTGAGAAGAGTGCGGCGTTGCATGTCGGTGGTCCCTCTGGGCCGTTTCGCTCGGGGGGCTTATCCCGCGTCGGAGCAGGAGATAGTGGAGCGCGCACCGGAGCGCACGGGGGGAAGGATCAGGTCGGCGCGGGTTTGCCGGCGGGATGGTCCTCGACGATCCGGACCGAGCGGGCGGGAGCGGAGGTGCTGCGCGGCCAGGCGTAGCCCGCGCGCGGCGGCAGGTGGAAGGCGACGGCGCGGCGGCTGCGGTTGACGAGGACGGCCACGCGTTTCTCCGGCGCGCCGAGGACCATGGCCAGCGTATCGGCGGCCTCTCCCTCCCAGTCGGCAGGCGTCATCGGCGCGCCGGAGGGGGCAAGCCAGGCGACATCGGGCGGATCGCCGGCGCCGGTGAGGAAGCGCGGGTCGGAGAGGAGCGGCAGGCGCTCGCGCAGGGCGGCGAGTTCGGCCACGTAGGTTTCGAGATCGCGGTCGCGGTTCTCCCAGTCGAGCCAGGTCGTCTCGTTGTCCTGGGCATAGGCGTTGTTGTTGCCGCCCTGGCTGCGGCCGAACTCGTCGCCGGCGGTCAGCATGATCGTGCCGCGCGAGGCAAAGAGCGTGGCGAGGAGGGCGCGCATGTCGGCGGCGCGGGCGGCGAGGATCACCGGGTCGTCGGTCGGCCCCTCGACGCCATTGTTCCAGGAGTTGTTGTCATGCTCACCATCGCGGTTCGCCTCCCCGTTCGCCTCGTTGTGCTTGCGGGAATAGGCAACGACATCGGCGAGGGTGAAACCGTCGTGCGCGGCGACGAAGTTGACGGTGCGGGTGCGCTCTCCGGAGAAGATCTCCGAGGAGCCCGCCATCGCCGTGGCGAGGGGACCGAGGGCGTAGCGGCCGCCCTTCCAGAACCGGCGGACGGCGATCCGGTAGCGGTCGTTCCATTCGAGGAAGGGCGCGGGGAAGCGGCCGAGATTGTAGCCGCCCGGTCCGATGTCCCACGGCTCGGCGATCAGGACGCGGTCGGCGAGCACCGGGTCTGCGAGCATCTCGGTCAGCAGCGGGGCATCGGGGACGAAGCCCCGGCGCGGCATGCGGCCGAGGACCGGCGCGAGGTCGAAGCGGAAACCGTCGATCCCGGCGTGGCGCACGAAATGGCGCATCGTGTCGAGGACGAGGCGGCGGACGGCCGGGTGTTCGCAGGCGAGCGTGTTGCCGCAGCCGGTATCGTTGATCAGCCGGTCCTCGTCGTCGTGGCGGAAGTAGTTCGCGTTGTCGAGGCCGCGCAGGCTGAGGATCGTGCCGTGGGCATCGCTCTCGCCGGTGTGGTTGAAGACGACATCGAGGAGGACGCCGATGCCGGCCCCGTGGAGGGCGGCGACGGCGGCGCGGAGTTCGGCTAGGCCGCCCGGGCAGATCCGCGGGTCGGGCGCCATGTAGACGACGGGGTTGTAGCCCCAGGCGTTGGAAAGGCCGAGCGGCGGCAGGTGGCGCTCGTCGATCCAGGCGGTGATCGGCATGAGCTCGACCGCCGTGACACGGAGCTTCAGGAGGTGCTCGATGATTGCCGGATGGGCGAGGGCGGCGATGGTGCCGCGCTGGTCTTCGGGGACCTCCGGGTGGAGGCGGGTGAAGGCGCGGACCTGGAGCTCGTAGACGAGCCCGCCTTCGCGGAACCGGGGCGGCGCGTGCGGCACCGGCTCGGGCAGGGCGGTGACGACGCATTTCGGCACGAGGCCGGCGGTGTCGGCCCGGTGCTCGCCGAGGCGGGGATCGTGGCGGAAGGGCCCGTCGAGCGCGAGGGCGTACGGGTCGGCGAGGAGCTTCCTCTGGTCGAACCAGTGGCCGAGGCCGGGCTCCCACGGCCCGTCGGCGCGGAAGCCGTAGCGGGCACCGGGAGCGACGCCCGCGACCTCGACCGAATGGAAGCTGCCCGAACGCTGCATCGGGATGCGGTCGGTCTCCTGCCCCGTCTCCGGATCGAAGAGGCAGACCCAGAGGCAGGTCGCGTTTTCGGACCAGGCGGTGAAACGGACGCCACCGGGCGTCGGAACAGCCCCGAGCTTCGGCGCATCGGCAGCGGCTCCCGAGCGTGGGCCGCAAGCGCCCACGCGTGAAAACCCGCTCAAGCCGTTGGAATCAAAGGAAGACAAGAAGTTGCTCAAACATTAACGGCGGGTGGCTGGATCCACGTATCTGCGCGAGGAAAGCCGGTCACGTGATGACGTCGGGAGCTTCCCGGCCGGTGCGTTTGCGGATGCCGGCGATGGCGTCGGCGGCGGCGATGACATCGGCGAGGGCTTCCTGCGGGTCGCGGTCGAGCCCGTCCGGGCCGGGCGCGAAACGTTCGAGATAGACGCGAAGCGTCGCCCCCGCGGTGCCGGTGCCGGAGAGGCGGAAGACGGCGCGCGCTCCGCCCGTGAAGTAGAGGCGGATGCCCTGGCGCTCGCTCGTCGAGGCGTCGACGGGATCATGGTAGGCGAAGTCGTCGGCGCGTTCGATGACGAGGCCGGCCACCTCGGTGCCGGGGAGATCGGAAAGGCGGTCGCGCAGGTCGTCGATCAGCGCGGTGGCAGCCTCGGTCTCCAGCGCCTCGTAGTCGTGGCGGGTGTAGTAGTCGCGGCCGAACGTTCGCCAGTGGTCCTCGACGATCTCGCGCACGGACTGGCGCCGGGCGGCGAGGATGTTGAGCCAGAGGAGCACCGCCCAGAGCCCGTCCTTCTCGCGGACATGATCGGAGCCGGTGCCGGCCGATTCCTCCCCGCAGAGGGTCGCCATGCCGGCGTCGAGGAGGTTGCCGAAGAATTTCCACCCCGTGGGTGTCTCGAAGAGGGGAATGCCGAGCCTTGCCGCCACGCGGTCGGCGGCGGCGGAGGTTGGCATCGACCGGGCGATTCCCTTGAGCCCCTGCGCATAGCCCGGCGCGAGATGGGCGTTGGCGGCGAGGAGCGCGAGCGAGTCGGAGGGCGTCACGAAGATGCCGCGGCCGATGATGAGGTTGCGGTCGCCGTCACCATCCGAGGCCGCGCCGAAATCGGGGGCGCCCGGCGCCATCATCCGCTCGTAGAGCTCGCGCGCATGGACGAGGTTCGGGTCCGGGTGATGGCCACCGAAATCGGGGAGCGGGTCGCCGTTCAGGACGGTGCCGGCGGGCGCGCCGAGGCGGTTCTCGAGGATCTCGCGCGCATAGGGACCGGTCACCGCATGCATGGCGTCGTAGCTCATGCGGAAGCCGCCGGCGAACAGGGCGCGGATCGCCTCGAAATCGAAGAGGCGCTCCATCAGCGCCGCGTAATCGGCGACGGGATCGACGATCTCGACCACCATGTCGCCGAGCCTCGTCTCGCCGGTCCCGTCGAGGTCGAGGTCGGGCGCGTCGAGGATGCGGTATTCGGTGATCGCGCGGCTTTTCGCGAAGATCGCCTCGGTGATCCGTTCCGGCGCGGGGCCGCCGTTCGCGATGTTGTACTTGATGCCGAAATCCTCGGTCGGGCCGCCGGGGTTGTGGCTGGCCGAGAGGATGATGCCGCCGAAGGCGCCGCGGCTGCGGATGAGGTTGCTCGCCGCCGGGGTCGAGAGAAGGCCGCCCCTTCCGACGAGGACCCGGCCGAAACCGTTGGCGGCCGCCATGCGCAGCACGATCTGCACGACCTCGCGGTTGAAGTAGCGGCCGTCGCCGCCAAGGACGAGGGTCGCGCCCTCGAATCCCTCGAGCGAGTCGAAGATCGACTGGACGAAATTCTCGACGTAGTTCTCCTGCTGGAAATGCGGGACCTTCTTGCGCAGGCCGGAGGTGCCGGGTTTCTGGTCGTCGTAGGCTGTGGTCGCTACCGTCCTGATCATCGTGCACTCACAAGTTCTCGAAAGAGGGCGGCATATTCGGCCGCGCTGCGGTCCCAGGAGACATCGGCCTTCATGCCCTGCCGGCGGATCGAGGTCCAGCATCCGGGCTGGTGGTAGAGATTGACCGCCCGGCGGATCACCTTGCGCAGATGCGAGACATCGACCGGCGCGAACATGAGCCCGGTGGCGACGCCGGCGGTCATCGCCGCGACATTGGCATCGATCACGGTATCGGCAAGACCACCGGTGCGGGCGACGACCGGCACGGTGCCGTAGCGCAGCCCGTAGAGCTGGGTGAGGCCGCAGGGTTCGAACCGCGACGGGATCAGGATCGCGTCCGCGCCGCCCTGGAGGAGATGGGCGATCTCCTCGTCATAGCCGATGATGGTGCCGACGCGACCGGGATGCGCGGCGGCGGCGAGGCGCAGCTCGTGTTCGAAGAGCGGATCGCCGCTGCCGAGCACCGCGAGCCGGCCGCCGAGGCTGACGAGATGATCGACCGTGGCGACGAGGACATCCATGCCCTTCTGCCAGGTGAGCCGGCTCAGCACGGTGAAGATCGGCCCCGCATCCGGGACGAGGCCGAACCGCTCCTCGACCGCGCGGCGGTTCACCGCGCGGGGAGCGAGGTCATCCACCGAGAAACGCGCCGCGAGATAGGGATCGGTCGCGGGGTTCCACGCCTCGGTGTCGATGCCGTTGACGATGCCGTGGAGCACGTCCACCCGGTCGGAGAGCAGCCCTTCGAGGCCCATGCCGCCTTCGGGCGTGCGGATCTCGTCGGCGTAGGTGGGGCTCACGGTGGTGATCGCGGTGGCGAGTTTCAGCCCCGCCTTCAGGAAGCCGACGCCGCCGTAATACTCGACGCCGTGGATCGAGAAGGCGGCTTCCGGCAGGCCGAGGCTCGGGAAGATCGCGGCGTCGAACTGGCCCTGGAAGGCGAGGTTGTGGATGGTGAGGACGGTGGGGACGGGCGTGTTGTCGTAATGGATGAAGGCCGGGGTCAGCGCCGCCTGCCAGTCGTGTGCATGGACGAGGTCGGGGCGGAAATCGGTTACGAGCCCGCGCGCGATGTCGGCCCCGGCGCGGGACAGGGCGGCGAAACGGCGCCAGTTGTCCGGGAAGTCGTGGCCGGCTTCATCTGAATAGGGGCGGCCGGGACGGTCGAAGAGATGCGGCGCGTCGAGGAGGAAGAGCTGGTGGCCCTCCGCCGCGAGGCGGCGCAGCGCGGCGGGGCCGCCGTAGAATTCCGGCCAGCGATGGACCGCCTCGCCCGCGCCGATGCGGGCGACGACCGGCGGGTAGGCCGGCAGGAGCGAATGCACCTCGATCCCCTGGCGCGCGAGCGCGGGCGGGAGGCCGCCGGCGACATCGGCAAGGCCGCCGGTCTTGATCAGGGGATGGAGCTCGGAGACGACCGAGAGGACGCGCATCTAGTGCGGGCTCCGTCCGGCCGGCCGCGCGGGAGGGACCGGCGGGCAGCGGGGGCAGGCTTCGCGGGCAGGGCCCGGGCGGGCGCGCGCCGCCCGGTCGGGGGCAGCGGC
>JAJUJF010000012.1 GCA_029265455.1 Paracoccaceae bacterium | reverse complement strand
GGGCTGAACTTCATCCGTCTCGCCACGCCCACGACCGATGATCGCCGCCTGCCGGCAGTGCTCAGGAACACTTCGGGCTTCGTCTACTACGTCTCGATCACCGGCATCACCGGCGCCGCCGCAGCCGATGCGGCCCAGGTCGCGCCTGAGGTCGCGCGGATCAAGCGACAGACCGATCTTCCCATCTGCGTCGGTTTCGGCATCCGCAGTCCCGAAGCTGCGCGGGCGATCGCCGGGGCGGCCGATGGTGCCGTCGTCGGCTCGGCCATCGTCGAGCGTATCGGACGCGGCGAGAGCGTGGCGGAGATCCTCGCCTACGTGAAGGAGCTTGCCGACGCCGCCCATTCGGCGTGACGGCCGGAAGCGGCGTCACCGGTCACCGAGCCGCGCAAGCAGCGCCTCGCGGTCAAGGCTGAGGTCCGAGGCAAGCCAGATCGTCTCCAGCCGGCGCAGGCCCGCGCCGAGCGCCGGTCCGGAAAGATGCGGCAGGTCCGCCGCCCGGACCGGAAACCGTGCCTCGGCACCACGGGCAATCGCGGCCTCCCAGCCCTCCGGCAACAGCTCGCCAGCGGCGGCGCGCAGCAGAAGCGCGTCGCGTGCCGCCTCGACCCCGTGCCGGTAGCCGAGGGCGGCAGGGGTCGCGTCCGCGCTCCGCGCCTCGCGGATCGCCGCGAGCGCCTTTCCCTCGGCCCGGGACAGGCGCAGGGTATCGATCCAGGCCTTGCCCTCCCCGCCGAGCGCCGCCAGCCGGCGCAGCCAGCGGGGGGCGACGCCTGCCGCCTTCTCCACGATCATCAGTTCCGGCAGGAGCCGCGGATCGGCGCCAGGCAGTACCCGTTCGAGCACGCCCGCCTCCGCCATTGCCACCACCGCCGGCGCGGGGGCGGGCGCGGCAAGCAGCTTCGACATCTCCGCGCCCACCCGCTCGCGCGAGAGGCGCCCGAGCCTGTCGCGCGCCGCGGCACAGGCAGCGTAGGCGGCGGGGTCGAGACCGCGCACGGGATCGCCATACCAGGCATGGAACCGGAAGAAGCGCAGGACCCGGAGATGGTCCTCGGCGATCCGGCGCGCAGGCTCGCCCACGAAACGCACGCGCCGCGCCGCGAGATCGGCGAGGCCCTCGCCGGTGGGATCGATCACCGTGCCGTCCGCTGCCGCATAGAGCGCATTCATCGTGAAATCGCGCCGCGCCGCGTCCTCGGCAACGTCATCCGAAAAGACGACGACCGCGCGTCGGCCATCGGTCGCGACATCGCGGCGGAAGGTCGTCACCTCGAATGCATGGCCGCCGCTCACCACCGTGACCGTCCCGTGCGCGATGCCCGTCGGTATCGCCTTCAGCCCGGCGCGAAAGGCAAGCGCGGCAACGCGCTCCGGCCGGGCATCGGTCGCGATGTCGACATCGCTGACCTCCGCGCCGATCAAGGCGTTCCGCACGCAGCCGCCGACGAAATAGGCGCGGTGCCCGCCCTCCTCCAGCATCGTCGTGACGGCGCGGGTATGCGGATCCGCAAGCCATGGAGCGTCGATCCGGGCCAAGGGCTCAGGCCAGCCGGTCGGCCAGCGCCTTCAGCATCCGGGCGGTCGCGCCCCAGATGTAATGCGGGCCGTAGGGAATGGCGTAATAGCGCCGCCAGCCACCCTGCCAGCGCCGCCGATGGACGTGGAGATTGGCGGGATCGAGCAGGAAGTCGAGCGGCACCTCGAAGACCTCGGCGACCTCGGCCGGATCGGGATGCGGCCGGAACAGGCCCGTCACCCGGCCGACGAAGGGCGTGACCGAGAAATTCGTCACCGTCTCGTGCGGGTCGAGCCGGCCGATCAGCTCGACCTTCTCCGGGGGAAGGCCGATCTCCTCCCGGGCCTCGCGCAGCGCCGCCGCCGCGAGACTGGCATCGCCGGCATCGACGCGGCCGCCCGGAAAGGCGACCTGGCCGCCATGCCGACGCAGCCCGCTCGCCCGCCGGGTGAGGATGACATTGACGCGGCTGCCGCGCTCGACGAGCGGAACGAGCACCGCGGCCGGGGCGAGCTTCCGCCCGGGATCGAGCCGGCAGGCGACCTCGGGGTTGAGGTCGTAATCCGAGGAGGCGGCGGGCGGCCCCGCGCCGAGCGCCCGCCCGATCGCCTCTGCATTGAACCGGCTGGAATCCATGGCTGCAAGATGGCGTGCCGCGAGCGTCCGGGCAAGCCCGGCCCCGTTCAGCCTCCCGGTCACGACGCCGGGAAGTCCCGGGCCTCGACCGTGGGCAGGAGGCGCCCACGCATGAAAACCCAATCAAGCCATTGAAATCGCAAGGAAACCAGATCCTACCCGGATATTAACGGCTTGACGCCTGCTGCTCGCGATGACGCGACCATCCGGTCCTGTCCACTCCGGCCGGGAGGCAGGGAGAAGCGCGGCGGCGGGCCGGAGGCCAAACCGCCCGGCCCGGACGACCCCGCTGCTGCCATGGGCGCAGCACCTGGCGGCCGCTCGCTTCCGGCCCGACGGCCGGGAGCGAGCCAGGGACTCGGCCCCGGAACGGGGCCACCGCATGACCCGCATGATGCCCCCTCGCGAGAGCCCGGGTGGCGGAAGGCCCGCGCAAGAGAAGGGCGCCGCACCGGAAACCGGTGCGGTGCCCTGCGTCCTGTGGCGCGATCGCGCGATCGGTCAGCGGCCGGCGGTCTTCGCGACCTCGGCGGCGAAATCCTCTTCTTCGCGCTCGATCCCCTCGCCGACAGCGAGCCGGGCGAAGGCGACGACCTCGACGCCTGCCTCCTTCGCCGCCTGGCCGACGGTCGTGTCCGGGTTGATCACGAATTTCTGGTTGAGGAGGGTCACCTCCTCGAAGAACTTCGCCATCCGCCCCTGGATCATCTTCTCGATGACCTGCTCCGGCTTGCCGCTGGCGCGGGCCTGTTCGCTGAGCACGGCCTTCTCGCGCTCGATCACGGCCGGATCGAGATCGGCCTCCGAGAGCGACGCCGGCGAGGTCGCGGCGACATGCATGGCGATCTGCCGGCCGATGCCGTTGTCGGCGCCCTTCAGCGCGACGATGACGCCGATCTTGCCCATGTTCTCGACCACGGCGTTATGGACATAGGTGGCGACGCTCTCGCCCTCGACCCGGGCCATCCGCCGCAGCATCATGTTCTCGCCGATGGTCGCCACCTTCTCGGTCACGACCTCCTCGACGGTCTTGCCCTCGAGCGGCGCCTTCTTCAGCGCCTCGACGTTGTCCACCGTCAGCGCGGCCCGGGCAATGCCGCCGACCATCGCCTGGAAATCGGCGTTGCGGGCGACGAAATCCGTCTCCGAATTCACCTCGACGGCGACGGCGGTGCCCCCGTCGACCGCGACGGCGACCAGTCCCTCGGCCGCGGTGCGGCCCGACTTCTTCGCTGCCTTGGCCAGCCCCTTGGTGCGCAGCCAGTCCATGGCCGCCTGCATGTCGCCGCCGGTCTCGGTCAGCGCCTTCTTGGCATCCATCATGCCCGCGCCCGAGACTTCGCGGAGTTCCTTCACCATTTGCGCGGTGATCGCCATCACGCTCTCTCCATCATTCATGTAACGAATCGCGGTCCCGGGGAAGGCTTCCCCGGGCCGCGGCGGTTGTCGCGTCGCTCAGGCGTCTGCCGCGTTCGCTGCCTGCGTGTCCTCCGCCGGCGTGTCGGCAGCAGCCTCGCCCTCCTCGGCAAGTTCCTCCACCGGCGCCTCCTCGAGCGAGCCGATGTCGATTCCGGCCGAGCCGAGCTGGGCCGCCATGCCCTCGATCGCCGCCCGCGCGATCAGGTCGCAGTAGAGGGCGATCGCCCGGCTGGCGTCGTCGTTGCCGGGGATCGGGTACTCGATCCCGTCGGGGGACGAGTTGGTGTCGAGGATGGCGACGACCGGGATGCCGAGCTTCCGCGCCTCCTGGACCGCGAGCGCTTCCTTGTTGGTGTCGATCACGAAGATGAGGTCGGGGACGCCGCCCATGTCGCGGATGCCGCCAAGCGACGCCTGCAGCTTGGCCTGCTCGCGCTCGAGGCCGAGGCGTTCCTTCTTGGTCAGCCCCTCGGCGCCGCCGGCGAGGCGTTCGTCGATCGCCTTCAGCCGCGAGATCGAGTTCGAGACCGTCTTCCAGTTGGTCAGCGTGCCGCCGAGCCAGCGGTGGTTGATGTAGTACTGCGCGGATTTCACCGCCGCCTCGGCGACGGTCTTCTGGGCCTGGCGCTTGGTGCCGACGAAGAGGATGCGGCCGCCCTTCGCCACCGTATCGCGCACGACCTGCAGCGCCTGGTCGAGGAGCGGCACCGTCTGGGTCAGGTCGATGATGTGGATGCCGTTGCGCTCGCCGTAGATGTAGGGCGCCATGCGCGGGTTCCAGCGATGCGTCTGGTGGCCGAAGTGGACGCCGGCCTCGAGGAGCTGGCGCAGGTTGAATTCGGGCAATGCCATGCCGGGAGTTCCTTTTCCGGTTTCGATCCTCGGCGGGGAGAGGGCCGGTCGGCCCAACCGGTGGACGGAACGGGGATGTCTCCCCCGCGCGCCCGCGAACCCCGCCTGTGGCTTCAGATGCGCGTGCCGTTAGCCGAAGCGGGCGGGTTTGGCAAGGGTTTGAGCATCAGCACCCACTCGCTGCTGTCGCTTCTCCATCCCTCCTTGACCATCGGCCGCCGCGCCTTCTCCCGGTAGCCGAGCGCCTCGTAGAAGCGCCGCGCCGTCAGGTTGGCATCCGCGACGATGAGGCTCGTGCCGTCGAACCCCGCCGCCAGCCGCTCTGCCTCGGCCATCAGGGCGGCGCCCACCCCCTGCCGCCGCCATTCGGGATAGGCGGCAAGCACGTTGACATACCAGGTACCGATCGCGAGGCTCTCGAGCTGCTGCATCGGCTGGAACATCGGTGGCAGGTCCTCGGGCGGAGGCACCTCGGCAAGCGGATAGCCGACGAGTGCGCCCGCGACGCGTCTCCCCGTCCCCGGCACCTCGATCTCCGCCATGGTCGCGTTCCGCCAGGAGAAGCCGCCCTCGTCGCGCTCCGCCCGGCGCCGGCCGACCACCCAGACATCCTCGCCGGGCTCGGCCATGCCGGCCCAGATGTAGCTCGGCAGGCCCTCGCCCGCCATGTCGACCAGCCGCGCGAGATCCGGCGCGTCGGACCGCGTCGCGGGCCTGAGGCGCACCGCCATGCTGCCTCTCCCGATGCCGAGGCGAGCATACCACACTCGCCGCTTCTCGCACAGCGCCTGCGCCCTGCGGCTTGAAGCCGCGGCGCCGGCGCGGACAGATGCGGTAACTGATGCGCCAGCCGGGCGCGTTCGAACCGGAGATCCGATGCCTGCGGAGGTCGCCTGTATCGGTGCCGCGCACTGGGACATCGTCGGCCGCGCCACGCGTCCGCCCGCGGCCGGCGACGAGCTTCCCGGTCGCGTCGCGCGATGCGCGGGCGGGCTCGCGCTCGACCTGGCGCTCGGGCTTGCGCGGGCAGGCGTCCGGGTCGAACTCATCACCGCCCTCGGCCGCGACACCGAGGGCGACATCCTCCTCGAGATCGCCGCACGCGCGGGCGTCATGACCGGCCGTTCGCTCCGCCTTGACGCTCCGACCGGCTGCCATGTCGCCATAGAGGGACCGGACGGCAGCCTCTTTTCCGCGGTGGCCGACAGCCTCGATACCGGCACGGCGGGTGTGCGCCTCCTCGAGCCGCTCGCTCGTGGACCCTGTCCGCCGCTGGTCGTCGCCGACGACAGTCTCGACCCGGCAGCCTCGACCCGGCTCCTCACCCTGCCTGTCTCGCGGCTGATCCTCGTCCCGGCGCGACCGGCGCGGGCGGCGCGTCTGCGGCCCGCCCTCGCGCGCGGCCGGGCAAGCCTGATCCTGAACCGGGCGGGGGCCGAGGCCATGCTCGGCCGTCCCTTCCGCGACAGCCGGATTGCCGCCGCCGCCCTCTGCGCCGCGGGCGCCCACGAGGCGGTCGTCACCGATGGCCGCCTGCCCGCGAGCCGCACCGGGCCGGAGGGAACGGTCACCGTCCCGCCACCACCCGGCGCTGCGGGCGTGCCGCCCGGCGCCGATGCCGCCTTCGCGGCGGCCCTCATCGCCGCCGATCTTGCGGGACATGCCCCGGACGCTGCACTTGCACGCGCCCTTGCCACCTTCGAAGAGGGTCGCCTCAACGAGAATCGGGAGCCGCCTCGATGATGTCGCCGGACAAGATTCCGCTCGTCCTTTCGCCGGAGGTCGCCGCCGCGCGCGCAGCGCGCCGGCCGATCGTAGCCCTCGAGACCACGGTCGTCACCCACGGGCTGCCGGCGCCGGAAAACCTCGACACCGCCCGCGCGGTGGAAGCCGAGATCCGCGCCGAGGGGGCGGTGCCGGCCACGGTCGCCGTTCTCGACGGCGCGATACGCATCGGCCTCGAGGAGGAGGAACTCGCCCGGTTCGCCGCCCTGCCGGACATCCGCAAGCTTTCTCGCGCCGATCTGGCCGTGGCGGTGGCGATGGGCTGGCCGGGATCGACCACGGTGGCGGCAACGATGATCTGCGCCCGGCTCGCCGGGATCGAGGTCTTCGCCACCGGCGGCATCGGCGGCGTCCATCGCGGGGCCGAGACCTCGTTCGACATCTCGGCCGATCTGCGCGAGCTGGCACAGACCCCGGTGACGGTGGTCGCCTCGGGGGCGAAGGCGATCCTCGACCTGCCGAAGACGCTGGAGGTGCTGGAGACGCTCGGCGTGCCGGTGATCGCCTTCGGCCAGGATGCCTTCCCCGCCTTCTGGGCGCGGGATTCGGGGCTGCGGGCACCGCTCCGCCTCGACGAAAGTCGCGCGGTCGCTCGCGTCCACCGGCTCCGCCGCGAAATGGGCCTTCCGGGTGGACAGCTCGTTGCAAACCCGATTCCGGCGGAGGAGGAAATCCCGCTCGCCATTCTCGATCCGCATATCGAGAGCGCCCTTGCCGAGGCCGCCGTCGAGGGAATCACCGCCAAGGCGGTGACGCCCTTCCTCCTCTCGCGGATCGTCGCGGCGACGGGCGGCGCAAGCCTTCGCGCCAATATCGCGCTCCTGCGCAGCAATGCCCGGCTCGCGGCGCGGATTTCATCCGATCTCGTTGCGCTGGATCAACGTCGGCCGCCCGCGCCGGTGCCATGCTGAGACTGCTGGAGGGCGGCCCTGGAGGTCGCGCCGCTTCGTGCAGGTGGCGTGTGCGCGACCGGACCCGCCATCATCCAGACGGCCCGGGCAGCCGTTCAGGGTTCGCCTCCCGTTCCCGACGGCATGCCCGGGCCACATCACCGACGGCGGCAACAACGGCGCCGATCGCGATTTTCCGCCTTTGACTTGCCGCCCGGCTGCATATATTTCCGCGCCATGGTCAACGGGCACGATCTGCGCGCGATGATGGGCACCGGACATTCGTCCGGCGGCCTTCTGCTGCTTAGCGGCCTCTGAGCGGCGACGCGTCCCGGCGCGGCCGTTCAGAGGGATGTGGCTTCCCGCGCCGGACCAGAATGCCCAGGAGGATCGATCCACATGACCGCTACAGCGTCCCAGAACCGCGTTCTCATCTTCGACACCACGCTCCGCGACGGCGAGCAGTCCCCCGGCGCCACGATGACGCTCGAGGAGAAGCTCCAGATCGCCGAACTCCTTGACGAGATGGGCGTCGACATCATCGAGGCGGGCTTCCCCATCGCGTCCGAGGGCGATTTCGAGGCGGTGTCGAAGATCGCGAAGGCTGCCCGGAACGCGGTGATCTGCGGCCTCGCCCGCGCGAATTTCGCCGATATCGACCGGGCATGGGAGGCGGTGAAACACGCGAAACGGCCGCGCATCCACACCTTCATCGGCACGTCGCCCCTCCATCGCGAATACCAGGTCCGCCTCGACAAGGAGGCGATGGCCGAGCGCATCCATGCGACCGTGACCCACGCCCGCAACCTCTGCGACGACGTGCAATGGTCGCCGATGGACGCGACACGGACCGAACACGACTACCTCGCCCGGGTCTGCGAGATCGCGATCAAGGCAGGCGCCACCACGATCAACATCCCCGATACCGTGGGCTACACGGCGCCGGGCGAATCGGCGGCGATCATCCGCATGCTGCTCGAACGCGTGCCTGGCATGGACGAGGTGACGATCTCCACCCATTGCCACAACGACCTCGGCATGGCGACGGCGAACGCGCTTGCCGCGGTCGAGGCCGGCGCCCGGCAGATCGAATGCACGATCAACGGCCTCGGCGAACGCGCAGGCAACACCGCGCTCGAGGAAGTCGTGATGGCGATGCGGGTGAGGAACGACATCATGCCGTTCGAGACCGGGATCGACACGACGAAGATCATGCAGGCCTCGCGCCTCGTCTCGACGGTTTCGGGCTTCCCGGTCCAGTACAACAAGGCGATCGTCGGCAAGAACGCCTTCGCCCACGAGAGCGGCATCCACCAGGACGGGATGCTGAAACACGCCGGCACCTTCGAGATCATGCGGCCCGAGGATGTCGGCCTCAACGCCACCTCGCTCGTCATGGGCAAGCATTCGGGGCGCGCGGCACTGCGCTCCAAGCTGCGCGAGCTCGGCTACCAGATCGGCGACAACCAGCTTTCGGACGTCTTCGTGCGGTTCAAGGAACTCGCCGACCGCAAGAAGGAGATCTACGACGAGGACCTGATCGCCCTCGTCCAGGATGCCGGCACCGAGGCCGCCCATGACCGCATCCAGGTGCGGCATCTGCGCGTCGTCTGCGGCACCGAGGGACCGCAGACGGCCGATCTCACCCTCGCGATCGACGGGAACGAGCAGAGCGTGCATGCCACCGGCGACGGCCCGGTCGATGCCGCCTTCAACGCGGTGAAGGCCCTCGTATCCCATTCGGCGCGGCTCCAGCTCTACCAGGTCCATGCCGTCACCGAGGGGACGGACGCCCAGGCCACGGTCTCGGTGCGACTCGAGGAGAACGGCAAGATCGTCACCGGCCAGTCCTCCGACACCGATACGGTCGTCGCCTCGACCCGGGCCTATGTGAACGCGCTGAACAAGCTGCTGGTCCGGCGCCTGAAGACCGCGCCCGATACGGCGGCGGTCTGAAATCGCCATCGCGCCCTCGTCGGCGAAGAGTGCAACCGCAGCGGGCTTTTCAGGAGCGCGCCGCGATCCATGCGCGGAGCCGTGTCACCGCTGCAACAGTCGCCGCCGGAGTTCGCTTCGGCGGCGCCGATCATCCATAAGTTGCATGCATTCGCCGGGTGCTGACCATTAACTGCATGCCGGTCGTATTTACCATCCGCTAACCGTGCCGATATAGGCGGAGCCAGCGGCACAGCGCGGCTTGACCGGCCTTGCCGGACCTTGAAGGGGCTTCTTTACGTATGTTCGGCGCACTTTCCGGCCTGTTCTCCTCCGACATGGCCATCGACCTCGGCACTGCCAACACGCTTATCTACATGAAGGGCCGGGGCGTCGTGCTCGCGGAGCCCTCGGTGGTCGCCTATGCGATGAAGGACGGCAAGAAGCGTGTCCTCGCGGTGGGCGAGGAGGCGAAACTGATGCTCGGCCGCACGCCGGGCTCGATCCAGGCGATCCGGCCGTTGCGCGAGGGGGTGATCGCCGATTTCGAGGTGGCGGAGGAGATGATCAAGCATCTCATCCGCAAGGCCGGACGCCGCACCGGGCTTTCCAAACCCAAGGTGCTCGTCTGCGTGCCGCATGGCGCCACCGCCGTCGAGCGCCGCGCCATCCGCGAGGCGGTGATCGCCGCGGGCGGGCGCAAGTGCGGCCTCATCCCCGAGCCGATCGCGGCCGCCATCGGGGCGGGCATGCCGATCGCCGAGCCCTCCGGCAACATGGTCGTCGATATCGGCGGCGGCACGACCGAGGTCGCGATCCTCTCGCTCGGCGATGTCGTCTATGCGCGGTCCGAACGGGTCGGCGGCGACCGGATGGACGAGGCGATCATCGCCTACCTGCGGCGTCATCACAACATGCTGATCGGCGAGGCCACCGCCGAACGCGTCAAGCTCGCGATCGGCACGGCGCTCATGCCGGCGGACGGCCGCGGCGCGACGATCGAGGTGCGCGGCCGCGACCTCCTCAGCGGCGTGCCGAAGGAGATCGAGCTCAGCCAGGGCCAGATCGCCGAGGCGCTGGCCGAAGCCGTGCAGATCATCGTCGAGGCGGTGATCACCGCGCTCGAGCAGACGCCCCCCGATCTCGCCGCCGATATCGTCGATCGCGGCGTGATGCTGACGGGGGGCGGGGCACTCCTTGGCGACCTCGACCTTGCGCTCCGGGAGCATACGGGGCTCGCGATCACCGTGGCGGAGAATCCCCTCCACTGCGTCGCTCTCGGCACCGGCAAGTCCCTGGAATTTGAAAACCAGCTCGCCCACGTGATAGATTACGGCCATTAGCGGAGCCGGGCGGGACTACCGGCCGATCCCGAACAGAGGCGCCCCGTGGCAGAGCGTCCCGACCCCATTGCCGAACTCACCCGCGACACCCGCCGCCTCGTTGTCGGCGTGATCGTCGTCCTGCTCCTCGGCCTGTTCTTCCTCTGGCGGATCGACAACACCCGGGTCGAACAGCTGCGGATGGACCTCATCGACCGGTTCGTGCCCTCCTTCGAATGGACGGTGAGGCCGGTCGCGGCCGTGGCCCGCATGGTCGGCGAGTTCCAGTCCTACACGCAGGTCTACCAGCAGAACGAGGAACTGCGCCGCGAGCTCCAGGCGATGCGCGGCTGGCGCGAGGCCGCGCTCCAGCTCGAGCAGAAGAACGCCCAGCTCCTTGCCCTCAACAACGTCCGCCTCAACCCGCGCCTCACCTTCGTTACCGGCGAGGTGATGGCGGATGCCGGCGGCCCCTTCCGCCGCGCCGCCCTCGTCAACATCGGCAGGGCCGACGGCATCCGCGACGGCGCGGTGGCGATGGACGGGCTCGGCATTGTCGGGCGGATCGCGGGGACGGGCGAGCGGGCCTCGCGCATCCTCTTCCTCACCGACAGTTCGAGCCGTCTTCCCGTCACGGTGAAGCCCTCGGGCCAGCGCGCCATCCTCGCGGGCGACAACGGACCTCTCCCGGTCCTCGACTTCCTCGACGGCACCGACGCGGTGCGGCCGGGTGACCGGGTGGTGAGTTCGGGCGCGGGCGGGCTGTTTCCGCCCGACCTCCTCGTGGGCCAGGTCGTCGCCGCACCCGACGGTCGGCTGCGCGTGCATCCGGCCGCCGATTTCCGCCGTCTGCATTTCGTGCGGGTGATCCGTCCCGGCCCGTCCGAAACGGTCAGCGGTCCGGGCGATCTCATCGGCGCGCTGATCCCGCAGCCGGATGCCGCCGCGGAGCCCGGGCAGTGACAGCGCTTCTTCTCCAGCGCGTGCTTGTCGCGTCGCTCGGGACCATCGCCATCCACCTGCCGCTCGTGCCGGTGGGGCAGGCGGGAGAGGGGATCGCGAACCCGGACCTGCTGTTCTGCCTGCTGGCAGCCTGCGTCCTGCGCCGGCCGGAAGCCGTGCCGCTCTCCCTCGTCCTCGTGCTCGGCCTTCTCGCCGACTTCATCCTGGGCCGGGCACCGGGTCCGGGCGCGCTCGGCCTCGTCCTCGCGACCGAGCATCTGCGCCGCCGCTCTCCCGGATCGTTCCTCGCCGAATGGCTGCGCGCCGCCCTCCTCTTCGCGGCCATCCTCGCCGGCATCGCGGCGCTCCTCGCGCTGACCCTCGCACCACTCCCGGGGAGCGCCGTCCTTGCCCGCTATTGGCTCGCGACGGCGCTCGCCTATCCGCTGGTGGCCGCGGCGCTCCGCTTCGCCCTCGACACCCCCCGGCCGGGGGTGCCGCGATGAAACCCGCTTCCGGCACCGGCCGCTTCACCCGCCGCGGTCTCATGCTGCTCGGGCTGCAGGCGGGAGTCGTCGGCGCGCTCGCCTGGCGCATCCATGCGCTGCAGGTCGTGCAGAACGAGCATTACCGCATGCTCGCGGAGGAGAACCGCATCTCCATCCGCCTGATTCCGCCGGCGCGCGGCCTGATCACCGACCGCAACGGGATTGTCCTCGCCGAGAACCGCCAGAACTACCGGGTCGTGATGATCCGTGAACAGGCGCGCGAGCCCGAGGCGGTGCTCGACCGCCTCGCGACCATCATCGACCTGCCCCTCGAGGCGCGGACACGGGCGCTGAGGGCGATGGAGACCTCCGCCGCCTTCGTGCCCGTCACGGTAGTCGAGTTCCTGGAATGGGACGCGATCGCCCGCGTCGCCGCGAATGCCCCGGTCCTGCCCGGCATCCTCACCGAGGTGGGCCTGTCGCGCCACTATCCGGACGGCTTCAACACCGCCCATGTCGTCGGCTACGTCGGCCCGGTGAGCGAGCGCGACCTCGAGGGGCTGGAGCGGCCCGATCCGCTCCTTCGCATCCCGCGTTTCCAGATCGGCAAGAACGGCGTGGAGCAGCGGCTCGAGGAACGCCTCCGGGGCGAGGCGGGCCAGCTCCGCCTCGAGATCTCGGCCGCCGGCCGGGTCATGCGCGAACTCGGCCGGGTCGAGGGCACGCCGGGCGAGGACGTCACGCTCACCATCGATCAGGGCGTGCAGGCCTACGCGATGGAGCGGATGGAAGGCGAGAGCGCCGCGAGCGTGGTCATGGACGTGCGCACCGGCGACCTCGTCGCATGCGCGTCCTCCCCGGGGTTCGACCCGAACAGCTTCGTCTTCGGCATCCGGTCGGGCGAGTGGAACAGGCTCCTCAACGACGAGTACCGCCCGCTATCCAACAAGACGGTCTCGGGCACCTATCCGCCCGGATCGACCTTCAAGATGGTGGTGGCGCTTGCCGCACTCGAGGCCGGCCTCGTCCGTCCCGGCGACACGGTGAGCTGCGGCGGACATACCAATCTCGGCAGCCACCGCTTCCACTGCTGGCGGCGCGGCGGCCATGGCCGGGTCGACCTGCGCCGCTCCATCGCCCAGTCCTGCGACATCTACTATTACGAGATGGCGCGACGCGTCGGACCTGACGGCATCGCCGCCATGGCGCGCAGGCTCGGGCTCGGCGTCCGCCACGACCTGCCGATGTCGGCGATTGCCGAGGGGCTCATGCCCGACCGCGCGTGGAAACGCGCCGCCCGCAACGAGAGCTGGACCACCGGAGACAGCTACAATTACGGCATCGGTCAGGGATTCTCGCTTGCCTCCCCGCTCCAGCTCGCAGTGATGACGGCCCGCATCGCCACCGGCCGCGCCGTGAAGCCGCGCCTCGTCCGGGCGATCGGCGGCGCTGATGTGCCGCTCGCGCCCGCGGAGGATCTCGGCCTGAACCCCGACTGGCTCCACCGCGTCCGGGACGGCATGTATGCGGTCTCGAACGATGGCGGCACTGCCAGCCGATCGCGAATCGCCGATCCTGCCAATCTCCTCGCCGGCAAGACCGGCACGAGCCAGGTCCGCCGCATCACCGCCGCCGAACGCGCCGCCGGCATCCGCTCCACCGACCAGCTGCCCTGGGCGCTTCGCAACCATGCGCTCTTCGTGGCCTATGCTCCCTATGACCGGCCGCGTTTCGCCATCGCGACGGTGGTCGAGCATGGGGGCGGTGGCTCGGCCGCCGCGGCGCCGATCGCGCGCGACATCATGATCCGCGCCCTCTACGGTCCCGAACCGCCGCTCGAGGCCTGGCCGCCGGAGCAGCGCGAGGAGATCGAGCGCCGCCGCAATCCCGCGCCCGAAGCCGGGCAACCCGAAGATACTCCCGACCGTACATGACCCGGATCCTGACGCCTGGCCTGCCGCCCGCTCCTGCCTGCTGCCTGCCTTTCCGCTTCCGGCGGGTGCCGGGGCCCGGCATGCGGGCTCGATCCGCAGGAGAAGGCGACGGCATCCCCCGACCTGCCGTGGCTGCTGCGTGCCCGTGGCCGGCCGGGCGTTGTAGGCCTGGCAGGAATGCCTGGTGGCCCGGATGCACATGCACGGGGGAGGCAGGGCCATGAGCATCGCGGCCACGCCTGCCGGCCGGCTTCCACAGGGAATGACCAAGCTCCTTGCCCTGCACTGGCCGATCATCCTGCTGCTCGTCGCGCTCGCCGGGATCGGCTGGCTTGCGCTCTATTCCGCGGCTGGCGGCTCCCTCGAACCCTGGGCCGGGCGCCAGATGATCCGCTTCGGCTTCGGACTGGCGGTGCTCTTCGCGGTGGCGATGGTGCCGATCCGGTTCTGGCAGAGGCTTGCCCCGGTTGCGTATCTCGCCTCGCTTGCCCTGCTCGTCCTCGTCGAGTTCATCGGCGAGGTCGGCATGGGCGCGCAGCGCTGGATCGAGGTCGGGCCGCTCACGCTCCAGCCATCGGAACTGATGAAGATCGCGGTGGTCTGGGCGCTGGCCGCCTTCTATGCGCGGCTGCCGGTCGAGAAGGTCTCCCATCCGTTCTGGGTCCTCCTTGCGCTCCTCCTCATCCTCGCGCCCACCGCCCTCGTCCTCAAGCAGCCCGACCTCGGCACCTCGATCATGCTCCTCGCCGGCGGCGGCGCGGTGATGTTCGCGGCCGGGGTCAGCCTCTGGTACTTCCTTGCGGCCGGCACGGGCGGGATCGGTCTCGTCGCCATCGTGCTGAAGTCGGAGGGCACGACCTGGCAGCTTCTCGAGGATTACCAGTTCCGCCGCATCCATACCTTCCTCGACCCCTCCTCCGACCCGCTCGGCGCCGGCTATCACATCACCCAAGCGACGATCGCGATGGGTTCGGGCGGCTGGTCGGGGCGCGGCTTCATGCAGGGCACGCAGTCGCGGCTCAACTTCCTTCCCGAGAAACACACCGACTTCGTCTTCACCACGCTTGCCGAGGAGTTCGGCTTCACGGGTTCGCTCACCCTGCTCGGGCTCTTTGCCCTCGTCGTCATCTTCTGCTGGCTCTCGGCGATGTCGAACCGCGACCGGTTCGGCGCGCTGCTGACCGGGGGGGTCGGCACCACCTTCTTCCTGTTCGTCGCGGTCAACATCGCCATGGTCACCGGGCTCATTCCCGTGGTGGGCGCCCCGCTGCCGTTCGTCTCCTATGGCGGATCGTCGATGCTCGTCCTCCTCGGCGCCTTCGGCCTGATGCAGAGCGCCCATGTCCACCGCCCGCGCCGCCGGTGAGCGCGGCGATCCCGCCGCCCTTGCCGGGCCTGCGCAAATCCGGGAGTCCGCGATGCCAAACGTCCTGTTCGCCGCCCCTGCCGAGGACTGGCCACGATACGAGCCGCATCTCCACCGCGCCTGCCGGGCGCGTGGCATCACGATCAACCTCGTGCCGGAGACGGACGATCCCGCCTCCATGGACTACATCGTCTACAATCCCGAGGGCGGGCTCGAGGACTTCACCCCCTTCACCCGTCTCCGGGCCGTGCTTTCGCTCTGGGCGGGGGTGGAGGGGATCGCGCCGAACCCGACGCTGACCGTGCCGCTTGCCCGGATGGTCGATGACGGCCTCACCCTCGGCATGCGCGACTATGTCGCCGGCCACGTGCTGCGCTATCATCTCGACATCGACGCCAGTCTCGCCAGCCAGACGGGTGTCTGGCTTCCGGACCCGCCGCCACTCGCCCGCGAGCGCAGTGTCGCCGTTCTCGGGCAGGGTGCGCTCGGGCTGGCATGCGCCGAGGCGCTCGCAGGATTGGGATTCCGTGTGGTCGGCTGGAGTCGGAGCCCGAAACCGCCGCATCCCGCGATCGAGAGGGAACATGGTGCGGACGGCCTTGCCCGGACGCTGTCACGGGCGGAGATACTCGTCCTGCTGCTGCCGGCGACCCGGGCGACGGAGAATCTTCTCGATGCCTCCCGTCTTGCACTTCTGCCGCGCGGTGCACGCATCATCAATCCGGGTCGCGGCACGCTGATCGATGACGGCGCGCTTCTCGCCGCGCTCGATTCCGGGCAGGTCGCACATGCGACGCTCGATGTCTTCCGCGAGGAACCCCTGCCCCCCGACCATCCCTACTGGACGCATCCGCGTGTCACCGTCACCCCGCACATCGCCGCCGCGACCCGGCCGGAAACCGCGTCGGAGACGATCGCGGAGAACATCCGCCGCGGCGAGGCGGGTGAGCCGCTCCTCCATCTCGTCGACCGGAGCCTTGGATACTGAGCTACCGCAGCCGTGGCGGCCTTGCCGGGTCGCTCCCCGGCGCCTGCGGCTGCCGGCGTGGTTGTTCCGGAGGTTCGGGCCGGAAGGCAATGCCGACGCGCGAGATACGGGCGAGCGCCGCTTCGCCGGGGAAGATCACGTCGAGCCGCACGCCATCGGCACCGCTGAAGCGCACCGCCTCGTCGATCGCCGCAGCGACCGCAGCTTCGCCCGAACCGGGGACGCCGGCGACGGCAAGGACCAGCCCCTCGCCACCGCCCTCATATTCGGCGCGGGCAAGATACGCGGCGCTCACCCGCCCGGCATAGGCGCCGAGGCGGAACTCGAGCATCCGGACCAGGGCGGCGGGAACGTCTGCGGGCTCCCGGAAAGCGATGATCCGGGCCGGCTCGGCCGTTACCGGCCTCCCCGCTTCCGCGAGCCAGTCGACGGCTTCCGGTCCGATCACGCTTGCCGACGGCGCGACCTCCGGATTGAGCGCGATGCCGATCCCCTGCCCCGCCAGCATCGCGACCAGCGAACGTCCGGCGACGGCAATGTAATCCTTCGGCGCAGTCAGAAACGCCGCCATCCGTTCGGGCAGATCGAAGGCGAGCACGAGCCGCCCGGCCTCCGTCTCGAGCACGAGCGGCCTGAGCCGCTCCCCCTCGGGCTCTGCCTCGAGCAGGACGTAGAGTTCCGCCGCAAGCACCTGACCATAGAAGGCCATCCGGAGCCCGGCATCGTCGCCCGCGGCCTCGAGCGCAGCACGGGCCGCGTCGATCGGTGTCCCGCTCACGCCGCTGCCCGGCCGGCGAGCATTTCCGCTACCCGCCTCCGCAGGACCGGCACGAGTTCCGCCTCGAACCACGGGTTCCGTTTCAGCCAGCCGGTATTCCGCCAGGACGGATGCGGCAGCGGGATTGCCGCCGGCGCAAATTCCCGCCAGCGCGCCACCGCGTCGCTGACGCTTCTCGTCCCGAGGTGCCACTTCTGCGCGTAGCCGCCGATCAGCACCGAGAGCCGCACCTGCGGCATCGCCGCGAGCACACGCGCCCGCCACGTCGCGGCGCAGATCGGTGGCGGCGGCAGGTCATGGCCCTTCGCATCGTAGCCGGGAAAGCAGAAGGCCATCGGCGCGATGGTGAAGAGATCGCGGTCGTAGAAGGTGGCCCGGTCCACGCCGAGCCAGAAGCGCAGCCGGTCGCCCGAAGCATCGTCGAACGGCAGCCCGCTTCCATGGGCCCTGAGCCCGGCCGCCTGGCTCGCGATCAGCACCGGCGCGCGGTCGGAGAGATGCACGATCGGCTGCGGCGCGTGGCGGGTCGCGGTGGCAGCGAACCGCTCCGCGCAGATCCGGCAGGCCCGGATCTGCGCCTCGAGCTGCTCGATCGATTCCGCCACCTGATGGCTCCTCCGATTGCGCCCGGGCCGCGAAGGCCCGGCTCGCGCGGCAATCACATGCCGAGCGCCTCGCGGTAGACCTGAAGGATCGCCTCCTCCTCGGAGATGTCCTGCGGGTCCTTCTTCCTGAGCGCGATCAGCTTCTTCAGCACCTTGACGTCGTAGCCGCGGCCCTTGGCCTCCGCCATCACCTCCTTCTGGTGATCGGCGATCGCCTTCTTCTCCTCCTCGAGCCGCTCGTACCGCTCGACGAACTGCCGGAGTTCCCCGGCCGTGACCCGAAACGCGCTTGCCTGTTCGCCTTCAATATCGTCCAGGACGTCTTCCATGTCTCTCCTCCGGCCCCTCGGGGCGTTCTCCTAACCGCGCCGCGCCACCCCTTGCAAGCCTGATCCGGCTCCGGTAACGGGGAGGGGAAGCAAAGGCGCAACTCCATGATCTTGCTGGCGATCCTCGGTGCCCTTCTCGTCGCGGGCGGCCTTGTCGGCCTCGGCTACTGCATCCGGGAGGGCTACCGGATCCGCGGCGCGGGCCTTCCGTCGTCCGAGGCGAACGCCCGACTCCGGCGCCTCGTCAGCGTCAACCTCGCCTCGGTCGCGGGGGCTGCCCTCGGCCTCGCGCTGCTCACGGCGTATTTCGTCCTCCGCTGACCTCCTCCACCGCCTCCCCGATCATCGCGAGGCATTCGGGCGTCGAGAACCGGTGGTCCGCCCCCTTCACCAGCGTGAGCCGCATGTCCGGCGCATCCGCATGATCGAGAAGCCTGAGCGCCACGCTCACGGGCACATCCGCATCCGCGGTTCCGTGGAGGAGCCGGACCGGCATCGGCAGGTCGAGAGGCGTGCGCAACACGAGATGCTCGCGCCCGTCCTCGATCAGGCGCCGGGTAACGAGATCCGGCTCGTCCGAATAATCCGAGGGCTCGGTCATGAATCCCTGTTCCTCGAGGTCGCGACGTTTGCCCTCGTCGAACCGCGCCCACATCAGGTCCTCGGTGAAGTCGGGAGCCGCCGCCACGCCGACGAGACCGGCTATTCCCTCGCCCATCCGCCGCGCGAGGAGAAGCGCGATCCAGCCGCCCATCGACGAGCCGACAACGACGCGCGGCCCGTCGGTGAGCCGGGTGATGGCGGCCTCCGCATCCGAGGCCCAGTCGCCGATCGCGCCGTCCGCGAACCGCCCCGAGGAGGCGCCGTGGCCGGTGTAATCGAAGCGGAGGAAACCCTGCCCCCGCCGCCTTGCCCAGTCCTCGAGCCAGGTTGCCTTGGTCCCGGTCATGTCCGAGCGGAAGCCGCCGAGGAAGACCACCCATGGCCCCTTCCCCGGCGTCCGGTGATAGGCGATGCGCCGGCCGTCCGGCAGTTCCAGCGTCTCGTGATCCATGGGAGCAGGCTTAGCGCCCCACCTTGACAGCGGCAAGCCGCCCGGCCAACTGTCCGCCCGAACCGGGCGTGCCGTGGGCGCCGAAACCAGAAGGAGGATATCGATGGCCGACACCGCAACCCAGGCTCGGGAGGTCGCCATCACCCTCCCCGACGGCGCGGTGCGCCGCTACCCGGCGGGCGTGACCGGGCTCGAGATTGCGGCCGACATCTCGAAATCGCTGGCCAAATCGGCGCTGGCGGCGCGGATCGATGGCGTGCTTTCCGATCTCTCGAAGCCGATCGAGGCAGATGCCGAGGTGGCGATCGTCACCCAGAAGGACGAGGCGGAGGCGCTCGAACTCATCCGGCACGACTGCGCGCATATCATGGCCCGTGCGGTGCAGGAGCTCTTTCCCGATACCAGGGTCACCATCGGCCCGGTGATCGAGAATGGCTGGTACTACGATTTCGACCGGCCGGAGCCGTTCACGCCCGACGATCTCGAGAAGATCGAGGAGCGGATGCGCCAGATCATCGCCGCCCGCGACCCGGTGCGCTGGGAGGTCTGGGATCGCGAGCGGGCGATCGCGCACTACCGCGAGAATGGCGAGAATTTCAAGGTCGAGCTCGTCGAGGCGATCCCCGAGGGCGAGCCGATCAAGATGTACTGGCACGGGCACTGGCAGGACCTCTGCCGCGGCCCGCATCTCCAGCACACCGGCCAGGTGCCGGCCGATGCCTTCAAGCTGATGTCGATCGCCGGGGCCTACTGGCGGGGCGATTCATCCCGGCCGATGCTCCAGCGCATCTATGGTGTCGCCTTCCGCACCAGGGACGATCTCAAGGCCTATCTCCACCGGCTCGAGGAAGCGGCGAAACGCGACCACCGCAAGCTCGGCCGCGAGATGGGGCTCTTCCATTTCCAGCCGGAGGCGGTGGGGTCGGTCTTCTGGCATCCGAACGGGTTCACGATCTGGCGGATCCTCGAGGCCTACATCCGCCGCCAGCTCGACGCCGACGGCTACCAGGAGGTGAAGACGCCGCAGCTCCTCGATGCCGATCTCTGGCGGCAGTCGGGGCATTGGGGCAAGTTCCGCGAGAACATGTTCGTGGTGCCGGACGAGATCCCTTCGGTCGAGGACGAGGACGAGGATCCGGTGCTGTCGGGCAAGGCCGATCTCATGGCGCTAAAGCCGATGAACTGCCCGGCCCATGTCCAGATCTTCAAGCAGGGCACCAAGTCCTACCGCGACCTGCCGCTCAGGATGGCGGAGTTCGGCTGCTGCCACCGCAACGAGGCGCATGGCGCGCTGCACGGGCTGATGCGGGTGCGGCAGATGACCCAGGACGACGCCCATATCTTCTGCCGCGAGGACCAGATCGCGAGCGAGACGAGCCGGTTCCTCGCGCTCTTCTCCCGGGTCTACGGACATATGGGGCTCACCGACATCGCCTACAAATTGGCGACGCGACCCGATACCCGCGCCGGCGATGACGCGACCTGGGACCGCGCGGAAACGGCGCTCGCGGAGGCGCTGACCCAGGCGGGGCTCGAATTCGACTATGCCGAGGGCGAGGGCGCCTTCTACGGGCCGAAGCTCGAGTTCCACCTCACCGACGCCATCGGCCGGACCTGGCAGGCAGGGACGTTCCAGCTCGACTACGTCCTGCCCGAGCGGCTCGATGCGACCTATATCGGCGAGGACGGGGCGAAGCACCGGCCGGTGATGCTCCATCGCGCGGTCTTCGGCACGTTCGAGCGGTTCATCGGCCTGCTGATCGAGCATTACGCCGGGAAACTGCCGTTCTGGCTCGCACCACGGCAGGTGGTGGTGGCGCCGATCGTCTCGGATGCGAACGATTACGCGAACGAGGTGCTGGCGGCGCTGAAGCGGGAAGGCATCCGGGCCGAGGCCGATCTGCGGAACGAGAAGATCAACTACAAGGTCCGGGAGCATTCGCTGGCCAAGGTGCCGGTGATCCTCGCGGTGGGCATGAAGGAAGTGGAGGACCGTACGGTCTCGCTCCGCCGCCTCGGCGAGAAGGCGAGCCGGGTGATTTCCCTCGACGCGGTGGTGCCGGAACTTGCGGAGGAGGCGACGCCTCCGGACCTGAGGCCCGCGTGACCGCAGGCGTGGGCGAGATCCGCCCACGCGTGAAAACCCAATCAAGCCATTGATCCCAAAGACAGAGCAGAACCTACCTGTTCGTTAACGAGTCATGGGCATCCGCCGAGGCCGCCCGCCCTCACCGCTCGTTTCCGGCCGGGACGGCCGGGAACGGGCCAGAGACTCGGCCCCGGAACGGGGCCTCCGCATGGCAACTGCCGGCAACCCAAAGTGCTCTCCGGGGCGTGGGCGTCAGTCCTCGTCGGAGGCGAGCTGCGCAAGGACCTTGCCGCGGCCGCGGAGCCTCAGGATGAGGGGCACGAGCACGGCGACGATGGCGATCCCGTAGAGTACGAGCGCCACCGGCGAGGAGACGAGGATGACCGGGTCCCCCTGGGCGATCGCCAGCGCCCGGCGGAGCTGCTGCTCCGCGAGGGGGCCGAGGATGAGGCCGACCACCACCGGCGCGATCGGATAGTCGAACCGCCGCAACCCGTAGCCGAGAAGCCCGAAGGCCAGCAGCAGGCCGAGTTCAAACACGCTCGGATTGGCGCCGATGGTGCCGAGCGTGGCGAAACTCAGGATCCCGGCATAGAGCCAGTGCCGCGGGATGGTGAGCAGCCGCACCCAGAGGCCGATCATCGGCAGGTTGAGCACGATCAGCATCAGGTTGGCGACGAGCAGGCTTGCGATCAGGCTCCAGACCAGCTCGGCATTGTTGGCGAAGAGCAGCGGTCCCGGCTGCAGCCCGAACTGCTGGAAGGCGGCGAGGATGATCGCGGCCGTAGCCGTCGTCGGCAGGCCGAGGGTGAGCAGCGGCACGAGCGTGCCGGCGGCGGAGGCGTTGTTGGCGGCTTCCGGCCCGGCCACCCCCTCGATCGCGCCGTTGCCGAACTCCTCGGGATGTCTGGCGAAGCTGCGCTCGGCGCTGTAGGAGAGGAAACTCGCGACATCGGCGCCGCCCGCGGGCATCGAGCCGATGGGAAAGCCGATGAGGGTGCCGCGCAGCCAGGGCTTCCACGACCGTTTCCAGTCCTCGCGGCTCATCCAGACCGACCCCTTGACCGCCTCGATCTTCTCGGCGCCGGCGGAGGGGGAGGCCGCCATCTTCAGCGTCTCGCCCACCGCGAAGAGCGCGACCGCGAGGGTCGTCACCTCGATCCCGTCGAGAAGATCGGGAATCCCGAAGGTCATCCGCGCCTGCCCGGTCTGCAGGTCGATTCCCACCGTCGCCAGCGCAAGGCCGATGAAGAGCGCGGTGAGCCCCCGCAACGCCGAATCGCCAAGCGCGGCCGAGACCGTGACGAAGGCGAGGACCATCAGCGCGAAATAGTCGGCCGGGCCGAGCGAGAGGGCGAAACGCACCACCCAGGGGGCAACGAAGGCAAGCGCCAGCGTGGCGAGGAGCCCCGCGACGAAGGAGCCGATGGCGGCGGTGGCGAGGGCCGGACCGCCCCGCCCCGCCCGCGCCATCTTGTTGCCCTCCAGCGCCGTGATGATCGAGGCGCTCTCCCCCGGGGTGTTGAGCAGGATCGAGGTCGTCGAGCCGCCATACATCCCGCCGTAGTAGATGCCGGCGAACATGATGAGCGATCCCCCCGGATCGAGCCGGTAGGTGACGGGCAGGAGCAGAGCCACCGTCAGCGCCGGGCCGATGCCGGGAAGGACCCCGACCGCGGTGCCGATGGTGACGCCGATGAGGGCGTAGAGGAGGTTCATGGGCTCCATCGCGCCGGCGAGCCCCTGGGCGAGCAGAACGAAGGTGTCCATGGGCGCGGGCCCTCTAGAAGAACAGCCGCTCGAGCGGCCCGGCGGGAAGCGAAAGCTGCAGCCCCCGCGCGAACAATATCCAGATCAGGAAGGAGAAGACGGTGCCGATCAGGAAGGAGAGCCAGACCGGGCGCCGTCCGAAGCCCCGAGCGCTCAGCGCGAAGAGGATGCCGGTCGCGACCGAGAAACCCGCCGTGCGCAGGATCAGCATCTGGATGACGAGCCCGGCGACGATCCAGGCCATCGGGCCGAACTCTTCCTTCTCCCGCTCGGGGAAGGAGCCGCGCAGGGCGGCGATGACGGTCCCGACCCCGAGCGCGGCGAGACCGGCCGCCACCACATAGGGGAACTGGCGCGGGCCGACGCGGGCATAGGTGGCGGCGACCTGCATCTCCCGCGTCTGCCAGACGATGAGCGCCGCGAGCGCGAAGAGCGCCGCGGCGATGACGAGGACGGGACGGTCTGGCCGCCGGGGATTTCCGGTGCTCATGGTGTCCTCAACCGTCTCCGCCCATCCGTGTCCCGTCCGTGCCTACTGGACGAGGCCGATGTCGCGCAGGATCGCCTGGGTCGCGGCGATGTCCTCGGCAAGCTGCTGTTCGAGTTCCTCGCCGGTGAGGAAGCGATCGACCCACCCGCGCGCCGCGAGCGCCTCCTGCCAGGAATCGGAGGTGGCCATCGCCTCCATGTCGGCGGTGATCGCGGCGACCTGCTCCTCGGTGAGATCGGGTCCGGCGAGGACCATCCGCCAGTTCTCGAGGGCGACATCGAGGCCCGCGTCCCTGAGCGTCGGCGCGTCCACCCCCTCGACCGGCTCCTCGCCGGAGAGGGCAAGGACCCGCAGCTCGCCCGCCTCCACCTGCGAGGCGAACTCGCTGTAGCCGGAGATGCCGGCCGTGACCTGGCCGCCGAGGATCGCGGCCAGCGCCTCGCCGCCGCCCGAGAAGGCGATGTAGTTGATCAGGGTGGGATCGACATCGGCCGCCTGGGCGATCAGGCCGGCGAGGATGTGATCGGCGCCGCCGGCCGAGCCGCCCGCCCAGGCTACCGCGCCCGGATTCTCCCGCAGCCGCGCGACGAGATTGTCCATCGTCTCGATCTCGCTCGCGGCAGGGACCACGACGGCGAGCTGCTCGCCGGTGAGGCGGGCGATCGGCGTCACCATCTCGAGGTTGACGGGCGAGTTGTTGGTCTCGATCGCGCCGACCATGACATAGCCGCCGACGATGAGCTGTTCGGGATTGCTGCGTGCCTGGTTGACGAACTGGGCAAGGCCGATCGTGCCGCCCGCGCCGGGAACGTTCACCACCTGGACCGATTCCGCGATCCCCTCGTCGCGCAGCACCGCCTGCATGGTGCGCGCGGTCTGGTCCCAGCCGCCGCCGGGCGCGGCCGGCGCCATGATCGTGTAATCTGCAGCGGCAGGCACCGCCATCGCGCCGATGAAGGCGGCTGTCAGGAGTATGCGCATGCGTATTCCTCTCTCCCCACGTCGGCCCGCTGTTCCGCGGGTCCGGTCGGAGGCAAGCTTACGCGAGGGAGCAGCCTCGTGCTACTCTTGTCGGATCCTGGTAAATACCGTGTCGAAGGTACGTTCGAGGGCCGCATCGAGATCGCCCATCGTCACCGGCAGGCCGAGATCGACGAGGCTGGTGACGCCATGCCCCCGGATGCCGCAGGGCACGATGCCCGAGAAGTGCTCGAGGTCGGGCTCGACGTTAATGGCGAGGCCGTGGAAGCTCACCCAGCGGCGCAGCCGCACGCCGATCGCGGCGATCTTGTCCTCGGCCGGCGAGCCGTCCGGGAGCGGCGGCTTCTCGGGCCGCACCACCCAGACGCCGACGCGGCCCGCGCGACGTTCGCCGGTGACCCCGAATTCCGCGAGGGTGCGGATCACCCATTCCTCGAGATTCCAGACGAAGCGGCGCACGTCGCGGCCGCGCCGGTTGAGGTCGAGCATGGTATAGGCGATGCGCTGGCCCGGGCCGTGGTAGGTGAACTGGCCGCCGCGCCGGCTCGGGAACACCGGGAACCGGTCGGGCTCGAGCAGATCCTCGGTGCGGGCGCTGGTGCCGGCGGTGTAGAGGGGGGGATGCTCGACGAGCCAGACGAGTTCGTCCGCCTCGCCGGCATGGATCGCCGCCGCGCGCGCCTCCATCGTCGCGACCGCTTCCTCGTAGCCCGTCAGGCCGTCGCTGACCCGCCACTCCATCCGACCGCCCTCCTCAACCGGTTTCCGGGCGGTGGTGCCGCAGCCGCGCCGGTTTCGCAAGCGCGCGATCAGGGCTTGCCGACCTCCGGGGGCTTTGCTATCTGGCCCGGGTCGCGAGCGGTCGTGGCGGAATTGGTAGACGCGCAGCGTTGAGGTCGCTGTGGGGTAACACCCGTGGAAGTTCGAGTCTTCTCGACCGCACCATGAGATCAGGGCGTCCGGCCGGAAGGCGGACGCCTTTTTCCTTCGGCTCGTTGCTCCGGGGAAGCACTCGGACCGAATGGACCTCGGCTCCCGCGGGGCGTATGGGCGGCGGATGCAGGCTCTCGTGATCTATGTCGCAGCCGCGCTCGCCGAGATCGCCGGGTGCTTCGCCTTCTGGGCATGGTTCCGGCTCGGGAAGAGCATCCTGTGGCTTGTTCCCGGCCTGGCGTCGCTCGCTGCCTTCGCCTGGTTGCTGGCACTGAGCCCGGTGAGCGAGGCCGGGCGCGCCTATGCCGTATATGGCGGCGTCTACATCGCCTCCTCGCTCGTCTGGCTCTGGACCGTGGAAGGCCACCGCCCCGACCAGTGGGACGCGATCGGGGCGGCCGTCGGCCTTCTCGGCGCGGGGATCATCCTCTGGGGGCCGCGCGGCGGCTGACGCCGATGCCGGAGGACATGCGGCAGAACCGGCCCGGCCCGGGCGTTCGCCCTGCCCTTCTGCGGGTCAGAAGCGGAAGTTGAGACCGAGGCGGAGGACCTGCCCCTCGTTGCGGAACCGGTAGGCGATGGTATTGCCGCCGAAGGTGCCGGGGTCCTCGGCACGGACCGTCACGTCCTCGAGATCGAAATGCAGGATCTCGGCCTTGAAACTCGCCGTCTCGTTCAACCACTGCTCGAAACCGGCGCCGATCACGAAACCGAACCGCGTGCCGCTGTCGCTCCAGCTGTTCCTGTAGGGTGCCGCCGCGAACGGGCCGTCGTCGAGGGCGAGGCTGAACCGGTTCCGGATCTTGCCGGCCGCGAGGCCGGCGGTGCCGTAGAAGAGCGAACGGCCGCTCGCGATCCCCGCCCGCAGCCGCAGCGTCGCGAGTCCGTCGATCTCTGTCTGGTAGCGGGTCTGCGTAAGCACGCCCTCGAACTCCGGTATGTCGCCCGGATCGACACGGGCGAAATCCTTGTCCGCCTCCGCCGAAAGCATCATCAGGTCGAGCTCGATCCCGCCGACGAGATCGCCGCGCCGGGCATTGTAGCCGAGCGTCGCGCCGACCGCGGGGGCGACCTCCACATCCTCCTGCCGTTGCGGGAAGAGGCCGTTCGCGATGTCGATGCTGATGAGCGGCAGCCCGGGGTCGTCGGTATGGCTCCCCAGCACCGCTGCCCCCTCGGTGCGCAACGTGCCCGCGGTCAGGCCGAAATAACCGCCGCGCCAGTCCGGTGCCGGTACGGCCTGGGAGGAAGCCTGCCCCGCGCCCAGGACGAGGAAAAGCATGCCGATGGTGCTTCGGAGAAGCATCAGGTTTCTCCCGAGGTTCAGAGGGGCTCGCCTTCCCGCATCCGCGTAACTGGTGCAGCAATGTCGCGACGGGGTTAACTTTTCGTAAGCATCGGCGGATACGTCAAGTTCCGCGTCGGGAGGATCGGATGACTCCCTTCCGCAAGCGTCTTAACATTTCGGCAAGACATTCGTGTCAGAGTGGCAGGCAAGGCCGATTGCGTGAAGAGGGTGCGCTTCGGTTGGGGGCAAGATCGGCGTGATGGCGAGTGTTCGGAGATCGGTGGGGCGGCTTGCACTGGCGTGCGAGCGGCTCATCGCCCGTTTCATGCCCGAATCACTTGCCGAAGACCGCGCGGGGGCGAACCGGGCGCGGATGTTCCTCATCAGCCATCTGTTCGGCCCGGTTCTCGGCAACACGGTGCCGCTGGCGCTGTTCGTCTTCGATCCGACGCCAGGCTGGAACACCGCGGTGCTTGCCGCGAGCATCTCGCTCTTCTGGGTGTTCCCGTTCCTGTTGCGGCGCGGGATCGCCTACGAGCGGCTCGTGCTGCTGTCGGTGGTCAACCTCAACTTCGCCATCCTCTGGAGCTGCTACCATAATGGCGGGGTCGCGTCGCCGACGCTGACCTGGGCGCTGATCATCCCGATCCTGTCGCTCTTCTACCTCGGCGGCGAGCGCAGGCTGCAGCGGCAGCTCCTCGGGATCACCGCGGGCTCCTTCGCGATCTTCCTTGCCGCCTACATCCTGCTGCAACCGACGCCGAACGACATCCCGGAGACGGCGATGATCGGCCTCGGCGCGGTGTCGACGGTGGCGACCCTAGCCTATGTCGCGTTCATGGCCGTCTATTACGCGCGCGTGTTCGACGCGGGTGTCGATCTCGAGATCGAGATGCGCCGTCGGCGGCAGATGGCCGACGAGCTGCGCCGCGCGATCGTCCATGCCCACCGCATCGGCTCGGCGCGGGCGGAATTCCTTGCCCGGATGAGCCACGAGATCCGCACGCCGCTCAATGCCATCATCGGCTACGGCCAGATCCTGCGCGAGGAAGCCGAGGAGAGCGGCGACGAACTCCTCCTCGAGGATGTCGACCGCATCCTCGAGGCGGCGAACTACCTGATGCGCCTCATCAACATGATCCTCGACCTCGCGAAGATCGATGCCGGACGGATGCTCTTCGACGCCCGGACGCATGACCTGCGCGCGATCATCGAGGCGGCGCTCGCGCCCCACCGCGAGACGCTCGAGGAGGGCGGCAACCGGATCACCATCGCGATCGATTCCGACCTTTCCACCGTCGAGGTCGATCATGCGCGTCTCGTCCAGATCCTCGGCTGCATCATCGAGAATGCCGCCCGGCACACCCGGGACGGCGAGGTGACGATCCGCGCCGCCCGCGCCGCGGAGGACGGACGCGAACCTGCCTTCACCGTTGCCGTCAGCGACACCGGGCCCGGCATCGAGGCGGAGGTGATGGCGGGGCTCTTCGAGAGTTTCTCCGCCCGGCGCAGGGCAGCGGACGGGCGCTACGGAGGGACGGGGCTCAGCCTCACCCTCTGTGCCCAGCTCTGCCGCGGCATGGGCGGCCATATCGAGGCGGAGAGCATGCCCGGGGTCGGCAGCACCTTCACCGTGCATCTGCCCGCGGCGCCTCCCGCTGCGCAGGATCCGGGCACGCCTGTCATGACACAACATGCGGCGTGAAGACCCGCCCCGCGCAGGGGCAAGCCGCCGGGCATGACCGCAGGACGAGGCGGGCGGGGGCGGGTCGGTTTCCGGGAGCACGCGCGGCAAGTGCCGCGGCTATGGACGAGTTCGGTCGAAAGGGTTCGAGGATGATGAACAGAGAGAGGGTGCCGGGGGTCCCGGAGCGCGCGCTCGCCGGCAGCATGCGCGACTTCCGCGTCCCGCGCGGGGCGAGCCTTCTCGCGCGGTGCGAGGCCTTCCACGACTGGCAAAGCGTGCGACGGCGCAGCGGCACCTGGCCCTTTGCCCGCGCGACCGAGGCCGGCCCGGCGGCAAGCTGCACGATCCGTGACGATGAAGGCACCCTCTTCCAAGGGGTGAACTTCGCCTCGCAGGACTATCTCAGCCTCTCGTCCCATCCCGAGGTGCGGCGGGCCGCGAAGGCGGCGATCGACGAGATGGGCGTGCATTCCGCCGGTTCGCCGGCGCTCGTCGGCAACACGTCGACATCCGTCGCGCTCGAGCGCGAGATCGCGGATTTCCTCGCGATGAGGGAATCGCTCCTGTTTCCCACCGGCTGGGCGGCGGGATTCGGCGTGATCAAGGGCCTCGTGCGTTCGCATGACTACGTGGTGATCGACGGGCTTGCCCATGCCTGTCTCCAGGCCGGTGCCCAGGCCGCGACGCCGAACGTCATTCCCTTCCGCCATCTCAACGTCGATCACTGCCGTCAGCGCCTCGCGACGATCCGCGCCCGCGACACGGAAGCTGGGATCATGATCGTCACCGAGGGGTTGTTCTCGATGGACAGCGACACCCCCGATCTCGCCGCCTTCCAGAGCCTTGCCCGCGAATACGGCGCGACGCTTGTCGTCGATGTCGCGCACGACCTCGGCGCCCTCGGACCCGGGGGCACCGGCCATATCGGCCTTCAGGACATGCTCGGCGAGGTCGATCTGGTGATGGGGAGCTTCTCCAAGACCTTCGCCTCGAACGGCGGCTTCGTCGCGATGAAGAACCGCGCGATCAAGGAATATCTCCGTTTCTACAGCTCCACCTGCACCTTCTCGAACGCGCTCTCTCCCGCCCAGATCGCGACCGTGCGACAGGCGCTCGCGATCGTGCAGTCGCCCGAAGGGGCGGCGCGCAGGGAGCGGCTGATGGCGAACGTCTGCCTCCTGCGCGAAAATATCCGCGCGCGCGGCATGGAAGTCTACGGCGATCCCTCGGCGATCGTGGCGGTCAGGACCGGCGACGAGGCGCTTGCCCGTCTGGCAGCGCGCGAGATGCCGGGTCTCGGACTCCTTGCCAACCTCGTGGAGTATCCGGCAGTAGCAAAGGGAAGGGCGCGGTTCCGGCTCCAGGTGATGGCGGATCACCGCGAAGCCGAGATCGAGGCCGCGGCCGACCGGATGCAGATGGCGATGTCGCGCGCGCGCGACCATCTCGAGACGGCGCGCGCGGTCGCGGGGTAAGGGCGGGCGGGGCCACGGAGCTGCACGCTCCGCGACCGGGGTTCAAGGACCGGCAGGAGACCGGGGGAGTGCGCATGAGAGGCCGTATGCTGGGGAGATCGAAGATCGTCGAGCGGATCGTGAGCTGGTTCATCCCCGACACCGCCATCCTCGGCCGCACCGAGTGGGAACTCGCCCGCATCTTCGTCTTCACCCATATCTTCGGGCCGCTGATCGCGCAGCCGATGTGGATCTACCTCTATCTGGCGACGCCCAGGGTCAGCTATCGCCTCGTGGTGATGGCGTGCGCGATCTGCGGCTTCTGGCTCCTGCCCTTCGTCCTGCGCCGGACCGGCTCGATCCGGCTGAGCGCGGCCTGCTCCTTCCAGCTCCTGACGGCGGCCTCGCTCTTCGGGACCTATCACTATGGCGGCTTCAGTTCGCCCTTCCTGCCATGGCTGGTGGTAAGCCTGATGCTGGGGCTCTTCTACCTCTCGAAACAGGCGGGATTCGTGCTCGCGGTCTTCGCGGCCAATGTCGCGATCTTTCTCGCCGTCGTCATCCAGACCGGGTTTCCGCACCGCATCCCGGTCGCGGAACTCCGGGTGAGCGGCTGGCTGTCTCTTGCCGCGTCGATGGTCTACATGACGTGGATGGCCCTCTACTATGCTCGAATCATCGGCCTCAGGACCGAACTCGAACTGGAGATCGAGCGCCAGCGCGCCACAGCCATCGAGCTCGAGAAGGCCCGCAGCGTCGCCGAGGATGCGAGCGAGGCGCGCACGAGCTTCTTCTCCAAGATGAGCCATGAACTGCGCACGCCGCTCAATGCCATCATCGGCTATTCCGACATCCTGCTCGAGGACTGCCAGGCCGAGCCCGACGTCGCGACGCAACGGGTGAGCGACATCACCCGGATCAATGCTGCCGGGCGACACCTGCTCTCGCTCGTGTCCGACGTCCTCGACATCAACCGGATCGAGAAGGACGTCATCGATGTCGAGGTGACGGAATTCACCCTCGGCTCGCTTGCCGATGATGTCGTTGCCACTGCCACGGCGATGGTCGAGAAGAACGGCAACACCTTCCTCGTCCATTGCCCGCATCGCGGTTACCGGCTCCGCACCGACGCGAAGAAGCTCCGCCAGATCCTGCTCAACCTCCTCGGCAACGCGGGCAAGTTCACCGAGAACGGCGTCGTCCGGCTCGAGCTCCGGATCGACTTCCACTCGCATGACGACCAGCTTGTCGCCATCGTCTCCGACACCGGCATCGGCATCGCCCCGGAGGCGCTGCCGCGGCTCTTCACCGATTACGAGCAGGCGGACCCGAGCATCTTCAACCGGTTCGGCGGCACCGGCCTCGGCCTCGCGCTGAGCCGCAAGCTCAGCATCCTGCTCGGCGGCGATATCGCGGTGACCAGCCAGTTGCGCCAGGGAACCCGGTTCACCGTGACCGTGCCCGCGCATCTCCAGAGCGAGAGCCTCACGCCCGCACCCGGGTTCAGCCCCGCAGGCGAAGGAGCGGTGGCGACGTGAGGAGGCCCGCGCGTTCCCATGCCGTTCCGGGCTGCAGTGCTCCGGCGGCCGGCTCACCCCTGCGCGGCGGCAAGGATGCAGCTTCGCCGAACGGCCCGCGTCCACGGCTGCTCGTGGTGGACGACGTCTTCGACAACCGCGACATCCTCACCCGCCGCCTGACCCGGCGCGGTTTCGAGGTGACGGAGGCAACGGGCGGGATCGAGGCGCTCGAGAAACTCGCCAGGGAGCAGTTCGACCTCGTGCTCCTCGACGTGATGATGCCGGATCTGTCAGGCACCGAGGTCCTCAAGCGGATCCGCGAGACGCACTCTCCCCTCGAGCTTCCGGTCATCATGGTCACCGCCTATTCGGGCAGCGAGGACGCGGGCGAAAGCCTCGCCCATGGCGCCAACGACTTCGTCACGAAACCGGTCGACTTCGCGGTCGCCCTCGCCCGGATCAACGAGCAGCTCGCGAAGAAGCGGGCGGTCGAGGAGGGGCTCCACGTTCCTGGCGGCTGCGGACGCTGAGAGCCGCCGGGCGGGCGTGGCGGCGGTGCGGCTGTCCGCCGGGGCGGGCGAGGACCCGCCATGGTCAGGCCGGCAGTCCGCCGTTCGCCCTCGCCCGCCTCATGCGGCCGGGCGTGAACGGGTGAGTTCGACGAACACGTCCTCGAGATGCGGCTCCTCGGTCGCCACGTCCTGGATCGAGATGCCGGCCGCGCGCACCGCCTCGAGGATCGCGCCCGCCGGCGTGCGGGTGCGGTGGTAGGAATACGCCAGCCGTCCATCCGGGCGCAGCGTCACGTCCACCCCCTCGGGGGCGGAGGGGACCTGCATCACCGGCCGCGCCGGCGTGATCAGCAGCGCCTTGCGGTCCATCCGCGCGATCAGGTCGGGCGTGGGTTCGTCGGCGATCAGCTTCCCTGCATTGATGATGCCGATACGGTCGCACATCGCCTCTGCTTCCTCGAGATAATGGGTGGTCAGGATGATGGTCGTGCCGCTCGCGTTCAGCTCGCGCACGTACTCCCAGAGCATCCGCCGAAGCTCGATGTCGACGCCGGCGGTCGGCTCGTCGAGGACGAGGACCGGCGGGTTGTGGACGAGGGCCTTGGCGATCAGGAGGCGGCGCCTCATGCCCCCCGACAGCTGCCGCGCATAGGCGTCCGCCTTGTCGGCGAGACCGACACGGGCGAGGATCTCGTCGGTGCGGCGGTGGCGTTTCGGCACGCCGTAGAGCCCGGCCTGCACCTCGAGCGAGGCACGCGGCGTGAAGAAGGCGTCGAGGTTGATCTCCTGCGGCACGACGCCGATCGCCGCGCGGGACTGGCGCGGGTTCTCGTCCTGGTCGAAACCCCAGATCCGCACCGTGCCGGCGGTCTTTACCGTGAGCCCGGCCATGATGTTGATCGTCGTCGACTTGCCGGCGCCGTTCGGGCCGAGAAGGCCGAAGATCGATCCTTCGGGAATGGTGAGATCGAGCCCTTCGAGAGCGACCTTCGGAGGTTCGGCCCCCTGCGCCGGATAGACCTTGCGCAGGCCGCGGATCTCGATCGCGTTGCCGGTCATCGCGCCGCTCCTCCGGTCAGGTAGAGTTGCGGCCCGGCTAGCATGCGGGATAAGGAAGGGCAAATGCCGCTCGCGCCCACCCGGGCGCGCAGCATCACCCGCGAGGTCCCGCATGTACCAGTCCCCCAGGTCCCCCATGGGCACCCCCGCCCCCGTTACCGAGGAAGTGAGCAGCCTGCGCGTTGCCTGCGACGGCGGCATAGGCGCGCTCGGCCATCCGCGGGTCTGGCTGACGATCGATCCGAAGATCGGTTTCGTGGACTGCGGCTATTGCGACAGGCGCTTCACGCTCAAGGCCGGCGCCGGCGCGGACCACTGACGATGAGCGACAGCGACGCAGGCGTGGCGGAACGGGCGGTCGAATCCGGGTTCGGGCCGGGAAGCCATCTCCACCTTGTCGACGGCTCGGGATTCATCTTCCGCGCCTATCACGCGCTGCCGCCGCTCACGCGCAAGTCGGACGGGCTGCCGACCGGGGCGGTCCACGGCTTCTGCAACATGATCTGGAAGATGATCGAGGAGGCGACGGGTCCCGATGCCCCGACCCATGTCGCCGTGGTCTTCGACAAGTCCGAACAGACCTTCCGCAACGAGCTCTTCGATGGCTACAAGGCGCACCGCCCGCCGGCGCCCGAGGATCTCGTGCCGCAGTTCCCGCTGATCCGCGAGGCGGTGCGCGCCTTCTGCCTGCCCTGTATCGAACTCGCGGGGTTCGAGGCCGACGATATCATCGCATCCTATGCCGAGGTCGCGAAGGCGCGTGGCGGGCGGGTGACGATCATCTCCGCCGACAAGGACCTGATGCAGCTCGTCGGCGGCGGCGTCGAGATGGTGGACACGCTCAAGAACCGCCGGATCGGCCCGGAGGAGGTCGAGGAGCGTTTCGGTGTCGGCCCCGACCGGGTGGTCGACGTGCAGGCGCTCGCGGGCGATTCGGTCGACAACGTGCCGGGCGCGCCGGGAATCGGCATCAAGACGGCGGCCCAGCTCATCAACGAATACGGCGATCTCGACACCCTGCTTGCCCGCGCTCCCGAGATCCGGCAGCCGAAGCGCCGCCAGACCCTGATCGAGAAGGCCGACCAGATCCGCCTCTCGCGGACGCTGGTGACGCTGCGGCGCGATGTGCCGCTTCCCGTGCCGATCGAGGCGCTCGAACTGCGCGAGCCCAAGGCCGAGAAACTGCTCGCCTTCCTCGCCGAGATGGAGTTCCGGGGCCTCGCGGGTCGGGTGGCGGCGAAACACGGGGTCGAGCCGCCGGCGGTTTCCTCCGCTCCCGCTGCGCCGGCTGCGGGCGTGAACACCGAACGCAGCCGCGCTCCGGAGTTGCCGGCCGTGGATCGCAGCGTCTACGGGATCGTCGGGGATCCGGCGGCGTTCCTGCCCTGGATCGAGCGGATCCGCGATCGCGGCGCGGTGGCGCTCAGCCTGCGGACCGAGGGAATCGACGACCAGCGGGCGAAGGTGATCGGGCTCGCGATCGCGACCGGTCCGGGTCTCGCCGCCTATGTGCCGCTTGCCCATCGCTCGGGCGAGGGTGACCTCCTCGGCGGCGAGGGGCTTGCGCCCGGGCAGATGCCGGAGGCGGAGTGGATCGCGGCACTGAAACCGGTGCTCGAGGATCCGAGCCTGATGAAGATCGCGCATGACGCGAAGCCGGTGGTCAAGGTCCTCGCCCGCCTCGGCATCAGTGTCGCGCCGATCGACGACACGATGCTGATCTCCTACGCGCAGCATGCAGGCCTCCATGGCCATACGCGCGAGACCCTGAGCGAGACCTATCTCGGCCATGTGCCCGCACCCCTGAAACCGCTTCTGGGCAGCGGCAAGTCGGCGCGGAAATTCGAGACGCTGCCGCTCGAGGAAGCGGGAACCTGGGCCGCGGAGGACGCGGAGATCACCTGGCGGCTCTGGCATGTGCTGAAGCCGAAACTGCCGCTTGCGCGGGTGACGCGGGTCTACGAGACGACCGAACGGCCGCTGGTGCCGGTGCTGGCGGAGATGGAGCGCCACGGGATCCGGGTGGATCGCGAGGTGCTCTCGCGGCTTTCGGGCGAGTTCGGGCAGAAGATGGCAGGGCTCGAGGCGGAGATTCACCGGCTGGCCGGAGGGCCGTTCAATATCGGCTCGCCGAAACAGCTTGGCGAGGTGATCTTCGATTCGCTCGGCCTCGGCACCGGCAAGCGGACCAAGACCGGCGCCTACGGCACCGGCGCCGACGTGCTCGAGGAACTCGCCGCCCAGGGGCATGAACTGCCGGCGCGGGTACTCGACTGGCGCCAGCTCTCCAAGCTCAAGTCGACCTATACCGATACCTTGCAGGAGGCGATCAATCCCGAGACCGGGCGGGTTCATACCCGCTACATGATCTCGGGCGCGGCCACGGGGCGACTGTCGTCGAACGACCCGAACCTCCAGAACATCCCCGTCCGCACCGAGGAGGGGCGGCGCATCCGCGAGGCCTTCGTGGCCGAACCCGGCCATGTCCTCGTCAGTCTCGACTACAGCCAGATCGAGCTGCGCATCCTCGCGCATATCGCCGACATCCCGGCGCTGAAACAGGCCTTCGCGGACGGGCTCGACATTCACGCGATGACAGCCTCGGAGATGTTCGGCGTGCCGATCGAGGGGATGCCCGCCCATATCCGGCGGCAGGCGAAGGCGATCAATTTCGGCGTGATCTACGGGATCTCCGCCTTCGGCCTCGCCAACAACCTCCGCATCCCGCGCGAGGACGCGAAGCGGTTCATCGACACCTATTTCGAGCGTTTCCCCGGCATCCGCGACTACATGGACAGGACCAAGGCCTTCGCGAAGGCGCATGGCCGTGTCGAGACCCTGTTCGGGCGTCGCATCCATACTCCGGAGATCAACGCGAAGGGTCCGCAGGCGGCGTTTGCCGCGCGCGCGGCGATCAACGCGCCGATCCAGGGTTCGGCCGCGGACATCATCCGGCGGGCGATGATCCGGGTGCCGAAGGTCATCGCCGATCTTCCGGCGAAGATGCTGCTGCAGGTCCATGACGAACTCCTCTTCGAGGTCGAGGAGAGCGCCGCCGACGAGGTGATCGCCCGGGTCCGCACGGTGATGGAAGGCGCGGCGCTGCCGGTGGTGGAACTGTCGGTGCCGCTCGATGTCGAGGGCGGCAAGGGGCCGAACTGGACCGCGGCGCACTGAGGCGCCGCGAGCGCTGGCCTGCCCGGCTTCACGGACCGTTAAGCCTGCGCGGCGAGGCTCCTCGCCATGGTCCCCCGTCGTCTGGTCCTGTTCGCCGTCTTCGTAGCGTTGACGCTCGCGCCGGGCGCAGCGCTGG
>JAJUJF010000180.1 GCA_029265455.1 Paracoccaceae bacterium | reverse complement strand
TTTCGCCCGGCGCTTCTCGACCTGGTGACATGGGCCGAGACGGAACCTGATTCGGACGAGGCGCATTTCCTCGGCCAGCTTCGCGCGGCGATCGCCGGTCACGGCGAGGATTTCGCATCCCTCCTGCCGCGACAGGAGGGAAGGCGCCCGGGCCTGCGTCTCATCCATTCCGTGGAGTAGAGTCCGGGCGCCGGCGTCAGGTGCCGCGCGAGCCGATTCGCGGCTCCGTGCCCGAAAGCAGGCGGCGGATGTTGGCGTGGTGACGCGCGAAGATGAGGACGGCGAGAAGGATGCCGAGCCAGACGGCTTCGCCCGGGCCGAGGATCCAGAACCAGAAGGGTGCCAGCGCCGCCGCGACCAGCGCCGAGAGCGAGGATATCCGGAGCGCGGCCGCGACGATCAGCCAGGTGAGGCAGGAGAGGAGGCCGACCGGCGGCGCGAGGGCGAGCGTGACGCCGAGGAAGGTTGCGACCCCCTTGCCGCCGCGGAAGCCGAGCCAGATCGGGAAGATATGGCCGAGGAAGGCGCCGAGGCCGGCGACCGCCGCTGGCTGGATCCCGCCCCAGGCGTGGGCGACGAGGACCGGCACCGCGCCCTTGGCCGCGTCCATCAGCAGGGTGGCGGCAGCGGCGGCCTTGTTGCCGGTTCTGAGCACGTTGGTCGCGCCGATATTGCCCGAGCCGATCGCCCGCACGTCGCCAAGTCCGAGCGCGCGGGTGATGAGGAGGCCGAAGGGGATAGATCCGGCGAGATAGGCAAGGAGGAAGACGAGCACCCAGGTCATGCGGCCTCGCGCGCGTAGATGCGCCGGCCAGCGACCCAGGTCGCCTCGACCCGGCCCTGCATCCGCTGCAGGTCATAGGGCGTGTTGCGCGATTTCGACCGGAGGGTCGCGCGGTCGAGGACGAAGGGGTGATCGGGGTCGAAGAGCACGAGATCGGCGGGCGCGCCGGGCGTCAGGCGGCCGGTGTCGAGGCCGAGCAGGCGCGACGGATTGAGCGAGAGCGCGCGCCAGAGTCCGGGCAGGCCGAGCGCGCCGGCATGGTAGAGCTGCATGGCCGCCGGCAGCAGGGTCTCGAGCCCGACGGCGCCGGGGGCGGCCTCCTCGAAGGGGAGGCGTTTCGATTCCTCGTCCTGCGGCGTGTGGAAGGAGCCGATGACGTCGATGAGCCCGTCGGCGAGGGCGGCGACCAGGGCCTGGCGGTCCTCCTCCGCGCGGAGCGGCGGCGTCAGCTTGAAGAAGGTGCGGTAGGCGCCGATGTCGAGGACATTGAGCGTGAGATGGTGGATCGAGGTCCCGGCGGTGACGGAGAGGCCCGATGCGCGAGTCCGCTCCAGCACCGCGATCCCCGCAGCCGACGAGATCTGGTCGGCATGGTAGCGGGCGCCGGTGGCCTCGGTCAGCGCGAGGTCACGCTCGAGGCCGATGCGCTCGGCGATGGTGCCGACGGCGGGCAGGCCGAGCTGCGAGGCGAACTGGCCGGAGGTGATGCAGGCGCCGGCGGACAGCGACGGGTCCTGCGGATGGCCGATGACGAGGGCGCCGAGGCCCGCGGCATAGGCGAGGCAGCGCGAGAAGATGCGGGTATCCGCCACCGCCGCGACATCGCTCAGCGCCACGGCGCCGCCATCGAGGAGGAAGCCCATCTCGGTCATCTCCCGCCCCTGCCGGCCGCGGGTCAGCGCCGCCATCGGCAGGATGCGGACGGGGCCGGCTTCGGCGGCGCGGCGGCGGAGGAATTCAAGTGATTCGGGCGTGTCGATCGGCGGCTCGGTATCCGGGCGGATCACCATCGTCGTGACGCCGCCCGCAGCGGCGGCGGCGCCGGCGGAGCGGAAGCTTTCCTTGTGACGTTCACCCGGCTCGCCGATCTTGACGCCGATATCGACGATGCCCGGCGCGAGGCAGAGGCCGTTGCAGTCAATCTGCTCGGCCGCTTCCGGCCGGTCGTCGGGGCCGAGGCGGGCGGCGATGCTGCCGTCGGCGGCGATCAGGAGGCCGCCCGGCGCGACGGTGCCCCGCTCGGGATCGACGAGGCGGGCATTGAGAAGGGCAGTGGTCATGCGCGCGCCTCCTGGGTCCCGCGCAGGTTCCGGGCGAGGAGATCGAGGACCGCCATGCGGACGGCGACACCCATCTCGACCTGTTCGTGGATGACGCTGATGTTGATGTCGTCGGCAAGCGTGCCGTCGATCTCGACGCCGCGGTTCATCGGACCGGGATGCATGACGATGGCATCGGGTTTCGCGGCGCGGAGCTTCTGGGCGTCGAGGCCGAACCGGTGATAGTATTCGCGCGCCGAGGGAACGAGGGCGCCGTCCATCCGCTCGCGCTGGAGACGGAGCATCATCACCACGTCGGCGCCTTCGAGTCCCGATGCCATGTCGTGCGAGACCTCGACTCCCATGCGCTCGATCCCCGCGGGCAGGAGCGTCGCCGGGCCGATGACGCGGACGCGGTTGTCCATCCTGCCGAGCAGCAGGATGTTCGACCGCGCCACGCGGCTGTGGGCGATGTCGCCGCAGATGGCGACGGTGAGTCGCGACAGCCGCCCCTTGCGGCGGCGGATGGTCAGCGCGTCGAGAAGGGCCTGGGTCGGATGTTCGTGCCGGCCGTCGCCGGCATTGATGACGGCGCAGTTGACCTTCTCGGCCAGCAGCGCGACCGCCCCCGAGGCGCCGTGGCGGACGACGAGGAGGTCCGGGTGCATCGCGTTCAGCGTCATCGCCGTATCGATCACCGTCTCGCCCTTCCTGAGCGAGCTCCCCGCCGTGCCGAAATTCATCACGTCGGCGCCGAGGCGCTTGCCGGCGAGCTCGAAGCTCGACTGTGTACGGGTCGAGGATTCGAAGAACATGTTGATCTGGGTGAGGCCGCGCAGCGCATCCGTCCGCTTGTCGGTGCGGCGGTTGAGCGCGACGTAGGTCTCCGCGAGGTCGAGGATCGATTCGATGTCCCCGCGGGAGAGGGATTCGATGCCGAGCAGGTGACGATGCGCGAACAAGCGGGCCCTCCGGGCGGTGGTGCGCGGCACCTATAGCAGTCGCATTGGCATGGGCAAGCCTTGCGCCCGGGGCGCGGCGGCGCGAGAGTGACGGCATGACCCTGCCACGTCCCGTCCGCCTGTTCGACTGCCGGCCCGCGCCGAATCCGCGCCGCGTGCGGGTCTTCCTCGCCGAGAAGGGCGTGGTCCTGCCGATGGAGCAGGTGGACATCATGTCGGGGGCGCAGTTCGGCGCGTACCGGACACGGGTGGGCACGCATCACGTGCCGGCGCTCGAACTCGAGGACGGGCGGTATCTGACCGAGTCGAGCGCGATCTGCCGCTATGTCGAGGCGCTCTGGCCGGAGCCGAACCTGATGGGGCAGGACGCGCTCGAGGCGGCGGAG
>JAJUJF010000075.1 GCA_029265455.1 Paracoccaceae bacterium | reverse complement strand
TGCCGTGGAAACGCGGCAACCTGCGGAGCGCGATGCAGCCCCTCTGGGGTGTCGCGGCCCTTTCGGTTGCCCTCGGATCGCTGGTCTGGGCGCTCCAGACGGGCGGCTCGATCCTCGCGCCGGTGGGGATCACGCTCGCCACATGGGTCGTGCTCGGCGCATTCGCCGATCTCGCGCACCGCGTGAAACTCCTGCGCGCGCCGCTTGCGGAGAGCTGGCGGAGGACGCTGAACCTTCCGCGCGCCGACTGGGGCAAGGCGCTCGGCCACGCCGGGCTCGGCCTCACGATCTTCGGAATCGCGACTCTCACCGCCTGGCAGCAGGAGGACATCCGCATCGTCGAGCCCGGCGGCAGCTACAGTTTCGCCGGGTTCGAGTTCCGCCTCGACGGGGTCGAGGATCTGCGCGGCCCGAACTATCTCGCCGAGGTCGCGACCCTCACCGCGCGCCGCGACGGCGCAACCGTCGCCATCCTCCAGCCCGAGAAGCGATTCTACCCTGTCCAGCAATTCCCGACGACGGTTGCCGCCATCGACCGTTCGCTCGTCCGCGACCTCTACGTCACGCTTGGCGATGCGCAGACAGGCGGCGGCTGGGCGATCCGCACCTACATCAAGCCCTTCGCCAACTGGATCTGGCTTGGCGCCCTGGTCATGGCGGCAGGCGGCCTCGTCTCGCTCACCGACCGCCGCTTCCGCGTCGGCGCGCCTGCCCGGCGCGCACGCCCTGCCGCCGCCTTGCCCGCGGAGTGAACCGATGCGACTCGTGGCCCTCCTCCTCACATTCCTCCTTGCGGCTCCCGCCTTCGCCTTCATCAGTCCGGATGAGGTCCTGCCCGACCCCGCGGACGAAGCGCGTGCCCGCGCGATCACGGCGGAATTGCGTTGCGTTGTCTGCCGGGGCCAGGCTCTCGACGAATCGGAGGCGCCGATCGCCCGCGACCTGCGCATGATCGTGCGCGAGCAGATCGTCGCCGGTCGCAGCGACGACGAGATCCTTGCCTTCCTGACTGACCGTTACGGCGAATACGTTCTCTACCGGCCGCCTTTCACCCTCACGAACGCCGCGCTCTGGCTTGCAGGACCGGTCCTGCTCCTGGTCGGCGGCGGCATCGCCTTCGGCTTCGTCCGCCGCCGCGCGGCGGCGCCTGGTCCCGAAGGAACCGTCCTTGACGAGGAGGAACGCGGTCGTATTTCCCGGATCATGGAGGAATGAACCGGCGGTGACGCGCATCTCATGGTCATGGCGGCCGCGGGCCTGTGACGTCCGTATGCGGTCATCTGTTCATCGCCCCCTTTCACCCCCTCCGGTGCGCCGTTATCGTCAGGTCGGGACGTCAGGGAGCGCCGATGACCTGCGAGACAAGAAGCACGCCCCCCTCCAATGACCGAAGGGGCTGCTGAGCAATGGCAGCTCCGCTTCTCTCCCGGCTCAGTCGCGTGCCGCGCATCCACGACGCCGGCCGAGCAGGCGACATCCGCGCCCGTTTCGCCGAACTTGCTCCGGAAGCGCGCGACCTTCTCGCTGCGGCCGGCTCCGCCTCGACCCATCTCGCGACGCTCATGGAGAAGGAGGCCGAATGGCTGCGTGAGGCCGTCGAACAGGCCCCGGAGGCGGCGATGGCAACGATCCTGCGCGATGCGGCAGCGGAGAGCCCCCCTGCCCTCGCCGATACGCTCCGCATCGCCAAGCGCCGCGCCGCCCTCCTGATTGCGCTGGCTGATCTCGGCGGCGTCTGGGATCTCGATGCCGTTACCGGCGCGCTTACCGATCTTGCCGACCGCGCCGTCTCGCTCGCCCTTGCCGCCCTCGTCCGTGCCGAGATCGCCCATGGGAAACTTCCGGGCTGTAGCGAGGACGACGTCGCGGAAGCCGCCGGGATGTTCGTCCTTGCCATGGGCAAGATGGGCGCGCGCGAGCTCAACTACTCCTCCGACATCGACCTCATCGTCCTCTTCGACGAGAGCCGGCACGAGCCGTCCGATTACGGCACGCTCCGCCGCGGCTTCATCCGCATCACGCAGCGCCTCGTGAAGCTCCTCCAGGAGCAGACCGCCGAGGGCGATGTCTTCCGCACCGACCTGCGGCTCCGCCCCGATCCTTCGGTAACGCCGGTCTGCATTGCCACCGAACCGGCGGAAAACTATTACGAAAGTCTCGGTCGCACCTGGGAGCGCGCGGCCTTCATCAAGGCGCGGCCCTGCGCCGGCGCGATCGAGGCGGGGGAGGCCTTCCTCGAGCGCCTCACTCCCTTCGTCTGGCGCCGCCACCTTGACTACAGCGCGATCCAGGACGCTCAGGACATGCGGCTGAGGATCCGCAACCACAAGGGGCTGGGGGGGCCGCTCTCGGTTCCCGGCCATGACCTCAAGCTGGGCCGGGGCGGCATTCGCCAGATCGAGCTCTTCACCCAGACCCGTCAGCTCATCGTCGGCGGCCGCGATCCCGATCTCCGCCAGCCGGCAACGCTTCCTGCACTCGATGCCCTGGCCGACAAGGGCTGGATCGGCAGGGACGCCGCCGCCGAACTCGGAGCTGCCTATGTTGCCCACCGCATGCTCGAGCATCGCATTCAGATGCTTGACGACGCGCAGACCCATCGCCTGCCGGAGACGGAAGCGGAATTCGCGCGTCTTGCTGCCCTGGCGGACACCGAACCCGGCCCCCTGAAGGCCGAACTCCGCGACCGTCTCGAGCGGGTTTCCTCCCTGACCGAGCCGTTCTTCGTTCCCGAAGCCTCCGCTCCCGATGTCCCGGAGATCGAGGAGATATTTGCCGATCCCGAGGCGGCTCGCGACCGCATGACGGGGTGGACCCGGCTCCCGGCCTTCCGCACCGAGCGCGCGCGCAGCATCTTCCGCCGGATCGAGCCGGAGATCCTCACCCGGCTTGCAGCTGCCGCCAACGCCGACGAGGCTCTCGTTGCACTCGACACCTTCCTTTCCGGTCTTCCTGCCGGGGTCCAGCTCTTCTCGCTCTTCGAGGCGCATCCGGCGCTTCTCGACCTCCTCGTCGACATCTGCGCCACGGCGCCCGAACTTGCCCGCTACCTGGGCCGCAATGCCCACGTGCTCGACGCGGTGATCTCCAGCGATTTCTACCGGCCATTCCCGCCGATGTCGGAACTCCATGCCGATCTTGTCCATCGCCTTGCCGAAGCGGAGGATTACGAGACGGCGCTGAACCTCAGCCGCATCTGGATGAAGGAGCGCCATTTCCGCATCGGCACCCATCTGCTGCGCCGGATCGCCGAGCCGGAGGAGGCGGCCACCGCCTATTCCGCCGTGGCGGAAGCGGCGCTGCGCGCCCTCTACCCGATCGTCATCAGGGAGTTCGCCCGCCGCCACGGCCCGCCACCGGGTGCCGGCGCCGCAGTCGTCGGCATGGGCAAGCTCGGGAGTCGCGAGATGACCGCGAGTTCCGATCTCGATCTCATCGTCATCTATGACGCCGCAGGCGCCCATGCCTCCGAGGGTAACAGACCGCTTCCTGTCCAGACCTACTATGCACGTCTCACCCAGGCACTGATCGCGGCGCTGACCGCCCCCATGGCCGAAGGCGCGCTCTACAAGGTCGACATGCGGCTGCGGCCGTCAGGCCGCGCGGGACCCGTTGCCGTCGCCCTCAGCGGCTTTCGCCGCTATCAGGCGGAGGAGGCATGGACATGGGAGCATCTTGCGCTCACCCGGGCGCGTGTCGTCGCCGGCCCCCCCGATCTGGCGCAATCGGTTTCCGCCGCATTGCGCGAGGTGATCGACCGCCCGCACGACGAGGCAAAGGTGCTCTCCGATGCCATCGACATGCGCCGACGCCTGACGGAGGCGCAGGAGGCGGCCGCAAGCCATCCGTGGGAGGTGAAGCTCGGACCGGGGCGGATGATGGACATCGAGCTCCTCGCCCAGTCGGGCGCCCTGATCTGCAACCTCGGCGACATACGCCGGCCCGGCCGGATGCTCGACCGGCTTGGCCGGATGGGCTGGCTCGACCGGAGCGAGGCGCAACGCCTCGCCACCGCGCTCGATCGGCTGGCTGCGATCGGCCAGATCATGCGTCTTGCCTCCGATCACACGATCAGCCCGGAAGAGGGCGGCACCGGCCTCGTGGAACTGGTGCTGGCGACCACCGGCATGCCCGACCTCGCGACGCTCGAACGTACGCTCGCCGAGGCGCGCGAGGATGCGACCGCTATCATCACCGCGCGTCTCGGGAGGTGAGATGCCGAACATCCGTCCCGCACGCTCCTGGTGGCGCTTCCAGAATCCGGCGCCAGCGGCCACTGTCACAAACATGCCTGGAGTCAGGCCCTGCTGCCGCTCCGGAACTCGAGGGAGGCTGCCATGACCGACAAGGTCCTGCTCATTACCGGTGCCTCGAGCGGCATCGGCGCTGCCACCGCCAAGGCTGCCGCTGCGGCGGGATGGCGTCTTGCCCTCGCGGCCCGATCGCGTGACCGGCTCGAATCCCTTGCCGGGGAAATCGGGAGCGAGGTGCTGACGATCCCCACCGATGTCACGGATTTCGAGAGCCAGACGCGGATGGCCGAGGAAACCGTCGCCCGCCTCGGCCGGATCGACGCGGTCTTCGCCAATGCAGGCATCGGCGGCGAGCCCGGCGGCTTCTCCGGTGCTCCTCCCGAAAGCTGGCGGCGCATGGTCGATACCAACATCCTCGGCGTTGCCTACACGCTCCGCGCAACCCTTTCCCATCTCAAGTCATCGCGTGGCCATGTCCTGATCACGAGTTCCGTTTCCGGGCGCCGGGTCATCGCCGGCTCGATGTACTCTGCCACGAAATGGGCGGTGACGGCGATCGGCTACAATCTCCGTGAGGAGCTTCGCGGCACGGGCATCCGGGTGACGCTGATCGAGCCGGGAATCGTCGACACCCCGTTCTTCGACGAGCCGAAGCCTGACGGACTCCGCCCCGAGGACGTTGCCCGCGCGGTGGTCTATGCCCTCGATCAGCCGGCCGGCGTCGACCTTCACGAGCTCACGATCCTGCCGACTCCGCCGGCCACCTGATCGGGAGTGAACACGTTTCGTGCCCGTACGTGACGGACGAGCCGCAATGCTTCCGGATCTGCGGTCTGAACCTCTCAGGGCGCTTCCGCGAGTAGTGCCCTGAGGTCGAGAGGCGCGTTTGTCATCCGCAATTCTCCCTCCGCATCACGCGGCCACTCCGCCTCCGGCCGGTCACGATAGAGTTCGACCCCGTTGCCATCCGGGTCCCTGAGGTAGATCGCCTCGGAAACCCCGTGATCCGCCGCCCCGTCGATCGGAATGCCGGCCTCGACCAATCGGCGCAGCGCGTCGGCGAGATCCGTACGAGAGGGATAGAGGATGGCGAAGTGATAGAGGCCGGTATGGCCTGCGGGCGGCGGTGTTCCACCCTGGCTCTCCCAGGTGTTGAGCCCGATGTGATGGTGGTATCCTCCCGCCGACAGGAATGCGGCCTGCCGTCCATAGCGCTGGATCAGGTCGAAGCCGAGCACGTCCCGATAGAAGCCGATCGCCCGCTCGAGATCGGCAACCCGGAGATGAACATGCCCGATCCGCGTCCCGGGCGCGATGCTCCTCGCCATTGACTTCCTCCTTGCCGGTTCATGCCAAGAGATGGCATGCAAATCCGCATGCAGAAGAGGCCGCCGTGGAAACGCCCGGTTTCGTCCTGCATGCCATGAACGCTCCCCACGCCACGGGAGATGACAGTTTCCGGTTCAGGAGCTACCGAATCGACGGTCAGGCGAGCTGGACAGGCTTCACTGACCGAGGTCACGGCCAGGCGTCAATTTCATCCGCCAGATGCAGTTGAGCCATCGCTGCGCGGAACGCGATCAATCGAGACGATTAACGGCAGAAGGTTGCCGGCTTTGGCGCGGAACCCTTGCGCGCGGCCCCGGCTCCTCTATCTCACGGGCTTGCTGAAGGAGTGAAGCGCCGGCGCGGCTCCTGGTTGCGCGGTCGGCGCCTCGCGCATGAGGGAGCCGGAACAAGCCAGATGGATCGTCGTGGATTCATGCAGTTCGCTGTCGCCATGGCCGGCTCGGCAGTCGTGCCATCAATTGCAGCGGCTCAGCCCGACGAGGGGTCGGTTGCCGTCTTCACGGTTCCGACACTGCCGGAAGCAGACAGGCCGCACAGTTTCGATGACGTCGTCGAACGTGCCCGCGATCTCGCATCATCTGCCTTCAAGGCGCGCGAACCTGTTCTCGCTCCACCCTTTGCCGACCTCAGCGCAAGTGAATACGCCGCGATCCAGCCGAACCCGGCCGCGCGGATCGATCTTGGCGGCGCCCCTGCCATGGGGCTGGAGCCACTTCCGCCGGGCCACATCTTCGAATACCCGATCCGCCTCGACCTCGTGCGCAACGGACGGACACGCGCGATCGAATTCGCCTCGCACTATTTCCTGCGCAATGGCGAGCCGATCGAGGAAGTGTCCGGTGATGATGCGAGCCGCATCGGCTTTTCCGGGTTTCGCCTCATGCGGCCGCTTACGCGACCTGAAGTCGCCGAGGAGGTGGCATCCTTTCACGGAGCGAGCCATTTCCGGGCACGTCACCGCGGAGGCGCGTTCGGCTCCTCCGCGCGCGGGCTTGCCCTCTCCACTGCCAGCCCCGAAGGCGAGGAGGTGCCGCGATTCACGCAGTTCTGGATCCATGCCGCCGAGGAGGACAAGGCTGCCACCCGAATTCATGCACTGCTTGACGGCCCTTCCGTAGCCGGCGCCTTCGCCTTCGAACTGCGTCCCGGTGATGCCACGACGCTCGACGTCCGCTGCCGGCTCTTTCCGCGCGTCGAGATCGGGTCGGTGGGAATCGCTCCGCTTTCTTCCATGCATTTCTTCGGCCCGGACAACCGGGGCGCGGTGGATGACATCCGCAATGCCGTCCACGACAGCGAAGGGCTGCAGATCATCACCGGCCGCGGGGAGCGTCTCTGGCGCCCGCTCGGCAATCCGCCCGCGCTGCGGCTTTCGGGTTTCGTCGACCAGGATCCCCGGCTCTTCGGCCTCGCGCAGCGCAACCGCAGCTTCGACTGGTTCGGCGACCCGGCGGCGGCCTTCCAGAACCGGCCTTCGGTCTGGGTGGAGCCGCGCAGTCCGTGGGGTCCGGGACAGGTCGTGCTGGTCGAATTGCCGCTCCCCAATGAAGTCAATGACAACATCATCGCCTTCTGGCGCCCCGAAGCGCCGCTCGAAGCGGGGGGTGACTACGCCTTCGACTATACTGTCGGCTGGAGCGCACTCGTTCCCGACCCCGAGCCTCTGGCCCGCGTCGTCGCCACCCGCTCCGGGAGCGACGGCGAGGAGGCGCGGCGCTTCGCCGTCGATTTCGACCGTTCGGCGCTGCCGGCCGGGGCTCTCGACCTGCGGGTCAACTCCTCGCAGGGCCTCCTGAGTGACATTGCCCTGATCGACACGCCCGACCCCAGCCGGGTGCGGGCCTCCTTCCGCTTTGCCCCCGGCGGTGCCGAGCAGAGCGAATTCCGCCTGTCGCTTTATGACGCCGCGGGAAACCGCGCCTCCGAAACCTGGCTATATCGCTGGACACGCACATGATTCGAGCTTTCCCCTCCCGTGGTGCCGCGAGCGTGCCCCCGCCGGCGCCCCTGGCGATGCCGAACCAGGATCTGCGTCGCCATCCCGGCCGCTCGGATGATCGACCCGGCCTGCGCACCAGCCTCATCCGCCTCTTCGTTTTCGGTGGCACGGCGGGGCTGACCGCCTTCGGCTTCGACCAGATGCTCGCCGTCTTCGCAGCGGGCGAGATCGGCGCACTTCAGGTCGTGCTGCTCGCACTCTTCACCATCACCTTTGCCTGGATCGGTTTCGCGGCACTCGCCGCCATCGCCGGGACCGCGCTTCGTCGGCCGCCCAAGGCACCCGACCGGCCTGAATCGAGCCGGACTGCCCTCCTGATGCCGCTCTACAACGAGGACGCCGCTCCTTCCGTCGCGGCGTTGCAGGCAATGGCGGAAGGACTGGTGGCGGCAGGCGCCGGCGACCGTTTCGAGATCTTCGTCATCTCCGATACCCGTGATCCCGATATCTGGGTGCGCGAAACCGCGGCGATCGCCCGGCTGCGCGCCGCTCTCTCCGGCAGGATGGCGGTCTGGTATCGGCGGCGGCCGGTCAATGCGGGCCGCAAGGCCGGCAACGTCCGCGACTTCGTCGAACGCTGGGGCGCGCGCTATGATCACCTGCTGATCCTCGATGCCGACAGCGTGATGGAGGCCGATACCATCCTCAAGCTCGCCGGCAGGATGGAGGCGGAGCCCCGGCTCGGCATTCTCCAGACCGTACCGATGCTCGTCGGCGGCTCGAGTCTCTTCGGACGTCTCCAGCAGTTCGCCGGGAGGCTGTATGGACCGGTGATCGCCCGGGGCACGGCGGCCTGGCAGGGCACGGATGGCAACTACTGGGGCCACAACGCGATGATCCGTACCCGCGCCTTCGCGCAGGCCTGCGGTCTGCCGGATCTGCCGGGCCGGAAGCCCTTCGGCGGCCATATTCTCAGCCATGATTTCGTCGAGGCGGCACTGATCCGCCGCGCCGGCTGGCAGGTGCGGATGGATCCGGATCTCCGCGGCTCCTTCGAGGGCGCCCCGCCCTCCCTCATCGATTCTGCCGCCCGTGACCGCCGCTGGGCACAGGGGAACCTTCAGCATGTGAAGGTGATCGGCGCGCGCGGCCTGCGCTGGCCGAGCCGGGTCCACTTCGCGATCGGCATCGGCTCGTATCTGATGTCCCCGATCTGGCTCGCCATGCTCGTTACCGGTGGCATGCTCGCGCTCAGGGCAGGCCTCGCACAGCCGCGATATTTTGCGGATACCTTCCAGCTCTTTCCCGACTGGCCGGTCTTCGATGCCGAACGGATGCTCGGCCTCTTCCTTCTCGCGACCGGGCTCCTGCTTCTGCCGAAGTTTCTCGGCCTCTTCCACGCCCTCCTGAAATCCCGGACTTCGCGAGGCTTCGGCGGTCGCCTGCGGCTTGTCGGGAGCTTCCTGAGCGAAATCCTGCTCTCGGCCCTGTTCGCTCCGATCCTGATGCTGATGCAGGTCGCTCAGGTGATCGAGATCCTGCGCGGCCGGGATTCCGGCTGGTCGCCGCAGACGCGCGAGGGCGGGCCCGCGCCGTGGTCGGTCGTGTTTGCCCGCCACTGGCATCACTGTCTCGCCGGAGTGGTCACGGCAGCGGTCCTGATGGTGCTCGCCCCGGCCCAGCTGGCGTGGCTGTCGCCGGTCCTGCTGGGACTTGTGCTTGCGCCAGCCCTGTCACGGCTCTCGGGATCGGTCGCGGCCGGCCGTGGCCTTGCCAGGATCGGCCTGCTCACCACCCCCGAGGAACGCACGAATCCGCCCGCGCTTGCGCGGGCAACGGCGCTCCGCCACGACTACATGGCGGCGATTGCCGGCCTCTCGCTCAGGCGGCTTGCCGATGACCCCGAGGCGCGGCAACGCCATGCAGGACTGCTCATGCCTGGCGCGGCCACAAACCGGCTGGTCTGGCTCGCGGGCCTCACTGCAGGCGCGAAGATCGAGGCGGTGGAAGACCCCGATGCGGCGCTCGATCTTCTCTCTTCCGACGAGCGTCTTGCCCTTGCAGGCTCGCCGGAACTGCTCGAGGCCTGGTCCCGTCGCCCGACAACTCCCCCCGAAGGGTTCAGCCTCGCCGGCGAATAACCGGCGGCGCGAGCGGCTTCCCGAGCTGCACTGGTAACGAGTAAACCTCGGGCAGAAAAGCGAAAGATCCCGCACCTGAAATGGTAGCAATCCTTTTTCTTCGGCACTAGCCTTCGGCGCAAGGCCCTGCGTCGGCCAGCAAAGCTCGAAGAACAAGGGAGAGGATCATGCGAATCCTGCCGAAGTTCCTGCGTGCAATCATCCGGCAGGGGAGCCTGCGCGTTCGCGGCCCTGATGGCTACGAAGCAGTATTCGGTGGCGGTGACGGCCCGGCAGTGTCAGTGCGGATTACCGATGCCTCGCTCGACTGGAAGATCCCGCTCAATCCCGAACTTGCCGTCTCGGAAGCCTATATGAACGGCACGCTGGTCATCGAGGAGGGACGAGAAGGCGGGACGGCCCATGATCTGATCGAACTGGCGTACATCAACCGGAACCATCTCCACAACTCGCCGACGCAGCGGCTCCTCGTCGCGCTGCGTCGCGCCTCGCGCCGGATTGCCCAGTACAATCCGGAGCGGCGATCGCGTCGGAACGTCGCCCATCACTATGATCTCGGCAATGCCTTCTACCGGATGTGGCTCGACTGGGACATGCAGTACTCGTGCGGGTTCTGGCCCGAGGGGGTCGAGACGCTCGAGGATGCGCAGGTCGCGAAGAAGCGCCATATCGCTGCCAAGCTCCGGCTCGAGCCGGGTCAGCGCGTCCTCGATATCGGCTGTGGCTGGGGCGGGATGGCGCTCTACCTGGCTGCCATCGCCGATGTCGAGGTCCATGGCATCACCCTTTCGGAAGAGCAGATCTCGGCAGCCCGGGCCCGGGCGCGCGCCGCCGGGCTCGCCGACCGCGTCCGGTTCAGCGCAATGGACTACCGCAGGGTGTCGGAGCGCTATGACCGGATCGTCTCCGTCGGGATGCTCGAACATGTGGGGGTTACCCAGCTCGACACCTACTTCGCCAAGGTCCGGGACTGCCTCACGGATGATGGCGTCGCCCTCATCCACACCATCTCGGCGATCGATCCACCGGCCGGAACCGGGCCCTTCACCCGCAAGTACATCTTCCCTGGAGGCTATGTCCCGCGGCTTTCGGAAGCATCGACCGCGATCGAGCGGGCGGAACTCTGGTGCACCGACATCGAGGTCTGGCGCGTCCATTATGCCCGCACCCTGCGCGCCTGGCGCGAGCGGTTCGAGTCCCGTCGCGCCGAGGTGGAGGCGATGTACGACGCACGTTTCGCGCGGATGTGGGAATTCTACCTGGCCGGTTCCGAACTCGGCTTCTCTGTCGCCACCAACAATGTGCTCCAGTTCCAGCTGGCCCGAGAGCGCGACGCCGTCCCCCTGTCGCGAGATTACATCGCGCCAGCCTCGGCTGCCCTGAAGGCACGCGAACCGGATGTTCTGGCGTGGCTTCGTGGCGCGACCGAGGTAGCGTTCGGTGAGGCAGCACCGGCCACGCAGCGCGCGGCGGAATAGGAACTTGCCTCAGAACTCAAGACAACGCTCGAGCGCGCCGCGAAGCGCGTGGCTCGAGCCGGAAAGCGACAGGAAACCCTGCTGCGTGCCGTCGATCCCGAGAGTCGCTTCGGCATCGTCACCGGCGAGAAGCCGGGCAAGGGGACCCTTCGCAAGTTCCACCACATAGGCGCCGCCCGCTCCCGCCTCGCGCAGGGCCTCGACTGCGATACGGCCGCTGGAAAACCCGAAATCGACCCGCACGTGCTCTGCCTCCGGCAGTGGCTCGAGATCGAGAGTGAGCCACGGCGCCCCGGCGAGGCAGAACGCCGCGATCCGCGTGACCTGCCCCGGCCCGCCGGCAACTGCTACCCGCTCGCCGTCGGGGGTAGCGCGCAGTGTCCAGCCGGGCTCGGGCGTCCCGCGCCCGGCCTTACCGGGTCTTGGCATCGGTCGGGTTGCGGTCCCGGCCACGACTGGTGCGGACGCCGCCCCATCGCCCGGACGCGGTACCGGCTCGACCGGCGCTGCCCCACCCCCCGGTGCCAACGCCGCGAACAGGCCGATCAACAGGGCGACTGCTGCGGTCGGTCGTGACACAGGCTGCCTCATGGCGCTCCCTCCAGTCGTTTGGCCGAACCATACCTCCCTTGCAACGGAGCGCTAGCTCGCGACCTGGAGGGCGGCGAGGACAAGAGCGAGCACCAGCATCAGCAGCACCATCAGCGCGATCTTGGCACGCGACCACGGGCGTTCGCCACGCACGGCTCCGGTCCTGCCGTTGACAACGAAGCGATAGCTCTTCCCGCCATAGCGGTAGGCCGCCAGCCAGACCGGCAGCAGGACATGCTTGAAGCCGAGTTCACCCACCCGGGTCTCCATATGCGTGATCCGCTGCTGGTCGCCACCGATGTCGCGACGGATGTCGGCCTCGATGACGGAGTTCATGACGGCGCGCGCTTCGTCGTAGCCCTCCTCGACCGGGACGGTATAGGCCTCGGAGCGGAAGCCCGCGATGAAGCGGGGATCGTAACTCGAGAGTGCCATCAGGTCGAAAGGCGCGATGCCGTCAGTGAAACGCTTGGGCAGGCTGCGGGAACCGAGAACCAGCACGTCACGGAAATTCCGGGAGACGCGGCCCCTGACCGGCGTCCAGTCGATCTCCGCGACGGTCTGGGCCTGCATCCGGGTCCTGCCATCGACCCGGACGGGGACGTGGCGGGTACGGTGGCGGACACGGCCGCGCTGGCCGCGGTATTCGGTCTCGGTCTCGGCGTCATAGGTCCAGTAGGGAGCATAGATCCCCTGCATGCCGCGCTCGGCGCGGGCGAGCTTCTTCAGGTCGTTCGGGGCGAACCACAGGCCCCGGAGCCAGCGGCGCATCGCGTCCCGGGCCTCGTCCTCGGTAACGAGAAACGGGAGCTGCGCCTGCGGCTTGATATGGCGGTGAATGCCCGTGTCGGTGACGACCGGCGAGGCACAGAAGGGGCATTCCCGGGCGTGGAGATCGGCATCGAACTCGATCTCGGCGCCGCAACTGTCGCACCGGACGATCCGGGTTTCCTCCATCTCCGCCGGAGGGAGCGACGCCGCCTTGCGGAGGTCGAGGACCGGGATCGGGCCGCGGTTCTCGGGGATCGGCGCCTCGGTGCCGCAATGGGCGCAGCGCATGACAGTGGTCCCGGGCACGAAGCGGAGATCCGCGCCGCAGGCGGGACAGGGGAAGCGGTGGGTCTCGAGTGCCGAGCCGGCGTCCGGCCGCGGCGGCACGGGCGGAGCCGGCGGCGGCTCGGGCGAACGGCGCCGGCCCCAGGGCCCGCGTTTCGGCGCCGGAGGCGGTGGTGGCGGGGGAGCTTCCGTCACGGCGCGACCGGCCTTGGGAATCGGCTGTCGTGAAGGGCGCCCACGCGTGAAAACCCCCTCAAGCCATTGATTTCAAAGCGTGGGCAGAAGTTAATCAATTCCTGACACCCACGTCGGGGATCCGGAAGCCGGCAGCATGAATCGCGGCCTCCACCTGCCGGCCGCTTGCTTCCGGCCCACAGGCCGGGAGCAAGCCAGAGACTCGGGCCCGGAACGGGCCCGCCGATCGGCAGCAACGCGATGGAGGACATGGCGCATCAGCTGGCGGGCGGCGGTGGCGGCGGGTGGACGGTGAAGAGCTGGGCAAGCTCCGGCACGTCGTTCGCGTGTTTCCAGCCATCCTGGCCCGGGGTCCAGACATGGGTCTGGCGCGTGAACTCGCCCCGGCTCACCATCTGGCCGAGCTCGGCGCGGCTGAAAGGGCCGCGGGTCTCGCCATTGACCGCGATATGCCAGACACGATCGGGCGGCGGGGGTGGTGGCGGCGTGCCGCCCTGCTCCGGCGACATCTGCTCCGCCATCCGGTTCGCCATCGCCATCCCCATCCCCATGCCGAGGCCCGCCCCCATGCCGCCGTCGCCGCCGGGATTGCTGGCGGCGGCGGTCATCGCCTCGGCAGTCGAGAACTGCTGGTAGCGGCTGAGATCGCCGACGATCCCCATCTTGGTGCGCTGGTCGAGCGCCTTCTCCACCGCGGCGGGAAGAGAGATGTTCTCGATGTAGAAACTCGGGATCTCGAGGCCGTATTCGGCGAGACGCGGCGCGATCCGCTCGGCCACGAGCTTGCCGAGCTCGAGCGTGTTCGCCGCCATGTCGAGGACCGGGATCCCGGACGAGGCGACGATCTGGGAGAAGTTCGAGACGATGTGGTTGCGGATCTGGAACTCGATCTCGTCGGTGGTGAATTCGCCATCGGTGCCGACGATCTCGGTCATGAACCGTGCGGGGTCGGTGACGCGCATCGTGTAGGTGCCGTAGGCCCGCAGCCGCACCATGCCGAATTCCGGGTCGCGGCAGGTGATCGGGTTGCGCGTCCCCCATTTCATGTCGGTGAAGCGGCGGGTGTTGACGAAATAGATCTCGGAGACGAAGGGCGACCGGAATCCGTGATCCCAGTGCTGGAGCGTCGTCATCACCGGCATGTTGTTGGTCTCGAGCTCGTAGAGACCGGGACCGAAGACATCGGCAAGCTGGCCCTCGTGGACGAAGACCGCCACCTGCCCCTCGCGCACGGTGAGCTTGGCGCCGTACTTGATCGCGTGGCCGTGCCGCTCGAACCGCCAGACGATGGTGTCGCGGGTGTCGTCGACCCAGTGGATGACGTCGATGAATTCGCCGCGGAGGAAGTCGAGGAATGACATGGCGCTCAAGCTCCGGCTGCGGGAGGTTCCCGGCAGGGGGAGTATAGGAATTCGCAGGCGCCGCCGCCACATCGGGAGGCGGCGCCGATGCGGAAATCAGCCCGCCATCACCTCCGCGACAAGGGCCCTGAGATCGGCCTCGGGCCGCGCGCCGATATGGGAGATGATCTCGGCCGCGGCGATATTGCCCATGCGGGCGGCGGTGAGCCAGTCCTGGCCGCGGATCAACCCCCAGAGGAAACCCGCGGCAAAGAGATCGCCCGCCCCGGTCACGTCCACGACCTCGGTGCCCACCGCCTCGGCATGGACACGCGCGCCGCCCGCGAGCACATGGACGCCCTTCGGCCCCACCGTGCAGGCAGTCACCGGCACTTCCGCCTCGGCGAGCGTCATCGCG
>JAJUJF010000136.1 GCA_029265455.1 Paracoccaceae bacterium | reverse complement strand
ATCCGGCCTCACGGAGAAGCGCCTGGCGGAACCGGGCGGGACAACCCGGAGAACCTCGCGATGGACACGCCGTGCCGCGAGGCCTTCGCGACAAGCCGGGGCAAGATCGAGGTGCGGGACCTGATCCGCGCCGATGGCCTGTCCACCATGATCGGCAGGACACGCGCCTTGCTTCGACTCAGGTACGGAAACGAACCGTTTCCCTGCCCTGATTCCGCAAGGGCCCGCCGGGACGAAACAGTCAGCGGCCGGTCCAGAGCCCTTGCCGGGACAGCTTGCAGTTGCCGCCCGGCGAAGCGAACCTGCATCCGGTACGCGCAAAAGGAGAAGCATCATGGCCAGGATCGCCGCCCGCGCCGCATCGGGCCGAACCGTCCCGGCTCTCGCAGCCCTCGCAGCCGCATCGGCGTTTCTTGCCGGCGCGGGCATGGCAGCGGCCGGTGATTACCGCCACGCCGGGGAGGAGATCGGAACCGTCGAGGCGATCTATGACGGTCATCTCGAGCCGGATCTCGCGGTCAGCACCTTCCGCAACATCGACCGGCTGTTCCCGACCCGCACGGTCCGGGCGGCCGGCGAGCCGCGCGAGCTGCCGCGGTCGGAAACCCGCCTCGAGAACATCTCGGTCACGACCGGCGAGCAGACCTATGACCTCTATGATGCTCTCGCCCTCGACAGCGTCACCGGTCTGCTCGTGCTCAAGGATGGCGCCGTGGTCCACGAATCCTACCAGCGCAGCAACGGCCCCGACACCCGCTGGATGTCGATGTCGGTGGTGAAATCCATCACCTCGACGCTGGTGGGAGCCGCGATCCGCGACGGCCATATCGAGAGCCTTGACGACGATGTCACACGCTATGTCGAGGCGCTCGAGGGGAGCGCCTACGAGGGGGTGAGCATCCGTGACATCCTGATGATGGCGTCGGGCGTCGCCTGGGACGAGACCTATACCGATCCGGAATCGGACCGGCGCAACCTCCTGCGCGCCCAGCTTGCCCAGGAACCCGGCGGGCTGATGGCGGTGATGGCCGCCCTGCCGCGCGCGGGCGAACCCGGCACCATCCACAACTACTCGACCGGCGAGACCCAGGTACTGGGAGAGGTGCTGAGCGGTGCCACCGGCATGCCGCGCGCGGACTATCTGTCCGAGAAGATCTGGACGCCCTACGGCATGGAAGCGGATGCGGAATGGTGGCTCGAGTCGCCGGACGGCGTCGAGATCGGCGGCTCCGGCCTCGCCGCGACCTTGCGCGACTTCGCCCGGTTCGGCCAGTTCTTCCTCGAGGGCGGGGTGATCGACGGCACGGCGGTCCTGCCCGAAGGCTGGACCGAGGTCGTGGGCCAGCCGCAGGAGCTCGAGACCGGGGAGACGATCGACTACGGCTACATGTGGTGGCCGGCCTGGACCGAAGCCTCGGCCGCGGACGGAGCCTTTGCCGCCGCCGGCATCCATGGCCAGTACATCTACATCAACCCGGAAGCCGGGGTGGTCATCGCCATGACCGCCGCCCAGCCAAAGCCCGTGGATCGCGAGCCGGTCGAGGCAATGGCCTTCTTCGACGCCATCGTCGCGGAGATCCGCTGAACCTCCGCGGATTCGCGGTCAGACAGGGGAACGCCCGAAGGCGGACGACTGGACGCGGACCCTCGGCGACCGCCGGCGCCGGAGCACGGCCAGAGGGCAATGCTCGCGCCTCCATCGGCCGGCCCGGGCCTCGGACCGGACACCGCCGCGGCCGCACCGCGGCAGTCGCAATGCCGCAGAAGAGTTTCATGATCGAGGCTGTCTCGGCTGCCATCAGGCGGCAGCGCGAAAGCTCATCCGGAGCTTTCCGGGAAATCTCCTGCCCGGCGAGCGGAGCCTCGACACCCGCGCACCGTCCGGACAGGAGGCACCGACTGCGGCCCGGCAGACCTGCCGGACCAGCCGCTTCTTCAGTTGCCGGTCGATCCGGTGCGAGCCGGATCCGGCGGTGCCTCTCAGGCCACGTCGTCCCAGCTTCCCGGCGTCTTCTGGCCCTTCCAGAGATAGGGCTTCTCCATCCCGATACCGAAGACCAGGGGAATGACCAGCGACCAGTTCACGCCCATGTAGGCGTAGGTCAGAAGCTCTTCCATGCTGGAGAAGACCGGGCCGACCAGCTTCATCAGCAGGCTGGCCACGATCACGTCGAGAGCCAGGAACACCGCACATGCCAGCAGGCCGCCCCATGGCATGGCGATCCTCGTGAACGGCCAGTTATGCGTGATGACCGGGATCGCGTAGTTGATTGACGTCGCCGTCATGAAGCACAGCAGCCAGAAATTGTCGCTGGTGAAGTGCCCCATGGTCCAGAAGCCGGAGATGGGCGACGTATCGTAATCCCAGAACCCGGCCCAGCCCGAGAGGGTGATGCAGCCCGCGACCGCGAAGAACAGCGTGGAGATGATCACCACTGCCCGCGCCGGCTGCGCCAGTCCGCGCGTCAGGAAGGTCAGGGTCGTGGTCGAGAGCCCGACGAGCAGGAACGGGAACCACCACGCCGGCACCCAGCCGACCGCGGAATGGGTGATGAGGAAGGTCGCACCGGAGAACAGCAGCAGGTGCACGAGGAACTTGCGATGAGCCGGCAGATCCGCGACCAGGAAATTGGCCCCGGCAAAGCAGAAGAACGCCAGCAGGAACCACGTCGTCCCGACCAGCGGGAAGATGCCGTCGGCGCCCGGCCCGATCACGAAGATCATCTTCGCGCTCAGCCAGCCAAGCGCCCATGACGTGGCCACGAGCGCGACACCACGGGAGATCCTGCCCTCGATCCTGTTGAAGGGCCACATCTCGCAGGTGACGAAGAAACAGGCCCACCAGGCCGCGAAGATCTGCCAGCTGACATTGTCCAGCCAGAACGATTCGGCGATCTCTTCTCCACGCCAGGGCCCTATCGGATTCGCGGTAACCCAGAGATTGACCAGGTAGCACGAAATGATCGACAGGCCGTAGATCCAGATGAAGCCCTGGAGGGCGTCGTTCGGACGCCACGGCGCGACAGGTATGGCACCGGCCGCTTCCATTGTTTCAGATGGGGCGAACTGCGTCTCCGCAGCCAGCGAGGCGGTTGTATCCACTGATTACCTCCCGTGATGAATGGCGGCTTCTTATGTACCGATCGGTCATCACAGGTGATTATTGCCGGGTCCCGAAATATTGCAAGCCTTCTTGTCGACTTGAGCCGACGGGTTTCTGGAGGAGCGCAGCAATTCGGGGCGCGCATCGTTCCACGAGCATTGCTCCCGGTGGAAATTCCCGATCCGCTCATGCCGCGGGACATACTCGGACTTCACTAGCATCGGCGAGATGGCCGGGACAGCTCCCCGCCGCGGGTTTCCGCGGCTGCCCTTGAACGACCTTCGTGCAAGGGCAACGTCATGCCTCAAATCCGCCCGGCTCACGCCCGCCCTGCTTCGGGATCCATGCGAACCGGATCCGGGGTCCCTTCCCGCCTCCCGATTTCGCCCGCCGATGCTGCACCTGATGAATTTCCCTGCTACATGTCCCTCCGGACCCGAGATGCCCCGGCAATGGGCGGTCGGATCACCTTGCGGCCCCCGATGGCCCTGCAGTCCGCAACAGCAACAGTGGAATGGCGACACGAATGACTGAAAAGCCGTCATGCTTCCGGCCAGCAGGCAGTCACCGCCTCTCCGTGGCGCCGATGATGGACTGGACCGATCGCCATTGCCGGTTCTTCCACCGGCAATTCACGCGGCGCACGCTCCTCTATACGGAGATGGTGACGGCAGCGGCGCTCGTTCACGGACCGGCAGAGCGGCTGCTTGCGCATGATCCGGCGGAATGTCCGCTCGCGCTCCAGCTCGGCGGCGCCGATCCCGCACAACTCGCCAGGGCGACCGGACTTGCCCGCGACCGCGGATTCGCCGAGATCAACCTCAATGTCGGCTGTCCCTCCGACCGGGTGCAGTCGGGCTGTTTCGGGGCGGCCCTCATGAAGACGCCGGATCTGGTGGCGGACTGCCTCCGTGCGATGATCGACGCGGCAGGAGAGGTGCCGGTCACGGTCAAGTGCCGGATCGGCATCGACGAACAGGAACCCGTCGAGGTCCTGCCCCGCTTCCTCGAGACCGTCGCCGATGCCGGTGTGCGCGTGGTCACGATCCACGCCCGCAAGGCCTGGCTCCAGGGGCTGAGTCCCAAGGAGAACCGCACCATCCCGCCGCTCGATCACGATCTCGTGGTGGCGATGAAGGCGCGCTTCCCGGAGATGACCGTGGCGATCAACGGCGGCATCACCGATCTCGCCATGGCCCGGGGCTTCCTCGCCCGCGGTCTCGACGGGGTGATGATCGGCCGCGCCGCCTACCACTCGCCCGCGATCCTCGGCACCGCCGACCGGGTGATCTACGGGGAGCAGGCAGCCGACGTGGAGGCGGAGGACGCGGTCCGGGCGATGCTTCCCTATCTCGAGGCCGAGCGCAGCGCCGGCACGCCGCTGGCCGCGATCACCCGCCACATGCTCGGCGCCTTCACCGGCCGCCCCGGCGCGCGGCGCTGGCGGCGCATCCTTTCCGAGGAAGCCCACCGCCCGGGCGCGGGGCCGGACCTCGTGGAACGCGCGCTGGCCACTATCGAACCGAGCGCCGAGGCCGCCTGAAATCCATCCGTGATCGCTGGAGCGGGTGAAGGGAATCGAACCCTCATCGTCAGCTTGGAAGGCTGCTGCTCTACCATTGAGCTACACCCGCGCCCGCCGCGATATAGCGCGGAGTTCCTGCCGGTGACAAGGCATCGGAACCGACTACCGCCTGCGAAATTGACTCCTGGAAACGCAGCGGAGAACGACATGGCCGGACTCGACGACATAATCGCGGCACGCGAGGCGGACGCAGAGCATCTGCGGCAGTGGATCCACGAGATCGAGAACGAGGACTGGAAGGCGGTACGCCGCAGCAACGGCGGCACCATCGACGCGACCGAGGAGACGCTCGCCTGGCTGCGCCGCCAGCTCGACGCCGCCGTGAGCCAGGCCCGCTTGCTGCGAGACGGCGACGAGCGGGCCTTTCCCGGAGAGGATGCGGCCGCACGCGGCATTCCGCCATCGGAGATCCCGGGCTGAGGAAGACGGGCGCGGGGCGGTCCGCCGGCGTGGGCATTAACGGTCTGGCAACTTCCTGTTGCCGTTCCGAATCAATGAGTTGACAGGGTTTTCACGCGTGGGCGCCTTTCGCCCACGCCCGCCCCTGCGCCCTCAGATCATCGCCATGCCGCCATTCACGTGAAGGGTCTGGCCGGTCACGTAGCTCGCCTCTCCTGAGGCGAGGAAGACCGCCGCTGCCGCCACCTCGTCGCCGGTCCCCATCCGTCCGGTCGGGATCTGGGCGAGGATGCGCGCCTTCTGGTCGTCGTTCAGCCGGTCGGTCATCGCCGACTGGATGAAACCGGGCGCGATGCAGTTCACGGTGATCCCGCGCGCCGCGACCTCGGAAGCGAGGCTCTTCGACATGCCGATCATCCCGGCCTTGGAGGCGGCGTAATTCGCCTGGCCGGGGTTGCCGGTGACGCCGACGATCGAGGTCACGTTGATGATCCGCCCCCAGCGCGCCTTCATCATCCCCCGCAGCACCCCGCGCGAGAGCCGCATCGCGCTGGTGAGGTTGATGTCGATGACCCGCGACCAGTCCTCGTCCGACATCCGCATGAAGAGCTGGTCGCGGTTGAGCCCGGCATTGTTGACGAGGATCTCGACCGATCCCATCGCCTCGGTCGCCTGTTTCGGCAGCGACTCGACCGCTTCCGCGTTGCCGAGGTCGCAGGCGAGCACATGCGCCCGCTCGCCCAGCTCGGCGGCCAGGGCCTCCAGCGGCTCGATCCGCGTGCCGGAAAGACCGACCACCGCTCCCTGACCATGCAGCGCCCGCGCGATCGCCCCGCCGATACCGCCCGAAGCGCCGGTGACGAGCGCCGTCCTGCCCGTGAGATCGAACATCCCTTCCCCCTATTCCTTCAGCGCCGCCACATCGGCGGCGGTGCCGGCCGGTTTCGTATCGATCGTCTTCGCGATCCGGCGGATCATGCCGGAAAGCGCCTTGCCGGCGCCGACCTCGATGATCCGCGTGACTCCCGCGCCGGCCATCCACTCGACGCTCTCGCGCCAGCGGACGCGCCCCGTCACCTGCCGCACCAGCAGCCGCCGGATCTCGTCCGGGTCGGTGACCGGTCCGGCCGTCACATTGGCGACGAGCGGCACCCGGGGCGGCGAGATCTCCACATCCATCAGCGCCGTCTCCATCGCCGCCGCGGCCGGCTGCATCAGCGCGCAATGGAAGGGTGCGCTCACCGGCAGCAGCACGGCGCGACGGGCACCCCGGGCCTTGGCGATCTCGAGTGCACGCTCGACCGCACCCCGATGGCCGGAGACCACCACCTGACCGGGATCGTTGTCGTTCGCCGCTTCGCAGACCTCGCTTCCGGCAGCTTCCGCCGCCACCGCCTCCGCCGTGGCGAGATCGAGGCCGAGCAGCGCCGCCATCGCCCCCTCGCCCACCGGCACCGCCTCCTGCATTGCCTGCCCGCGCAGCCGCAGGAGCCGCGCGGCATCGGCAAGCTTCAGGCTGCCGGCCGCGCAGAGGGCGGAATATTCACCCAGGGAATGGCCCGCGACATAATCGGGTCCGGCTATACCCTCGGCCTCGAGCGCGCGCAGGGCGGCAATGGAGGTCGCCATCAGCGCCGGCTGAGCGTTGGCAGTCAGCGTCAGCGCCTCGGCCGGGCCTTCCCAGATCATCTCCGAGAGCTTCTCGCCGAGTGCCTCGTCGACTTCCTCGAAGACCGCGCGGGAAGCGGGATAGGCTTCCGCGAGATCGCGGCCCATCCCGACCGCCTGGGCGCCCTGGCCCGGAAAGACAAAGGCCTGCATCTGCCGGACCTCCTCCCTGCTCGCCTGCTGCCGCCACTCGGGCGGACATGATCGCTTGCCGCCTT
>JAJUJF010000091.1 GCA_029265455.1 Paracoccaceae bacterium | reverse complement strand
TGGCGGCGCTATCCGCCCGTCACCTCGGCTACGATACTGCCGAGCAGATCCTCGACGGCCTGCATCGGCCCGTCCGGAAAGTCGCGATAGCCGAGCGTCACCTGCCCGTCCCGCTCGGCGACATAGATCGTGTAGGGGCAGTGCACGATATTGGCCGGATCCGCTTCCATCACCTGGCGCGATATCTGTGCGGAGCAGAAGGCGTAGACGACGGCATTGTCGAAGATCGTGACATCGCTGCCGACATCCGCCCCGGTGCGGCTCAGCATCTCGCCGACATTGCTCACGTGGTCGACGACCAGGCCCTGCGAAGTGATCGCCTGTTCGAGTTCGAACGCGGCGTCATCGAAGGTGCCATCGTAGACGCTCACATGCGCTTCCTGGGCACTGGCGCTTCCTGCCACCAGTGCCAGCACCAGTGCCCAAGGCCGCAGCTGCATCGTCAGCCCTCCTCCGGAAGCGCACCGAGATAGGCCGCCATTGCTTTCGCGTCCTCGGGAGTCAGGCCCGGGAACACCATCCTGGTGCCCGGCACCACGCTGCGCGGATCGATCAGGAAGTCGGCCAGCTTGTCGGCATTCCAGGTGAGACCATCGGCGGCCATCTCGCGCATTGCCGGCGAGTAGTCGAAACCCTCGACGCTCGCAGCCTCCCGGCCAAGCACACCGTTCAGATGCGGCCCTACCCGGTTGCCTGCGTCCTCGCCTACCTCATGACAGGCGCGACACCGTGGGAAAAGCGCCTTGCCCTGCTCGACCAGCGCAGGTTCCGCCGCAGCTACCTCCATGTCGTCCGTACCGGCCGGCTCCATCGCCGAGGCTTCCCCTTCAGGCGCCGTCTCGGCCGGACCCGGCGCGATGGCAGCCCCCTCGAGATCCATTCCGGCACCATCAGGCGTGACGTCAAGCACTGCCGCATGCATGGTGATCTCGACGTGCTCCTTGCAATCGGTCATGCAGGGTTCGCCACTGAACAGAGCGAGTTCGGTTGCCTCGCGATCATCGGGAATGAAACCATCCGCATTCGGCAGTTCGATGGCCGCGTAGGTGTCGGCATTGGCGACGAAGTCGTCATCGACCACGTCGTTGAGATAGAGGACGTAGGCCGCGACCGCGTAAACCTCGTCCGGCGAGAGGCTTTGCGCGTCACCGAACGGCATCGCGCGATGGATGTAGTCCCAGACCGTCGAGGCATAGGGCCAGTACGAACCCACGGTTTTGACCGGACGCTCCTGGTCAAGCGTGCCGGATCCTCCCATCAGAATCGGCCACCGCCCCTCGCCTTCGCCGAAGATGCCGTGACAGCTGGAGCAACGCTCGGTGTAGATCATCTCGCCGGTCATCACGTCGCCCTCGCCTTCGGGAAGGCCCTGACCATCCGGGCGGACATCGATGTCCCAGGCCGCGACCTCTTCCGGCGTCGCCTCTCGGCCCAGTCCCATTGGCTCGGCCATCGCACTGCCGCCACATACTGCTGCTGCAAGGAGGACGAGGCATCCGGAGGCCCTGCCTGATGCAGACTGGCCGGAGCGGAGGATGGCAGCACGCGGCAGGTCGTTGCGGCGCCAGCGTGTCATCTCACGATACCTCGACATTCTCGGCCTCCCCGCGCTCGTTCACGTGCCAGGTCTGGATGCCATTCTGGTGGTATATCGACTCGACCCCGCGGATCTCCCGCAGCGCCTTCTTGGTCGGCTGCACGTAGCCGGTGGAATCGTGAGCCCGGCTCTGGAGCAGCAGTGGCCGGCCGTCCCAGTCGAATTCGAAGTAGAAGCGGTGGATCGACTTGTCGAACGAGGGACCATCCATCCGCGCCCGGTACCAGTTCATGCCGCCATCGAGGGACACGTCCACCCGCGGTATCGTGCCCCGTCCCGACCAGGCCATGCCGGAGATCACCGTCGGCCCGGTGCCGTGCGTGATCGGGGCCTGCGGCGAGGGCGAGGTGATGACCGACTTCGCATCCATCTCCCAGGTGAAGCGGCGGGCCTTCCCGTCCTTGAGGAGATCGGTGTATTTCGATGTCTCCTCCCGGTGGTGCCAGGGCTCGTCGCCGACCTCGATCCGGCGCAGCCACTTGATCCACATGTTGCCTTCCCAGCCCGGAACCACCAGCCGCAGCGGATAGCCCTGCTCCGGGCGAAGCGCCTCACCGTTCATCCTGAAGGCGATCATACAGTCTTCGAGCGCCTTCTCGATCGGGATCGACCGCGTCATCGCGCTCGCATCCGCGCCTTCCGGCATGATCCATTTCGCATTGGGCCTGAGACCGGCCTCCTCGAGGACCCGGCGGAGCGAGACCCCGGTATAGACCAGGTTGTGGATCATCCCGTGCGTATACTGGCAGCCGTTGAGCTGCGCGCCGCGCCACTCCATCCCGGAATTGGCCGCGCATTCCATGAAATAGACGCGGTTCTCCCGGGGAAACCTCATCAGGTCCTGCATGGTGAAGACCAGTGGCCTCTCGACGAGTCCATTGATCATCAGCCGATGCTGCGCCGGGTCGATCTCCGCGATTCCGGCGTGGTGGCGCTCGAAACAGAGCCCGCTGGGCGTGATGATCCCGTCGAGTTCATGCAGCGGCGTGAAGTTGACGCTGCTGATCGGATCCGCGGTCAGCCAGGCAACATTCCGACGTACCACATGGCTCTCGTACCGGGAGGGCTTCCCGTATGGCCGCGCATCGACCCCGTCGCCGAGATACCTGCTCCACGGCTGCAGTTCGGTGATCGCCGGATCGCCCTGTGCCGCCGCCTTTCCAGCCACGAGCCCGGCCCCGCCGGCGAGCGCTGCTGTCAGGAATGCCCTTCGCGTCTCCGCCATCCATGCGTCCTCCCGATCAACGTCACATTCATATTATTGTATCTGAATATGTGGATCAATCGGTTTGTGGATGAAAATTTGCCGCATACCTGTCCCGGATGAACCACCGCGTCGCGCGAAGGCACGGCACACCCGAACCCCTCACGAAGCAGCGCCGGGCTCAGGTCATGTCGACGATGACGTCCTCGTTCGGCGTGACGGAGACGACGCCCTTGTGGCGGATATGGTTCTCGACGACCTCCCAGATCGGCGGACCCTCCGTGCCCTCGTTGACGCTCGCCCATCCGGCGACGACGTAGTTCCGCGCGGGATCAATCGGCTCGCCAGTCGCGAGATGGGTCATGTCACTGATCCGGCTGCCGATCTTCCTGTTCACGTCGATCCGGTAGCCCATGCCGCCCACCCGCACCATGTCGCCCCCCTGCTGGTAGTAGGGGTCGGTGTTGAAGATGTTGTCGGCCACGTCCTCGAGGACCAGTTTCAGGGTCTCCCCCGTCATCTCCGTCCGGTAGGCCTCGGGATAGGTGATCGCCGTGGCATTGAAGACGTCCTCGCGGGTGATGTCCTGGCCGGGCAGCACGCTCGCCCCCCACCGGAAGCCGGGCGAAAGCGCAATTTCCGCGTCCCGTTCACTCAGCAACGCCTGGCAGATCAGGTCGTCCCAGGTCCCGTTGAAGTTTCCACGCCGGTAAAGGAGCGTGTCGGTCTGCCCCAGCACTTCCCCGAGCTCCTCCGCGAAGGGTGCCCGCGTCTCCTCGATCAACGCCGACATCTCCGGATCGGGCGCGATCACATCGGCAAAGATCGGGATCAGCTTGTGCCGGAGCTCCTTCACCTCGCCGTCCCTGACGTCGAGGTCGATCCGGCTGACGAACTTGCCATGGCTCCCCGACGCGATCAGATGCGTCCTGCCGACCTGCACCGGCTCGGGAAGCGCGTCGTGGGTGTGGCCGGTGAGGATCACGTCGATCCCCTCGACCCGGCCGGCGAGCTTGCGGTCGACGTCGAACCCGTTATGGCTGAGCAGCACCACGACCTCGGCCCCTGCCCCGCGCACCTCCTGCACCAGCCTGGCGATCCGCTCCTCGCGAATTCCGAAGGACAACCCGGGGAACATCCACGAGGGGTTGGCAATCGCCAGCACCGGCAGGGCCTGGCCGATCACCGCCACCTGCACGCCGCCCCGCTCGAACATCTCGTAGGCCGGATAGAGCGGCTCGTCCCATTCCGCGTCGAAGATGTTCTGGCCGAGGAGCGGGAAGGAGAGTTCGCTCGCGATGATCTCGTCGACCCTCTCCGTGCCCAGGGTGAATTCCCAGTGCGCGGTCATTGCGTCGGTCCCGAGCGCGTTCATGGCCCGCACCATGTCGGCGGCTCCGGTCCTGAGTGCCGGCAGGCTCCCCTGCCAGGTGTCGCCGCCGTCGAGCAGAAGCGCCTCGGGGCGGTCAGCGCGGATCGACTTCACGACCGTCGCGATCCGGTCGAGTCCGCCCATCCGCCCGTATTCCCGGGCGAGCGCCACGAAATCCTCGTAGGTGAGCGCATGATCCCAGGCCGACCCCTTCTCGATGCCGAAGTGGCCGCGAAACGCTTCACCCACGAGATGCGGCGGCTGACCGGCGGCAGAACCGATGCCGAGATTGACCTCCGGCTCGCGGAACCAGATCGGCACCGTCTGCGCATGGAGATCCGTGACATGGATCAGGCTGACATTGCCGAAGGTATCGAATTGCAGAAGCTGGTCCTGGCTCAGCGCCTGCCGGGCGGCCAGGCGGGCCCAGGCCCCGGATGCACCGGTGATCGCTGCGGTCGCGATGGCAGCCTGCAGGAAGTGACGGCGATGGATCATGGGCAGCCTCCGGGCAAAGTTCGGGAGGGCCGATCCCCGTTGGGGGATCGGCGGGACGTCTGGCTCGCGGTCCGGGCTTCAGTGGCGGACTGCCGGCCCTTCGACGGAGAGCCCGTTGCCACGGGAGGCGACGTAGAGTTCGAGCGCCAGGAGATCATCGCTGCCGATCGCGAATGTTTCCGCGCGCGTGTCCCTGATGCAGCCACGGAACCGGTTGTGCTGCGAGACGAGCGCCGTCGTGCTGAACCGGTAGACCGGGAACCCGTTGGTATGACCCTGGCTCAGATGGTCGGCCCGGATCAGGTTGCCGTAGTTCTGCTCGTGGCAGCTGGCGCAGGAAAGTTCGAGCTGGCCGTAGCGGGTGTAGTACATCTCCCTGCCGCGCTCCCAGATATCCTGCACCGGTCCGTCAATCGCGACATCGATCGGCATCCCCCGCGAGACCGAGGCGAGCAGCGCAGTCATGTTCTTCATGTCGTCGCTGTCCCATCCCCAGGCTTCGGCGCCCATCTGGTCGGTGAGACACTCGTTGATCTGCATCTCCAGCGACTGCAGCTCTCCCTTTGCTTCATCCCATTTCGGATAGACCGGGCGGACTCCCCGCATGCTCTCCGGATCGTCGTGGCATGAAGCGCACGACTTCCCTTCGGAGCCGAGCGCCGCGTTCCAGACCTCGCGCGCCTGATCGACGTAGAGAATTCCCGGATTGTCGAAATCGTCCCGCTGCAGATCCTGCGTCTCGGGAGAGCGGTAGACCCACCCCGAGACGATCTCCGGCAGAGCACCGTCAAGATGCTCCGGCGCCGGCGCCCGCAGCGTGATCTCGATCTCGTCGTTGACGAGGAGGCGCTCCTCCGCGTCCTCGGCCCAGGCGGGTGCTGCCAGAAGCCCGGCCAGGGCGAGCGCCGCCACCGTTCTTGTTGTCACGTGGTTCCTCCCCGCGTAATGCCGCTCAGCTCACCTCGATCGACGCGGTGTCCTCGTAGACAGAACCGTCGTCGTCGTACCAGGTGAAGACGAACTCACCCGATTCCGGCACCTTGGCCTCGAACTCGAAATAGGGATTGGTCGAGACCGCGGGCTCGATCACCACATCGATCACCGTCTCGCCGTTGAACGTCGCAACGAAGCGGTTGATGATCGACCGCGGGATCACGTTGCCATCCGCGTCGCGTCGCTGACCCGATTCCATCTGGTGCGAGATCAGGGTCTTGATCTGGACCGTTTCTCCGGCCGAGGCGCTCGAGGGCACCTTGACGCGCGGCTTCACATTCTCTGCCATCTTCTCCCCTTCCCCGCTTCAGCCGCCGCAGCCGCCGATGGTGACCTTCACCTCGCGCACCGCGCGATGAAACGTGCCGTCGGACATCTTCGCGATCGCCACCACGTCCTGGGTCTCCGCGAGGCGGATGCGCGTCGAGGCTTCCTGGCTGCCGGCGAGCGGACCGAACCTGAAGGTGGCCACTCCCGGATTGGGATTGCCTATGGCGAAGACGACGATCTCCTCGGCGCCCTCGGCCGAAACCCTGATCGGCACCGTGTTGCCGTTTTCAGCGATCTCGGGCGCGTCGAGCGTGACGCCGCCCTCGAGCACGTCGCTGCCTCCGGTATAGGCCATGACGGCATCATCGGCGGCAGACCACGCCGGCAGCGGCAGGCCGAGCGCCACGACGGCGCCGGCGCCCAGCATCAGGACCTCTCGTCTTTCCATCATATTATCTCCCTGTTGTTGGCCATCTACTCGGTAAGGGTCATCAGGAACGCGACCACGTCCTCGATCTGCTGCGCCGTGAGCAGCGGCGGCAACGGCTCCGTGGCGGCCTCGCCGGTGAAGCCGTCCCCCGGACGGGTGAACCCTTCCGACTTGTAGAAGGCAGGCATGACCGTGCCCGGAAACATCTGCTTGGCATTGGCGACGATGCCTCGGAGTTCAGCCGCCGATCTGTAGGCGGCGACTCCGTCGAGAGGCGGCCCGACCTCCCCGTGAAACGGATACTCCTCGAGGGCGGCGACCCGATGACAGGCAATGCAGTTGCCGTCTCCTCGCGTCGTCATCACCACGACGCCCGCCTCCGGGTCGCCAGGCCGGTCGGTCAGCGGCTCCTCGATGGCTCCGTATTCGTCGTAGGTCACGGCATGCGGCCCGATCTCGCCGGCCAGGACCGGCAACGGCGCCGCGAGCGCCAGGATCAACGCGAAGCGTGTCATCTCTCCTCCCCGTGCTCTTTTCCTCGAGCCTAGCGTTGCCACAGCCATGTCGCAACATTTAATTCGAAGGATTGAATGTGTTGACCTGCGGTGGCCCGGGGAGTCCGCATTGCCGGCACGTCACGATCCGGCTTCAAGCCCGTGGCCGACGCCCCGGGATCGCCGTCGTTGGAGCGACCAGCATGAGCGTCGCGTCAGTCGGCAGTCCCGTCATCGCGCTCGCCGACCATCCGGGCGTGATAGCGCTGGAAATCCTCTCCGGACTGGTCCTCGTACCGCTTTTCGGCAACCCAGGTCAGAAGGTCGAGCGTCGTCCCCGGGCCGAAGGCTCCCGGCATGACGGCAACTGCCGCTTCATCCGCCGGCACATCCCCCGGCACCTCCTCGGGAAGGAACATCATGGTGGGGGTGAACATGATGCCCCATTTCCGCACTGCCTCCTTCTCGCTGAGCGACTCCCCGTCAAGATCGGTGATTTCCGTGTCTCCGTGCAGGTTCATCTGCACCACGAAGTACCGCTCGCCAAGAAGCTCCGCGATCTCGGGCCGCGGGAACACCTCCTCATGCATCCGCGTGCAATAGATGCAGCCCCGCTGCTCGATCATGATCAGCAGCCGCCTGCCCTGTTCGTTCGCCTCGGCGAGATCCTCACGCAGGTCCTTGAACGTGTCCTGCATCCACGGCGCCTTGTGCAGCCCGTCATCGCCCATCTCCACGGCTGCCGCCTGAGTTGCCACTGCCATCGCAAGGGCCGCCAGCATCCTTCGCATGTCATCCTCCTCAGATCAGCAGCCAGAGATCCGGTGCGGCCTCCAGCATCCAGTTCGCAAGCCAGTTGATCGTGTTCGTCCCGATCAGCAGGGCAAAGATGATGAGCAGGACGCCCATGACCTTCTCCACCTTCGGCAAGTGCCGGCGGAACCCGCGCATCCAGCGCATGAACGGCCCGATGAACAGCGCCGCCAGAACGAACGGCAGGGTCATCCCCAGGCCGTAGACCGCCAGCAGGCGCACCCCCTGCCCCACCGTCTCCTCGCCGGCGGCGGTGAAGAGGATCGCGGCCAGCACCGGCCCGACACATGGGGTCCAGCCGAAGGCGAAGGCGGCACCGATGACGAAGGCCCCGAGCAGCGACATGTTCGACGTCTCGCCGGCGTCGGCGCGGAACTGACGGTACAGCGCGCCGATACGCACGATCCCGAGGAAGTGCAGACCCATCACCAGGATGATCGCTGCGGCAATCCAGCGCAGCACATCGAACCAGTCGCGGAAGACCTGGCCGAGAGCCGTTGCCGTGGCGCCGAAGGCAATGAAGACCACGATCACGCCGGCCGCGAAGAAACTGGCACTCGCGACGGCCCGCATCCGCACGCGGCGATCGATCACGCCGTCCTCGGTGATGTGGTTCATGCCGACGCCGGCCATGTAGCTGAGATAGAAGGGAACGATGGGCAGGATGCAGGGCGAGAGAAAGGACAGCAGCCCGGCCAGACCCGCCCCGAAAAGGCTCACGTCGAACATCGCTCCCTGCCTTGCATTGGTCACATAAACAAATTAGAATACGAAAACGATCACAAAAGCAATCCGCCGCGCCATGCGTCTGCTTTCCTTCCTGGCCTTCCTCTCAGGCGCCATGCCCGTCACTGGTGCCGAGCTGGTGATGGTGGAGACGCCAGGCTGCTACTGGTGTGCTCGCTGGGACACGGAGATCGCGACCGCCTATCCACGCACCCCGGAAGGTCACATGGCGCCGCTGCGACGCATCCGCCTTGATGAATCACTTCCGGACAACCTGGACCTCGAGCATCCCGTGCGCGTCACACCCACGTTCCTCCTGATCGAGGACGGCGAGGAGCTCGCCCGGATCGAGGGATATCCCGGGGAGGATTTCTTCTGGCCGCTTCTTGGCAAGATGCTGGAAAAGCTGCAGAAGCCGGACAACGGATGAAATTTCCGAGCCGGTTCCCGGCATGGCTTCCTCGGGCGGCGGCTGATGCTTTGCCGACCCGAACTGCAGATTAGGAAATCCGGATGGCGCTACCGCAAATCGAACCAGATCAACTGACCGATGCGGAAATGGACCGCATGGTCGAGAACGCGACAATCGCCTCGAACTTCCTCAAGGCCATCAGTCACGAGGGCCGACTGCTCATCCTCTGCTACCTGGCGAGTGGCGAGAAGTCGGTCACCGAACTCGAGCGCCTGCTCTCTGCCCGGCAGGCAGCGGTGAGCCAGCAGCTCGCCCGCCTGCGCCTCGAGGGGCTCGTGGTGCCGCGACGCGAAGGCAAGACGATATACTACAGTCTGGCCGATGATCGCCCGCGACGCTTGATCGAAACCGTTTATGATATCTTCTGCAAGAAGGATTCCTGATTCCGCACAGCACGAGGATCGCCATGGCAGGTACGTTCCCTGATCAAGTTCTTTCGCGGGGAGGCAACGGCCATGTCCATCCCGTCCCTCGTCTCCGGGACGGTTCCAGCGAATTTCCGCTCCCAGTGACTGCAGGGCTGGCAGGCGCCGGTCGTAGAACCTCCGCCGGCCGGGAGAAGTCACGGTGATCGCCGGACTCGATGAGCCGGTCATCGCCGCCCTGATCGGTCTTGCAGGCGGCATCGTCCTCGGGCTTGCGGCCCGGCTGGGTCGGTTCTGCTCGCTCGGTGCAATCGAGGACTGGCTTTACGGAGGTGACGACCGCCGCCTCCGTGGGTGGGGGGTTGCCATCGGCAGCGCGGTCCTGGCGACCCAGGCGGCTATCGCCGCCGGCCTGATCGTTCCACTTGAGACCCTCCATCTCGGCCATGCCTGGTCTCCCTGGGCATCCGTGGCGGGCGGTCTCGTCTTCGGCTACGGCATGGCACTGGCCGGAAACTGCGGCTACGGGGCACTCGCTCGCGCCGGAGGCGGGGACCTGCGGGCCCTCGTGGTCATCCTGGTGATGGGCGTCGCGGCCTATGCGGTGCTTTCCGGCCCGTTCGCGCAGATGCGCATTTCCGTGTTTCCGTTGCAACCGGCTGCCGCTCCGCAGGGCCTGCCCTGGCTCAGCGCGTCGCCGGGGGTGGCCGGTCTGCTGATCGGCGCGGGGATCCTTGCCGCCGCCGCCGCGTCGCCGCGCCTCTGGGCGAGGCCGGCATTGCCGCTATGGAGTGTTGCTGTCGGACTGGCCGTCGCCTCGGGCTGGATCGGTACTGCCTGGGTCGCGCGCGAGGGCTTCGCTGCCCTGCCCGTGCTCGGTCACAGTTTCGCCTCGCCCGTCGGCGAAAGCGTCCTCTATCTGATGACGGCATCCGGCAACCGCGTGAGCTTTGGCGTCGGATCGGTGACGGGAATCCTGGTGGGTGCCTTTCTCGCTTCCTGGTCCAGGCGTTCATTCCGCTGGGAGGCATGCGAAGACCCCCGCGAACTCCGCCGCCAGATCGCCGGCGCGGTGCTGATGGGGGCAGGCGCGGTGGTCGCGGGCGGTTGTACCGTCGGCCAGGGCCTCTCCGCATTCGCCCTGCTGAGCTACAGTGCCCCGGTCACGATTGCCGCGATCGCCGTTGGCGCTGCTCTTGGTCTCCGCCAGCTCATCGTGGGATTCGCCTTGCCGCGCTGAGGGGAGATCGGCCCCTCGGTGGGCAGGGACGATCCCGGGAACATTCTTCCTGACCCGGCGGATCAAGCCCGTTCTGCGCTGCCCTGCCCCTTCAGCGCATGCATCGCGCCCGAGAAGGTCGCCACCGCTCGCGAAGGACACGGCGATCACGTTTCCCGGGAAAGGGTGAAGCATGTCGCGCATCGACGGCAGGCTTGCGCCCGATGCAATGTCATAGTTGAATATGAGAATAAATAGGGAGGATTCGTGATGTTGACACGGCGCAGGCTCATCGTCGGCGCAACCGCCGGAGCGGCCATGGTCGTGTCTGCCGGCCGCCTCTGGGCTGTTGCCTCGGCGGAAGTGGGCGATCTCCGGATCGAGGCTGTCAGCGACGGCGCGCTCGTGCTTCCTGCGGATTTCGTCTACAGGGACATGCCCGCGGACGTCATGGCCATGCTCGAAAGCGAGGGCGCGACGGCGACGAGCGTGAGTCGGGACTGCAATCTCACCCTCTTGCGCGACGGCGAGCGGACGGTTCTGTTTGATGCAGGCGCCGGCAGCGGCTTCATGCCCTCTGCCGGCAAGCTCATGGAAGGCCTTGCGTCGCTTGGCGTCGACCCCGGCGAGGTCACCCATGTGGTCTTCACTCATTGTCATCCGGATCATCTCTGGGGCGTCCTCGACGACTTCGACGAGCCGACATTTCCGGAAGCCACCTACCTCGTGGGGCGCAGGGAATGGGCCTACTGGATGGCACCCGAGACCCTCGCGGCGAGTCCGGAGGAGCGGCGATCCTTCGTGGTGGGCGCGCAACGCCGCCTGCCGGCGATCGAGGACCGGACCGAACTCTTCGACGACGGCGAGGAGATCCTGCCCGGTGTTTTCGCCTTCGCGACCCACGGCCATACCGAGGGGCACATGTCGTTCCTGGTCCGGCGGGGCGGCGAATCCCTGATGATCGTTGGTGACGCTTTCGTTGATCCGTCACTTTCCTTCACGCGACCGGACCTGCCCGGCAGCACCGATCATGATCCGGAGATGGCGGCCGCCACTCGCCTGGCACTCCTTGACCTGCTCGCGAGCGAGAAGATCCGCTTCCTCGGCTACCATCTGCCCTTTCCCGGAATCGGTCGGGTCGAGCGCAGCAGCGATGCCTATCGCTATCTGCCCATCGGGTAACCGATCGGCCTGCTCCCCTCTCCCGGGCCACGAAGTTCTCGGCGTGCCTGATCTACGTGGCGATGGCCGACAGACCGGACCAGAAGCCTCATCCATCGCGCGGACCTGCCACCAAGAAGGAAATGGCGCGCGAGCGAGATGCCGGCGATCCGACGCTCGCATGGCCCTCCCTGAACTGCGCTGGGCGGGAGAGAGCCTGCGTCAGCCGACTCTCACCGGCGCTGCCTGGGGCCGCAGGACACTGGCCGGCTTCTTGCAACGCCATTACCTCGGGTGCGATCCGGAGGATCCGAACGGGAAACGCAATGGCCGTGCAGGGGACGCTCCGCGGGGTGCTGGTGCTGCCGGAGAGATTTGAACTCTCGGCCTCTCCCTTACCAAGGGAGTGCTCTACCCCTGAGCTACGGCAGCGACGGGTGGCCTTCTACCGGAAACTGGCGCAGGTGCAAGCCGGATCTGCACCATGCATTAT
>JAJUJF010000070.1 GCA_029265455.1 Paracoccaceae bacterium | reverse complement strand
CCTCCACCTGCAGCGGCTTCGCGCCGCACGTCCCTCATTTTCCGGAACGCGGCACCTCGGCGCAACGTTCCACAACCGGATGGGCAGGTAGCACAGACGTCCCGGACAGGCAAAGCCTGTCGTCAGGAAACAGGTAACCTTTGCCCATGCTTTGAAATCAATGGCTTGAGGGGGTTTTCACGCGTGGGCGCCTCGCCTCAGCCCTCCTTTCGGGCTGCCTTTTCCGCGATGCCGGATCGCCCTTCGCGCCGCGCGAGTTCCGCCGCCACCTCCTCCCATGCCACATCCCGGGCCGCGAGCATGACGAGCAGGTGGTAGATGGTGTCCGCCGCTTCGGCCACGAGGGCCTCGCGATCTAGAGACGCCGCCGCGACGATCGCTTCCACGGCCTCCTCGCCGAATTTCTCGGCGCATTTGCCCGGACCGCGGGCAAGCAGCGCCGCGGTATGCGAAGTCTGCGGATCCGCGCCGCGCCGATCGGCAATGGTGGCGGCAAGCCTGGTGAGCACGTCCTCCATCAGAGCCGCACCGGAATGCCGGCCTCCGCCATCCGCGCCTTGGCCTCACCGACCGAGAAGACGCCGAAATGGAAGACCGAGGCCGCGAGCACGGCAGAGGCGTGGCCCTCCTTCACCCCGGCCACGAGATGATCGATCGTGCCGACGCCGCCGCTCGCGATCACCGGAATGCCCACCGCATCGGCCACGGCCCGGGTCAGGGCGAGGTCATAGCCATCGCGGGTGCCGTCCCGGTCCATCGAGGTAAGCAGGATCTCTCCCGCGCCGCGTTTCTCCATGTCCTTCGCGAAGGCCACCGCGTCGATCTCCGTCGGCCGCGTGCCTCCGTGGGTGAAGATTTCCCACCGCCCGTCCGCGACCCGTTTCGCGTCGATCGCCACCACGATGCACTGCGCGCCGAAGCGCGACGCCGCCTCGCCGACCACGTCGGGGTTGGCGACGGCAGCGGTATTGAAACTCGCCTTGTCGGCTCCGGCGCGGAGCAGTGTGCGCACGTCCTCCGCCGTCCGGACCCCGCCCCCGACGGTCAGCGGCATGAAGCACCGCTCGGCCGTCCGCCGCACGAGGTCGAGGAGTGTGCCCCGGTTCTCCGTGCTCGCCGTGATGTCGAGGAAGCAGAGCTCGTCCGCTCCGGCCGCGTCATAGGCGCCGGCCGCCTCGACCGGATCGCCGGCATCGACGAGATCGACGAAATTCACCCCCTTCACGATCCGCCCGTCCTTGACGTCGAGGCAGGGAATGACCCGGACCTTCAGATTCGTGTCGCTCATCAATCCTCCAGAAGCCTGATCGCCTCGGCCAGGTCGATCTTCCCCTCATAGAGCGCGCGGCCGGAGATCACCCCGTCGAGCGGCGCCCCGCTCGCCTTCAGCGCCCGCAGGTCGTCGAGCGACGAGACACCGCCGCTCGCGATCACCGGGATCGAGACGGCGCGGGCGAGGGCGGCGGTCGCCTCGACATTCGGCCCCTCCATCGCGCCGTCGCGGTCGATGTCGGTGTAGATGATCGCGGCGACCCCTGCATCCTCGAAGGAGCGGGCGAGATCCTCTGCCTTCATGTCTGTCGTTTCGGCCCAGCCCTCGACCGCGACCCGCCCGGCGCGGGCATCGATGCCGACGGCGATCCTTCCCGGATGCGCGTGCGCCGCCTCCCGCACGAGGGCGGGATTCCTGACTGCCGCCGTACCGAGGATGACCCGCGCCACGCCGCGTTCGAGCCAGTTCTCGATCGTCGCCCGGTCACGGATGCCGCCGCCAAGCTGCACCGGCACCGAGATGGCGGCAAGGATCGCCTCCACCGCCGCGCCGTTCACCGGCTCGCCCGCGAAGGCGCCGTTGAGATCGACGAGGTGCAGCCAGCGGCAGCCCGCTTCCTCGAAGGCGCGCGCCTGCGCCGCCGGGTCCTCGCCGAAGACTGTTGCCGCGCTCATCTCGCCCCGCAGGAGCCGCACGCATTTGCCGTCCTTGAGATCGATCGCGGGATAGAGATTCATGGGCTTTCCCCGTTCAAGGTCGCCACCGGAGGAAGTTCGCGATCAGCCGCAGTCCAGTCGCCTGGCTCTTCTCGGGATGAAACTGCGTGCCGACGATATTGTCGCGCCCGATCACGGCGGTCACCGGTCCGCCGTGCTGCACGGTGGCGAGAAGATGTTCCTCGTGCTCCGGCACGACGTGATAGGAATGGACGAAATAGGCATGGTCACCCGGCTCGATCCCCTCGAGGACCGGATGGGTCGCGCGGAGCTCGAGGGCGTTCCAGCCCATGTGGGGGACCTTGATCCCGCCACTACCGGGCTTGATCCGGACGACCCTGCCGGGGATCCAGCCGAAGCCCGGGGTCTCGCCATCCTCGGTGCCGACGCTCGCCATCATCTGGGAGCCGACGCAGATGCCGAGGAATGGTGCTTCCTCGTCGATCACCCGCCGCCTGATCGCCTCGAAGAGGCCGGGTACCGCCATCAGCCCGTTCCGGCAGTCCGCGAAGGCGCCGACTCCCGGCAGCACGATCCGGTCGGCGGCAAGCACGGCCTCCGGATCGGAAGACACGATCACCCTCCCGCTGCCGGTTTCCGCCGCCATCCGGACAAAGCTCTTTTCCGCCGAATGAAGGTTTCCGCTCTGATAGTCGACGATGACCGTGGTCACGCAAGTGTCCCCTTGGTCGATGGTACGGCGCCGCCTGCGCGCGGGTCAGGCTCGACCGCGTCGCGGAGGGCGCGAGCAACCGCCTTGAACGCCGCCTCCGTCACGTGATGGCTGTTGATGCCTGCCAGGCGCTCGAGATGGAGGGTCATGCCGGCGTTCATCGCGAAGGCGGTGAAGAACTCGCGCACGAGTTCGGTGTCGAAATTGCCGATCTTCGGCGTGTCGAGCGGGAGGTTCCAGACGAGGAACGGCCGTCCGGAGAGATCGAGCGCCGCCCTGACCAGCGCCTCGTCCATCGGCAGGAGGCAGGAGCCGTACCGCCGGATCCCCGCCTTGTCACCGAGCGCCCCGGCGAGGGCCTTGCCGAGGAGGATGCCGACATCCTCGACCGTGTGGTGATCGTCGATATGCAGATCGCCTTTCGCCTCGACCCGCATGTCGATCAGCGAGTGGCGGGCAAGCTGATCGAGCATGTGATCGAAGAAGCCGACGCCGGTCCGGCAGGAGCAGACCCCGCGGCCATCGAGATCGAGAGCAACGGTGATCTCGGTCTCCGCGGTCCTGCGGCTAAGCTCCACCTTGCGCATCGGTGACCCCCCTCGATTGTCCGGCACGGGCTTATAGGCGCGGCAACCGCCCGATGAAAGCCCGGAACAGGCAGGGACGGCTCGGGCTCCGGCTGGCCCGCGCGGCGGCGTCAATACTGGCGGTCATGAGACCCGAAGCCAAATCTTCGCATTCTTGCAGTGCAAAACCTGACCGGAGGGGTTCCGCCTCCGGTTCGTGGATCCTGAACTTCGGTTTAAATAACGCTTTTCGTTACCCGCGAGGCTCGTTATGGTCGCGCTCAAAGCAAATACCGGGGAGGATTCTGGATGGACGAGTCGCATCTGACGGGGCTCGCGACCGATGCCCGGATCAATGAACGTCTGATTGCCCGGGGCCTCGATCCGATGAAGGGGCCCATCCTGTCGCAGGTCCTGGAGGAGGCGCTTGGCCAGTCTCTTCCCTCCCACGAGGCGCTTCGGCAGTGGAAGCCCGAACGGATGACGGCGGACCAGCGGGTGCGTGAGGTGCTGCGCCGGTACGCGAGCGCCTCCTGACCCTGAGCGTGGTCGTCACGCCGCTCGGCCGGTCAGGATCATCGGAAGTACAGTCGCAGCATAGCCGCCATGAGGAGTCCGGACGGCGTTGCCGCGCCGGACCACTCCTGCTCCGGGAGCAGGTCAGGATGTCGATATCCTCGCGATGGATGATGGCGGCCGGAATCCTGGTGACCCCATCCTCTTGGCGGGCGCCCGGAGGATGCAGGTCGCGGGTCATCATCCGCGGATCCGGGTAACCGTGCAGCCGAGATTGCGCAGGCGACCGTCCCTCAGGCCGTAGATCAGCCCGTGCACGGCAACATCCGCCCCGCGCGCCCAGGCGGCGCGCAGGATCGGTGTTTCCGCCACCCGCGCCACGCCCTCCACGACGTTGAGCTCCGAGAGCCGGTCAAGGCGCGCCTGCTCCTCGGCGATATTGTCGAGTTCGGCGGAATGACGCTGCGCGAGGCGCCGGATCGGCTCGATCCAGTGGTTCGCCAGTCCCTGGGTGCGCTCTGCGACCGCGGCACGCACCCCGCCACAGCCATAATGACCGCAAACGATGACATGCTGCACCGCGAGTTCCTCGACGGCAAATTCCAGCGTGGACAGGAGATTCATGTCGCTGGAATGGATGACGTTGGCGACGTTGCGGTGAACGAACACCATGCCCGGCTGCAGTCCCGCGACCACGTTCGCAGGCACCCGGCTATCCGAACAGCCGATCCAGAAGAATTCGGGGCGCTGGATCGCGGCGAGCCGGCGGAAATAGTCCGGGTCGTCCGCGACCATGGCCTCGGACCAGACGCGGTTGCGGGTGAAGATGTCGCTCAGCATGCCCGACGTCCTCCCTCATCGCCTGCGATATTTGAGGGGAGATCCCTCGTGGAAGCAAGCATGAGCAGCGTCCTGCTGAAGCCTTTCCGCTCACCACTGGTGCTGGAGGTTCGCATCGGAGCGACTTGGCGGCGGATCGGCCGGCGCGTATGGTCGCGCGTCCTTGCTTCTGCTTTCCGGATCCCCATGGCCCCTGATATCCAAGCCCGCATCGCCCGCACCGTCGCTGAAGAGATCGGTGCCCGTCCAGAACAGGTCGTCGCCGCGGCGGCGCTGCTCGACGATGGTGCGACCGTCCCCTTCGTCGCCCGCTACCGCAAGGAGGCGACCGGCGGACTCGATGACGGCCAGCTGCGGACGCTTGCGGACCGGCTCGCCTATCTGCGCGAGCTCGAGGCGCGGCGTGCGGCGATCCTGGACACGATCCGGGCGCAGGGGAACCTGACGCCGGATCTCGAGTCGCGGATCGCGGAGGCCACGACCAAGGCGACGCTCGAGGACCTCTATCTCCCCTTCAAGCCCAAACGGCGCACCCGCGCGGCCATCGCCCGCGAGAAGGGACTCGAGCCGCTCGCGGACGCGATCCTTGCCGACCGCAGCACCGCGCCGGACCTTCATGCCGCGGGCTTCATCGGGGAGGCGGTGGCCGATGCGAAGGAGGCGCTCGCCGGCGCGCGCGACATCCTCGTCGAACGGCTTGCGGAGAATGCCGATCTGCTTGGTCGGCTCCGTGCCTTCATGCAGGAGAAGGCCTTCCTGTCGGCGACGGTGGTAGCCGAGCAGGAGGAGAAGGGCGCGAAGTTCTCCGATTATTTCAACCACTCCGAGCGCTGGGCGGATGTGCCGAGCCACCGGGCGCTGGCAATGATGCGCGGCAGCAACGAGGGCGTGCTGACACTCGAGGTCGCGCCCGACGAGGAGGGGCGGGAGGCAGTGACCCGCATGATCGCCGTGACCTTCCCGATCGAGGGCGACGGGCCCGGCGACCGCTGGCTGAGCGAGGTGGCGCGCTGGGCCTGGCGCACGAAGCTCGGGCTGACGATGACGCTCGACCTGCTCTCGGAACTGCGCAGCCGGGCGCATGAGGAGGCGATCAGGGTCTTCGCCCGCAACCTGAAGGATCTGCTGCTTGCCGCTCCGGCGGGGCCGCGGGCGACGATGGGCCTCGATCCCGGCATCCGGACCGGCGTCAAGGTCGCGGTCGTGGATGCGACCGGCAAGCTCGTCGATACCGCCACCATCTACCCGTTCGCGCCGAAACACGACCTGCGGGGCAGCGAGGCGGTGCTTGCGGGGATGATCCGGAAACACGGTGTCGAACTCGTCGCCATCGGTAACGGCACGGCGAGCCGGGAGACGGAGAAGCTGGTGGCGTCCATCCTCGCCGACCTGCCGGCGCCGAAACCGACGCGGGTGGTCGTCTCCGAGGCGGGTGCCTCGGTCTATTCCGCCTCGGAAGTGGCGGCGAAGGAACTGCCGGATCTCGACGTGTCACTGCGCGGGGCGGTCTCCATCGCCCGGCGGCTGCAGGACCCGCTTGCCGAACTCGTCAAGATCGAGCCGAAGGCGATCGGCGTCGGCCAGTACCAGCACGACGTTGACGGCCATCGGCTGGAACGGGCGCTCGCGGGGGTGGTCGAGGATGCGGTGAATGCGGTGGGCGTCGATCTCAACACCGCCTCGGCGCCGCTCCTTGCCCATGTCTCGGGCCTCGGCCCGGCGCTGGCCGAGGCGATCGTGCTCCATCGTGAGACGAGGGGCGCCTTCCGGAGCCGGAAGGACCTGCTGGCGGTGCCGCGTCTCGGGCCGCGGGCCTTCGAGCAATGCGCGGGCTTCCTGCGGATCCGGGACGGCGACGAGCCGCTCGATGCCTCGGCCGTGCATCCGGAGGCCTATGGCCTCGCGCGCCGGATCGTGCAGGCCTGCGGCCGCGATCTGCGGGCGGTGATGGGGGACGAGGCGGCGCTGGGCGGGCTGCGGCCCGAGGATTTCGTCGACGACAGTTTCGGTCTGCCCACGGTGCGCGACATCTTCGCGGAGCTTGCCAAGCCGGGGCGGGACCCGCGGCCGAGTTTCGTCACGGCCCGGTTCGCGGAGGGCGTGGAGGATATCAGGGACCTGCGCCCGGGTATGCTGCTCGAGGGGACGGTGACGAATGTCGCCGCCTTCGGGGCCTTCGTCGATATCGGCGTGCATCAGGACGGGCTCGTCCATGTCTCCCAGCTCGCCGACCGGTTCGTGAAGGACCCGCATGAGGTGGTGAAGGCGGGGGACGTGGTGAAGGTCCGGGTGGTGGAGGTCGATGTCCAGCGCAAGCGGATCGGCCTGACGATGCGCCGCCAGGCCGAGGCCGCGCCACGGCCGGCAGCAGCGAAACCCGCCCGGGCGAAGCCGGCGGGCCCGGCGGCGGGCCGGGGGAAGCCGGCGGCACGGCAGGAAGCCGGGCAGGGGACGGGCGCGCTCGGGGCTGCGCTCCTCGACGCGATGAAGCGGCGTTAGCGCGGGCGCGGCGTGGGGCATGAGCGTGGGCGGAAGGCGCCCACGCGTGAAAACCCCATCAAGCCATTGATTTTACGGCGTAATTAAAAGCTACCCAAGTGTTAATGCCCAGGCTCCGGGTGCCGCCCCGGCCTCGGCCGTCAGCGCCACAGGAGGCCGTCCTTCGGCTCGGCCCAGGGGCCGAGCACGACATTCCGGGCCTCGAGCTCCTTGCGCGCGGCGGTGCTGCCGCTGCGGGCGCGGTCGAGGAGGCGGCGGTCGTCGCTCCCGGCAGTCTCGGAGCCTTCCGCCGCCGAAGCGATCACGTCGCGCATGTGGACGAAGCCGTAGGCCTGTTCGGTCATCGCCGCGGCGCTGTAGGTCGCCTGGCCGAGGCCGATGTAATGGCGGACCGGACCGTTGCGGGTGAGGCGGCGCTCGAACAGGGCGCAGGCAAGGAGGCATTCGTCCGCCAGCGCGCGCATGATGTCACGCGGCGCGTTCGCATCCATCGCCCGGGCGATGCGCACCGTCAGCATGTCGACGCCGATCTGGCGGCCGATGAACCGCGCGAAGGTGAGGGTGAGATAGGCCTCGAGGTTGACGGTGAGCGGGATGCCCGCGCGCTCGATGCCGGCACGGACGAAATCCTTGGCAATGGCAAGACAGGCGTCCGTCATGGCTCTCAGCGCTCCTGCGCATCCCGCCTGACGGGAAGGGAACCGGTCCCGTGCACGGGCCGGCTGGGCTTTCTCGTGACGATGGGATACTTCGTCATGACGTTTCGACTCGATCTGGACGTGGCCAGGACTGTGGCCTGATCTGGAGGATCCAACGGCTCTGTGACGCCGAGAGTTCCCGACCTGTCCCGCGCCACCAGCAGCGGCGGTCGCGGCCCGAGAGCGGAGTTGGCATGAACATCGAAATCTCCTCCCATGCATCGAAGCTAACACCGGAAGGCGAAACCACGAAGCCTTTCCGGCCGGAGCCGGACCGGGAGACCGAGCTGAAGATCCAGCTCGGCGGCGATGCGGAGGAGCGGCTGCGGCAGGAGCTGGCCAACTGGCCGCTATGCGAGGGGCCGGTGGAGACCCGCAATCTCGTCTCCGTCTATCACGACACGCCGAAGTTCGCGCTGGCCGGGGCGGGTATCGCGCTCCGGCTGCGCAAGGTCGGCGACGACTGGGTGCAGACGGTCAAGAAGCGGCCGCAAGGGCAGGAGGGCCGGGGCCTCTTCGCGGCGGTGGAACATGAGCGGCCGGCCCCCGAAGGCGCGCTGCTCCTCGATGACGGCGAGGCGCCCGAACTGATGGCCGAGATCCGGGCGCTTGTCGGGGGCGAGGCGATCGCGCCCGTCTTCGAGACGCGGGTGAAACGCGACATCGCCCGGCTCAGGACGGAAAAGGGGCGGGTGGAACTCGCCGTCGACCGGGGCGAGGTGATCGCGGGCGCGCTCTTCGCGCCGATCCGCGAGGCGGAGATCGAACTCCTCGAGGGCGAGGTGGGCGCGGTCTTCGAGGCGGCGCGGACGCTTTTCGTCGCGGGTCCGCTGCGCTTCTCCGAGGAGCCGAAGGCGGCGCGCGGCATGAGGCTCGCGCAGACCGGACGCGCCGATCTGCCGCGCATGCCCCGCCCTGCCGGCGCGGCGGATTATTCGCGCAAGGCGAGCGTGGAGGAGGCGGCGCAGGCCATCCTGCGCGACTGCCATGCGCAGATCAGCGACAACCTCGCCCTCGTCGTCGAGGGCAGCACGAACCCGGAGGCGGTGCACCAGCTCCGCGTGGGGCTGCGCCGGCTGCGGTCGGCCATCCTCGCCTTCCGGGATGCGCTGGGGCGCGAGGCCTTCGCCGAAACCGGCGAGGCCGCGCGCCGGATCGGGAATGCGGTCGGCGAGCTTCGCGATCTCGACGTGCTGATCGGCGAGATCATTCCCCGCGCCGGCGCCAGGGGCCTCGGGGAGGAGCTGCAGGCAAGTCTCGTTGCCGCGCTCGGGAAGCGGCGCGAGCAGGTTCGCGACGAGGTTCGCGCGATGCTGGCCGGCGCGGAGGCCACAAGGTTCGTTCTCGACCTTGGCGAGCTCATCGAGACCAGGGCGTGGCGGCAGGCGGAGGGCGATCCCGACGCGAAGATGGCGAAGCTTGCGCCCGTGATGCTCGACGCCCGCTACCGCAAGGTGGCGAAGCGGGGAAGGGAGCTTGCCAGCCTCGACATCGAGGGACTTCACGAGCTCAGAAAGGACGTGAAGAAGCTGCGCTATGTCGTTGATCTCACTCAGCCGGTCTTCGGCAGCAAGCGGCAGGGGAAGTTCCTCAAGGCGATGAGGAAGCTCCAGGAGCGTTTCGGCGACCTCAACGACGAGGCGACCGCCGGGGAGCTGCTCGCGGAGGTGGGAACCGATCCCCGGACGGAACGGGCGGCCGGCTGGCTGCTCGGCGCGCTCGCTGCCGGAGGCGCGACGGTGCGCGAGGATCTGGCGCCGGCCTGGAAGAAGTTCGCGTCGCTTGCGCCCTACTGGCGCTGACACGGGTCCGCGCGCCCCTCTCTCCGGCGCCGGAACAGAAGGCGGCGCCGGTTGGTTGCTCCCGCGCCGCCCGTGAGGCGGCCCGGCGGGAGAGGCGTCGATGGCGGGAAAGGCGGAGACGACGGAGGCGGGGGCGGACCATCGGCAGGATGCCGAACGCGGCCGGTTCGCCGACCGGCCGGAGGAGATCCCGCCGCGCGGCTGGAAGGACATCCTTGTCCGGCTCTACTACAAGTTCTGGGAAGACCGCGCCATGCTCGTCGCGGGCGGCGTGACCTATTACCTGCTGCTGGCGCTGTTCCCGGCGCTTGCGGTCTTCGTGTCGCTCTTCGGGCTGATTGCCGATCCGGTCTCGGTCGTCGAGAGTGCCGGGGCGCTCGAGGGGCTGCTGCCCGACGACGCGATGCAGATCATCACGCGCGAGCTTGGCGATCTCGCGGCGCAGGATGCAGGCGCGCTCGGCCTCGGTCTCGTCCTGTCGCTCGTCTTCGCGTTCTGGACCGCGAACAACGGGGTGAAGGCGATCTTCGAGGCGCTCAACATCGCCAATGGCGAGCAGGAGAAGCGCAGCTTCCTGCGGCTCCATCTCGTCACCTTTGCCTTCACCTTCGGCGGCTTCCTGCTGGCGGCGGTGCTGGTCTTCGCGGTGGCGCTGGTGCCGGTGGTGCTCGCGGTCATCGATCTCGGGCCGCTCGCGGACGGGGCGGTGCGGGCGATGCGCTGGGCGCTGCTGCTGCCGATCTTCACCGCCGTGATCGCGCTTCTCTACCGCTACGGGCCGAGCCGGGAGCCCGCGACCTGGCGCTGGCTGAGCTGGGGCAGCGTGATGGCGACGGTGGTCTGGGTGGCGGCGTCGGCGGGTTACTCGATCTATCTGCGCAACTTCGCCGACTACCAGGCCACCTATGGCTCGCTCGGGGCGCTGGTGGGTTTCCTGCTCTGGATCTGGCTCTCGGTGCTCATCCTGATCGTCGGCGCGCAGGTGAACGCGGAGATGGAGCACCAGACACGGCGGGACACGACGCAGCCTCCCGACGAGCCGATGGGAAGCCGTGGCGCCTACATGGCCGACACCCTCGGCGAGCCGGCGGAGCATGTCGGCACCTCCCCCGGATGAGGGACAGCGCGGGGCACGCCCGGGCCGGGCGAAAGAAGGGATACCGTACTGCCGCGATCATGACGGACCGCCGGCGGTGGAGGCGGGCCGCATCTGTCGTCCGGCGCGGCTGGAACCGGCCGGACTGTCCAGGAAAAAGGACCTGCCGGCACTCCGGCCGGCAGGTCCCGAACTGGTATCGCAGATGTCAGGAGACGGACGCAGGCGCGCCGCCCCCTCTCCCGGTCACTCGCGCTGGCCGAGGAACTGGAGGAGGAACATGAACATGTTGATGAAGTTCAGGTAGAGCGACAGCGCGCCGAGGATGGCGGCCTTGCCGAGATAGGCTTCCCCGTCGGTGCCGCGCATCACCAGATACTCGTTCTTGAGCCGCTGGGTATCGTAGGCGGTCAGCCCGGCGAAGATCAGCAGGCCGATGACCGAGATCGCGAACTGCATCGCGGCGGAAGCCACGAAGATGTTGATGATCATCGCCACGATCAGGCCGATCAGGCCCATGATCAGGAAGGCGCCCCAGCCGGAGATGTCGCGCTTCGTCGTGTAGCCGTAGAGGCTCAGTCCCGCGAAGGCGATCGCGGTGACGAAGAAGGTCTGCGCGATCGAGACGCCGGTGAAGACGGCGAAGATCCAGGCGATGGAGAGGCCCATCACCGCGGAGAAGGCCCAGAACACCAGCTGCGCCGTCGATTCCGACATGCGGTTGATGCCGGCGGCGAAGCCGAACACGAAGATCAGCGGTGCGAACATGATCACCCAGCGGATCGGCGAGGTGAACATGGCCGCGACCATCCCGGCGGGGAGGATCACCGTCGGCTCGCCGGCGACGGCGCGCGCGAAGTCGGTGCCGACGATCCAGGCGACGAGGCCGGTGATGATCATTGCCACGGCCATGAGGCCGTAGACCTTGTTCATGTGGGCGCGAAGGCCCTCGTCGATCCGTACCGCGCGAGCGCCTGTCCCCGTCCGGCGGACAGTCTCGAATTCTGCCATGTAGTTCCTCCTGAGATCCGTTTGTGCTGCGGCAGAACCGATCCGCCGCGCATTCATGCAAGATATTGGCGGACCACGCCCCCGTTCAAGCGCGACGCCTCTTACCAGCGCGAATTCTACCGCAATTTCCGCGTGGATGTCACCCCTCGGGCGGGGAATTCACCGGTTCCCCTACCTCCACGCCGCGTGCACGTTCCACGAGATCGAGCACCGCGGGACCGATCGCCTCGACCATCGCCTCGACACCGGCCGCGTTCGGGTGGATGCCGTCCTCCTGCATCATGTCGCGCGCGCGGCCGTCGTCGAGCCGCTCGCCGATCCCGGCGAGGAAGTTGGGATAGAGGATCGCGTCGTGTTCCTCGGCCAGGTCGGGGAAGATCGCGTCGAACGCTTCCTTGTAATCGGCCCCGTAATTCGCCGGCGCCGGCAGGCCGGCGAGGAGGGCGGGAATGCCGCGCCCGTCGATCGCGGCGAGGATCGCGTCGAGATTCTCGCGCACCGTACCGGGGTCGATGCCGCGCAGGATGTCGTTGCCGCCGAGGGCGACGATGATGGCGTCGGGCTCGTCGGCAAGCGCCCAGTCGATCCGCGCGCGGCCGCCCGCCGTGGTGTCGCCCGAGACCCCGGCGTTGATCACGGTCACGTCATCGGCGCCGTTCGCGTGCAGCCAGTTCTCTAGCTGCGGCACGAAACCCTCCTCCGCGGGAAGGCCGAAACCTTGGGTGAGGGAGTCGCCGAAGGCGGTGATCCGTATCCCGGCCTCGACGGGGAGAGCGGCACACGCGAGCGCGAGCAGGGTCGCGAAGATGACGGGCACGACCTTGCCCGTCCTCCGTCCGGTCCGATAACGTTCCCCGATTACAGCCCCGAGCAGGTTCTTCATGACGTCTCCCGTGATCGCGCTTGCCGATGTCGATCTCACACTCTCGGGCAATGTCGGTCCGGTGCCGGTCCTGCGCAACATCAGCCTCGAGGTCACGAGGGGCGAGGCGCTGGGGCTCGTGGGGCCTTCGGGATCGGGCAAGTCGTCGCTCCTGATGATCATGGGCGGCCTCGAGGCGGCAACCGGGGGAAGCGTCACCGTCCTCGGGCGGGATCTGACGCGGATGGGGGAGGATGATCTCGCCCGGTTCCGCCGCGATCACATGGGGGTGGTGTTCCAGTCCTTCCACCTGATTCCGACGATGACGGCGCTCGAGAACGTGGCGACGCCCCTCGAACTTGCGGGCGACCGCGAGGCGCTCTCGAAGGCGGAGGCGGAGCTCGCGGCGGTGGGGCTTGCGGACCGCGCCGGGCATTATCCGGCGCAGCTGTCGGGGGGCGAGCAGCAGCGGGTGGCGCTCGCGCGGGCCTGCGTGACGCGGCCGGAGATCCTGCTTGCCGACGAGCCGACCGGCAATCTCGACGGGGTCACGGGCAAGGCGATCATCGAGCTTCTCTTCGACCTGCGCGCGCGACGGGGGGCAACGCTGGTGATGGTGACGCATGCGCCCGAACTCGCCTCGCGCTGCGACCGGGTGATCCGGCTCCGGGATGGCCGGCTCGAGACCTTCGCGGAAGCGGCCGAGTGAGGGCGGCGCTGCGGATCGCGCTCCGGGAGCTGCGCGGCGGCCTGCACGGTTTCCGCATCTTCCTCGTCTGCCTCGCGCTCGGCGTCGCGGCGATCGCCGCCATCGGCTCGGTGCGCGCCGCGGTCGGGAGCGGGCTTGCGCGCGAGGGCGCGGTGATCCTCGGCGGCGATGCCGCCATCCGCTTCACTCACCGCTTCGCCACGCCGGAGGAGCGGGAATGGATGGAGGGGAAGGCGCGCGCGGTCTCCGGGATCGTCGATTTCCGCTCGATGATCGTTCATGCGCCGGAGGGAGGCCCGGCGGAGCGGGTGCTGGTGCAGGTGAAGGGCGTGGATGCGCTCTACCCGCTTTACGGCGAGGTGCTTCTCGAAGGGGGCGGGGATTTCCGTGAGGCGCTGGAGGCGGGGGGCGATCTGCCGGGGCTGGTGGCGGAGCGGGTGCTGGCGGATCGCCTCCGGGTAGCGCCGGGCGACGTGCTGCGCCTCGGGACGCAGGATTTCCGCCTGACCGGCATCCTCGCCTTCGAACCGGACGCGGCGGGAACGGGATTTGCCTTCGGCCCGCGGGTGATCGTCGCGCGCGACGCCCTCGGCGCGAGCGGCCTCCTCGGCGAGGGCACGATCTTCGAGAGCCATTACCGGCTGGCGCTGCCGCCCGGGACCGACCTGCGGCGGCTGCGGGGCGAAGCGACGGCGGCGATGGAGGGCAGCGGCATGCGCTGGCGCGACACGCGCCGGCCGGCGCCGGGGATCGAGCGGTTCGTCGAGCGGCTCTCGTCCTTCCTGATCCTGATGGGGCTTGCCGGCCTCGCGGTGGGCGGTGTCGGTGTCGGCGGGGCGGTGCGCACCCATCTCGAGGGCAGGACGGAGACGATCGCCGTGCTGAAGACGCTCGGCGCGACCGGGCGGACGGTCTTCGCCATCTATCTCCTGCAGGTGGGAATCGTGGCAGCGATCGGCATCGCCATCGGCCTCGCGGTCGGGGCGGCGATTCCGCTGCTGGTGGGGCCTGCCCATGTCGACCGGCTGCCGGTGCCGGTCGTCTTCGGCATCCATCCCCGGCCATTGGCCGAGGCGGCGCTCTACGGGGCGCTGGTGGCGGCCATCTTCACGATCTGGCCGCTCGCGCGGGCGCGCGACCTGCGGGCGGCGGCGCTCTTTCGCGATCTCGCGGCAGGAGCGTCGGCATGGCCGCGGCGGCGGTATGTGGCCCTGTCGGGGGGGCTGGTCGCGCTCCTCGTGGTGGCGGCGGTGCTTCTCGCCGGGGACGGGCGGCTCGCGCTCTGGGTGGCGGCGGGAGTGATCGGCGTTCTGGCGCTCCTCGCCCTGGTGGCGCGGGGCGTGGGCCTGCTGGCGCGGCGGCTCGGTCATGCCCGGATCGCGGCCGGCCGGCCGTGGCTGCGGCTTGCCTTCGGCGCGGTCGGCGGCCCGTCGAGGGAGACGGCGTCGGTGGTGCTCTCGCTCGGGCTCGGCCTCGCCGTGCTCGCCGCCATCGGCCAGATCGACTGGAACCTGCGCCAGATGCTGACGAGGGAACTGCCGGAGCGCGCGCCCGCCTATTTCTTCGTCGACATCCAGAACGACCAGATCGACGGGTTCCGCGAAACGGCGGAGGCGGTCCCGGGCGTGGAGAGGATCGAGACCGCGCCGATGCTGCGCGCGACCGTCACCGCGATCAACGGGCGGCCGGCCGGGGAGGTGGCGGGCGGGCACTGGGTGGTGCGGGGGGATCGCGGAATCTCCCATGCGGCGGCGCAGCCTCCCGGCACGGAAGTGACGCAAGGCGAATGGTGGGCCGAGAATCACGCCGGGCCGCCGCTCGTGAGCTTTGCCGAGGAGGAGGCGCGGGAAATCGGCATCGGCGTCGGCGACAGGATCACGGTGAACGTGCTCGGCCGCGAGATCACGGCGGAGATCGCAAATCTGCGGCGGGTGGAGTTCGAAAGCCTCGGCATCAATTTCGTGATGATCTTCGACTCGAACACCCTGGCGGGCGCGCCGCAGGCGCATATCGCCACCGTCTACGCGGGCGAGGAGGCGGAGGCGCCCCTCCTGCGCAGGGTGGGCGAGGCATTCCCGAACATCACCGCGATCGGCGTGCGCGAGACGATCGGCCGGGTGGGGGAAATCCTCGGCGGCCTCACCACGGCCACGAGGTGGGCGGCGGCAGTTACGCTTGCGACCGGCCTCGTCGTGCTGATCGGCGCGGCGGCGGCGGGCGAGCGGCTCCGGACCTACGAGGCGGCGGTGCTGAAGACGCTCGGCGCATCCAGGCTCTCGATCCTCGCCAGTTTCGCGGCGCGCTCGGCGCTCCTCGG
>JAJUJF010000029.1 GCA_029265455.1 Paracoccaceae bacterium | reverse complement strand
TGTTCGTCACCGCTGCCGCGACTCCCCCTCGCTCCGCCGGGCCTGCCATGCGGCAGGCCATCCGGCGCAGCCACCCAGCGATCACCGGCACCGCCCCCCACAGGCGGTGGCGCCAAACCCGCTCCCCCCAAGCGGGGCGCCGCCATCAAGAAACCCGAAACCGGTGACTTCTGATCGCATCTGTCCGGCGTCCCGTCCATGCATTCCTTTATAAATGGTTAAGCGACGGGTGCCACGGGCAGTCCGTGCGCCGGCATCGACAATCGCGCCGGAATCCGCTAGGAGGGAAGCATCAGGAGGAGGAATGGAATGGACATCATCCGGAACCCGGCCACCCGCTGAGCCGCGCTCCGGAGGAGCGAACCGGCCCTGCGCTCCGTACGTTCATCCCCCTGACCCAGCCCTCCGAGACAAGCAATGACCCGATTTCCGCTGTTCCGCCGCTTCGAGGCGCTGGTGGATCCTTTCGCCCCGGGACCCGACCGGCCGCCGCCTGACCGGCTGTGGCCGTTCCTCCTCGAGGCGTTCCGCCCCTACCGCCACATCATCGCCATGCTCGCCGTCACCGGCCTCGTCGTCGCGCTGATGGAAACGGGGCTCATCTTCTATTCCGGCCGGGTCATCGACCTGATGACGGCGGCGGGACCCGACGCGCTGTTCCTGCGCCACGGACTCGAACTCGCGGTCGCGGTCATCCTCATCCTCCTGCTCCGTCCGCTGGCGATCGGGCTGAACTCGATGCTCCTCAACCAGAGCGTCGATCCCAACCTCGGGACGGGCACGCGCTGGCGCTACCACCGGCACATGCTGGGGCAGTCGTCCTCGTTCTTCGCCAACGACTTCGCGGGACGCCTTGCCAACCGGGTGATGCAGACCTCCACCGCCGTGTCCGAGATCGGCTACATGGGGATGGAGGCGATCTGGTATTGCGCGGCCTATGTCCTCGGCGCGCTGATGATCCTCGGCCAGATCGATCCGCGGCTTGCGCTGCCGCTCGCGGCATGGGTCGGGATCTACCTCGCCTTCCTGCGCTGGATCGCGCCCCGGATCGCCCGCGCGAGCCAGCGCGTCTCGGACGCGCGCTCGACGGTGACGGGCCGGGTGGTCGATGCCTATGCCAACATCGAGACGGTGAAGCTCTTCTCCCATGGCAACCGGGAGGAGGAATATGCCGGCCGTGCCATGCGCCGCCATCTCCTGCGCGTGCGCAAGATGATGCGGCTGATGACGGTGATGATGGCGGGGCTCGCCTTCCTCAACAGCCTGCTGATCGTCGCCGTGGTCGCCCCCGGCATCTGGCTCTGGAGCGTCGGCACGATGACGATCGGCGACGTCTCGGCCGCGGCGGCGCTCACGCTCAGGCTCAACGGCATGACCGGCTGGATCATGTGGGTGACGATCCACCTCTTCGAGCAGACCGGGATCGTGCGCGAGGGGATGCAGTCGATCTCGGTGCCGCATGATGTCACCGACCGTCCCGGCGCGCCGCCGCTGGTGCTGCGGCGGGGCGAGATCGCCTTCCGCAACCTCACCCACCATTACGGCCGCGGCCATGGCGGGCTTGCCGGCATCGACCTCACCATCCGCCCCGGCGAGAAGGTCGGCATCGTCGGCCGCTCCGGCGCCGGCAAGTCGAGCCTCGTCAACCTGCTGCTGCGGTTCCGCGACCCGGAGGGCGGCCGGATCGAGATCGACGGCCAGGATATCCGCGAGGTGACCCAGGACAGCCTGCGCCGGCAGATCGGCATGGTGACGCAGGACCCCTCGCTCCTCCATCGCTCGGTGCGGGAGAACATCCTCTACGGCCGCCCCGAGGCAAGCGAACGCGACATGATCGCCGCCGCCCGCCGCGCCGAGGCCGACGGTTTCATCCGCGAGCTGCGCGATCCCGCCGGCCGCACCGGCTACGACGCCTATGTCGGCGAGCGCGGGGTCAAGCTCTCGGGCGGCCAGCGCCAGCGGGTGGCGATCGCGCGGGTGATCCTCAAGGACGCGCCGATCCTCGTCCTCGACGAGGCGACGAGCGCGCTCGATTCCGAGGTGGAGGCGGCGATCCAGAACACGCTCTATGGCGTGATGGAGGGCAAGACGGTCATCGCCATCGCCCACCGCCTCTCGACCATCGCGCACATGGACCGGATCATCGTTCTCGACGAAGGGATGATCGCCGAGCAGGGCAGCCATTCCGAGCTTCTGGCGTACGACGGCCTATATGCAAGGTTCTGGAACCGTCAGTCCGGCGGCTTCATCAATCTCGAGGCTGCCGAGTAACGAACAGCATGCATTTCGCCGACCTGATCCAGCCGTTCCGCCCCGCCGGGGGCCCGCCGCCACGCCGCCTTGGCGCCTTCCTGCGGTGGGCGCTGCGGGGGGCCTTCCCGGCGATCCTCCTCGCGCTTCTCGTCTCCTCCGCCGTCGGTGTGACCGAGGTTGGCGCCGCCTTCGTCATCGGCTGGCTGATCGACCTTGCCCAGGCGCGCGGGCCGGACGGGCTCTTTGCCGAGACCTGGCCGCTGCTCCTCGGCGCGGCGTTCTTCTTCCTGTTGGTGCGGCCGGGGCTGATGGGGCTCGGGGCGGCGCTGAACGCGCTCACGCTCACCCCCAATCTCTATCCGCTGGTGCTGTCCCGGGTGAACCGGCACACGCTCGGCCAGTCGCTTGCCTTCTTCGATGACGATTTCGCCGGCCGCATCGCCCAGAAACAGCAGCAGACCTCGCGGGCGATCACCGAGGTGGTCTCGGAATCGGTGAACATCATGGGGCTTGCCGTCTCCACCGTGGTGGGGGCGGCGGTGCTCGTCGGCGCGATGAACCTCTGGCTCGCGCTTGTGCTTCTCGTCTGGGTCGGCGGCTATGCGTTCCTGATCCGGCATTTCATGCCGAAGGTGCGTGCCCGCTCTAAGGCGCGCGCCGCGGCCCGCGCCGGCGTGACCGGCCAGGTCGTCGACACCATCACCAACATCGCGACGGTCAAGCTCTTCTCCCACGGCCGTCACGAGGACGAGGCGACGCTCGCGGCACTCGACCGCTACCGCAGTGCGAGCGTCGCCTTCGGCGGCGTCAGCGCGCGGTTCCGCTTCTGGCTGATGGCGCTCGCCGGCGTCCTTCCGGTGGCGCTGGTCGGAGGCGCGCTCTTCTTCTGGTCGCGGGGTGCGGCATCGGCGGGCGACATTGCCGCCGCCGGCCTCGTCGCCACGCGCATCGCCCAGATGTCGGGCTGGGTCTCGATGACGGCGATGGGGATCTTCACCAATATCGGCGAGATCGAGGACGGGATGCGCACCCTCTCGCCGCCCCACCGGATCACCGATGCCCCGGACGCCGCCGAGCCGGCGGCTCCGAAGGGCGCGGTGGCCTTCGAGGATGTCTCCTTCGGCTACGGGCGCAAGGACCCGGCGCTCAGACATTTCACGCTGCGCATCCGGCCGGGCGAGAAGGTCGCCCTCGTCGGCCGCTCGGGCGCGGGCAAGTCCACGGCCGTGTCGCTGCTCCTGCGTCTCTATGATGTCGAGGGCGGGCGGATCACGCTCGACGGCACCGATATCCGGGATCTGACCCAGGACGGGCTGCGGGCGCAGATCGGCATGGTCCGGCAGGAAACGGCGATGTTCAACCGCTCGGCCATGGAGAACATCCGCTATGGCCGGCCCGGGGCCACCGACGAGGAAGTCTTCGCGGCGGCCCGGCGCGCGCAGGCGCATGACTTCATCCTCACCCTGCAGGACATCCACGGCCGCAAGGGCTACGAGGCCCATCTCGGCGAGCGCGGGGTCAAGCTCTCGGGCGGGCAGCGCCAGCGCATCGCGCTCGCCCGGGTCATCCTCAAGGACGCGCCGGTCCTCGTCCTCGACGAGGCGACGAGCGCGCTCGATTCCGAGGTGGAGGCGGCGATCCAGGACACGCTGGAGACGGTGACCGAGGGCAAGACGGTGATCGCCATCGCCCACCGCCTCTCGACCATCGCGGCGATGGACCGGATCGTGGTCCTCGACGAGGGCCGTATCGTCGAGGAGGGCAGCCATGCCGAACTCCTGCGCCGCGGCGGCCTCTATGCGCGCCTGTGGGAGCGCCAGTCGGGCGGCTTCCTCGGCCTCGCCGCGGAATGAGGTCAGACGCGGGGAGCGGCAACGCCGGCATCGGGGGCGAGCGCCTCGACCAGGTGCTGGTGGCGCGCGGCCTCGCGCCTTCCCGCGCCCGCGCCCAGGCGCTGATCGCCGCCGGCAGCGTCACGGTGGATGGCAGGACCGCGAGACGGGCCGCGCTCCGGATCGCACCCGGGGCCGCCATCGCCATCGCCGGCGACGCGCTGCGCCATGTCTCGCGCGCCGCGCTCAAGCTCCTCCACGCGCTCGACAGTTTCGGCCTCTCGCCTTCCGGGGCCGTCGCCCTCGACCTCGGCGCCTCCACCGGAGGTTTCACCCAGGTCCTGCTCGAACGGGGCGCGCGCGAGGTCTGGGCCGTCGATGTCGGCCACGGGCAGCTCGCACCACTGTTGCGCGAAGATCCCCGCGTCCACGTGATCGAGGGACTGAACGTGCGCGACATCACGCCGGCGCAGGTGCCCTCGCCCGGGTTCGTCACCGCCGACCTCTCGTTCATCTCGCTCCTGAAGGCGCTGCCGGCGCCGCTTGCCCTCGCCGGGCCGGGGGCGATCCTCGTTGCCCTCGTCAAGCCGCAGTTCGAGGTCGGCCGCGCCGCCATCGGCAAGAACGGCATCGTCCGGGACGAGGCGGCCATCGCCCGCGCCCGCACCACGGTCCGTGCCTTCCTCGAAGGCAGAGGCTGGGCGGTGATCGGCGAGACCGAAAGCCCGATTCCCGGCGGCGACGGCAACCGGGAATACCTGATCGCGGCCCGCCGCGGGTGATGGCGCGGCAAGGGCCGCCGCACCCCCGGTGCGGCGGCCTCCCATCAGCCGAGGGGCCTCACGCCGCCCGTACCACCTTGACCGGAACCGGCCGGCAGATCGTGTTGCAGACGGGCGAGTGCGCCTGCGCATAGGCGATCAGGTCGTCGAGCGCCTCGTCGGAACAGTCGGCCTGCACGTTGATCCGGACGCGGATCTCCCGGTAGCCGGGCGAGACCTCCTCGTTCATGCCGAGAAGCCCGTGCAGGTCGATGTCGCCCTCGAGCTCGGTCGACATTTCCCTGATCCTGATACCGCGGGCCATGGCGTGCAGGACGAATGTCGTCGTCACGCATCCCGCGAGGGCATGAAGCAGGAACTCCACGGGGTTCGCGCCCTCGTTGTTGCCGAGGAGGACCGGTGGCTCGCCGTTCGTGAATTCCCAGGCGCTCTCGCGCGACGTGTCCTCCGCCTTCGCGCCGTAGAAGTCGCGGATCGTGGTCCGGTTCTCGCCACCGTTGATCCAGCGGTTCCTCGCCCGGAAGCGGAACTGCGCGATCTCCGGATCGGCCTCGATCGCCGCGATCGTCGCCATCGCCTTGTTGACGTCGAGCCCGTTGAGGACGTTGGCCTCGACCTGTGTCTGCATGGTCATCTTCGCTCTCCCGGTTGGCCGCAGCGGTTGCTGCGATGGGAGAAATCTACGGCCGGACAGGACGGACCATCAGCACGACACTTGCCGGAATCGGTCCGTTCGTGCCAGAAATCCGATGCCATGCGCGAGGAAGGATCGCCCGTCGAGGCCTTCATCCTCTGCCTGCCGGAGAGCGCAGGCTCGTCCCTCTACGGCCTCGTCGATGTCCTGAGCGCCACCGGGACGCTGTGGCGGGAAATGACCGGCGCGGGCGCCGGCGCGCAGATGATCCGGCCGAGGCTCGTGTCACCTGACCGCGCGCCCTTCACCTGCGGCAACGACATCCCGGTCCGCCCCGACCTCGCGATCAGCGAGGTTCCCCGTCCCGGCATCGTCATCGTGCCGGAACTGTGGCTCGCTCCCGACGACGGGGTCACCGACCGCCACGACGAGGTCAAGACGTGGCTCCGCAGCTGCCACGACAGCGGCAGCATCATCTATTCGGCCTGCTCGGGATCCGTGCTCCTTGCCGCCGCCGGGCTTCTCGACGGGCGGCCGGCAACCTCGCACTGGGGCTACGGCGACCTCTTCCGCAGCAGATTTCCCGCCGTGCGCTTCGATCCGGCGCCAAGCCTCTGTGTCGCGGATCCTGCCGGGCGGATCGTCACGGCCGGCGGGACGAGCTCCTGGCACGACCTCGCGATCCACATCATCTCGCGCCATGCGAGCCCGGGCGAGGCACTGCGCATCGCCCATGTCTACCTGATGAAATGGCACGCCGAGGGCCAGTTGCCCTACATGCCGCTCGTGCGGCGCGTTCCGCATGCCGACGGCATCGTGCGCCGGGCCGAGAACTGGCTCGCCCGGCATTACGCCGAGCCGAATGCGGTCGCCGGCGTCGTCGCGGCCTGCGGCATCCCCGAGCGGAGCCTGAAACGGCGGTTCGCGGCGGCCACGGGGACCTCGCTGATTGCCCATGCGCAGAATCTCCGGATCGAGGCGGCCAAGCGGAAACTCGAGGACAGCGACCTCGCGGTGGACGAGATCGCCGCTGCGGTGGGCTACGAGAACCCTGCCTTCTTCCGGCGGCTCTTCAAGCGATGCACCGGGCTGACGCCCGGCGCCTACAGGCGCATGTTCCGGCCGATCATGGAAACGGCGTGAAGGCCAGCTTGCCGGGCGGCCGGAAGCGATGGCCCGGCGGGGGATGCGCCCGGGCTCCCTCAACCGGTACCGCGCGGGATCCTCCTCGCGCAGGACTGTCCGCGGATGGCCGTGGGATCGGGGATCCGTACCGCCTTCGGCACTTCCGCTCCGCCCCGGCGGATGGGGTCGCGGAGCAGCCGCAGGCCGTTGAGCACGACGAGCACCGTACCGCCCTCGTGACCGATCACCGCGACCGGCAGCGGCAGTTCGAGGAACAGCCCGCCGATGACCAGCACCACCATCGCCGTCATGGCGAAGGCGAGGTTCTGCCGGATGATCCGGGTCGTCCGCCGCGCCAGACGATACGCCTCCGCCAGCCGGCCCATGTCCTCCGAGAGGAGCGCGACATCGGCCGCCTGAAGGGCAACATCCGACCCCGCCGCGCCCATGGCGATCCCCACGTCGGCCCGGGCGAGCGCGGCCGCGTCGTTGACGCCGTCCCCCACGAAGGCGACCCTGCCCCGCGCGGCGAGTTCGCCGATCACCCGGACCTTGTCCTCGGGCAGCATGTCGGCGTGGACCGCCTCCGGCCCCAGCCCGAGCTCCTCGCCGATCCGCAGCGCCACGGGGCGGCGGTCGCCGGTCATCATCACGATCTCGCCGACTCCCCCTTCGCGTAGCGCGGCAAGCGCCGGCCGGGAGGTCGCGCGCGCCTGGTCGGCGATGCTGACCGCACCCAGCAGCTCGGAATCGCGACCGGCATAGATGATCGTCTCGCTGTCCGCCGCCATCACCCGCAGCGCCGGGTGATCGACGGATGCGCCCATCTGCGCCGCAAGCCGCGGATTGCCTCCCCAGAGCAGCCCCTCGCCATCGTCGCCGACGATGCCGGCGCTCGGCCGGCTGGTCACGTTCCTGACCCGGACGGGCTCGATGCCGCGGCTCGCCGCTTCCCGGCGGATCGCCGCGGCGCTATGATGTTCCGACTGGGCCTCGAGCCCCGCGAGCAGCGACAGGAAACGCTCCACGTCCCCGTCGAGCGCCACGACCCTCGTCACCGACGCCTTTCCGGTCGTCAGCGTTCCCGTCTTGTCGAAGGCGAAGGTATCGACGGTCGCGAGGGTCTCGAGCGCCGCCCCGCCCTTGAACAGCACGCCGCCGCGCGCCGCCGCCGACAGGGCCGAGAGGATTGCCGCCGGCACCGAGATGACGATGGCGCAGGGACTTGCGGCGACGAGCAGCGTGGCCGCGCGGTAGAGCGCCTCCTCCCAGCCCCGGCCGAGCCAGCAGAAGGCGGCGAAGGCGAGGACCGCGCCCGCCATCACCGCAATGGTGTAGCGCTGGCCGAACCATGAGCTGAACCGCTCCGACGGCGCCTTGGCCGCCTGCGCCTGCGTCACGAGGGCGATCATGCGGGCGACCGTGCTTTCCTCGACACTCTTCGTCACGGCGACCTCGAGCACGCCGTCGAGATTGACCGTGGCCTCGAAGACCGGGGCGCCGGCCTCCTTGGCGACCGGCATCGACTCACCGGTGATGTTCGCCTCGTCGAGGGAGCCGCGGCCGCTGACGATCACCCCGTCCGCGGGCACGCGCGCCCCGGGCCGCAGCACGACGACGTCATCCGGCCGGAGAGCGGCGGCCGGAACTTCACGCACCGTGCCGTCCGCCTCCCTCCGCAGCGCCGTCTCCGGGCGGAGCGCCATCAGCGCCTCGATCGCATGCCGCGCCCGGCCGAGCGCCCGTTCCTCCAGCGTCGTCGAGACGCTGAAGAGCGTGAGCAGGACCGCGCCCTCGAGAGGGGCGCCCACCGCCGCGGCGGCGACGGCGGCAACGATCATCAGCAGGTCGATGTCGAGAACGTGATCCTCCCACAAGGCACGGAGCGCCCGCCACGCGGCCGGCAGGCCGCCCGCGAGATAGACGAGCAGAAGGCCCGCGAAGGAGGAAAGACCGGCCGCGTCGCCCCGGAGCGGCCACAGAGCAAGGATGGCGAGGAGCATCCCCGCGACGGTCAGGATCGACAGGACCATCGAGGGATCAGGGAGAAACGGTCTCTTCACGTCATCTTCCGAGCGGAGGGGATGACAACAGCCAGCTGCGCCCGCCGCGATGCTTCCGCCACTCCGCGAGGCTGCACGCAAGACCGCGGGAGGATCACTCTAGCCTCTTCCTGTCGCCTTCGCCACTCCGGCAGGCCGCGCCGGCCGATGACGCAGGGGCCGATGCCCTCACCGGCGGAGGGGGTTCTCCACGCTGCCGGGCCTGCGTCCGATCACTCCGCAGCCGCTGCCGGACGCTGCTCGGCCGGTGCCGCCCGATCCGCGCGCTGTTCGGCCGGGCCGCGGGCCGAGACCAGATTGTGCGCCGTGTTGATGAGCCCGACATGCGAGAAGGCCTGGGGAAAATTGCCGAGCTGCCGCCCGGAGCGGGGATCGTATTCCTCCGCCAGCAGGCCGAGGTCGTTGCGAAGCGACAGCAGCCGGTCGAACAGTTCGCAGGCCTGCTCGTGGCGCCCGATCATGTTCAGCGCATCGGCAAGCCAGAAGCTGCAGACGAGGAACCTGCCTTCCGATCCCGCGACGCCGTCCGGCGCTTCCTCCGGACGGTAGCGCAGCACCAGCCCGTCCTCGACGAGGTCACGCCGGATCGCCTCGATCGTGGCGATCACGCGCGGGTCATCGGGCGGCAGGAAGCCGGTCAGGGGCACGAGCAACAGCGACGCGTCGAGCGCTTCCCCGCCGTAGTGCTGGACGAAGGACCGGCGCGCCTCGCTCCAGCCATGCGCGAGGATCTGGTCCCTGATCCGCGCCCGCTCCGCCTTCCAGCTCTCGACCGGGCCGGCGAGACCGAAATCCTCCACCGCCCGCACGCCGCGGTCGAACGCCACCCAGGCCATGAGCTTCGAATGGGTGAAATGCCGCGGCGGGCCGCGGACTTCCCAGATCCCGTGATCGGGATCGCGCCATTTCGCCGCGAGCTCCCCGAGCAGGACCTTCTGGAAGTTCCAGACCTCCGGGGAGGGCGGCAGCTGGAACTTGCGCGCGACATGGAGGGTGTCGAGCAACTCGCCGTAGATGTCGATCTGGAACTGGCCGCAGGCGGCATTGCCGATGCGCACCGGTCTCGAACCCTCGTAACCGGAGAGCCAGGGCAGCTCGATCTCGGTAAGGCGGCGCTCGCCGGCGAGGCCGTACATGATCTGGAGCTGGTTCGGGTGCCCGGCGGCGGCGCGGAGCAGCCATGAGCGCCACGCTTCCGCCTCATCGCGATAGCCGGAGGTGAGAAAGGCATAGAGCGTCAGCGTCGCGTCACGGATCCAGCAGTAGCGATAGTCCCAGTTCCGCACGCCGCCGATCCCTTCCGGCAGCGAGGTCGTCGGCGCGGCGACGATGCCGCCCGTGGGATGGAAGGTCAGCGCCTTCAGGGTGATGAGGGAGCGCATCACCGCCGCGCGCCAGGGATGCGCCCGATCCTCGTCGAAACGGTAGGTGCCCGCCCAGCCGCACCACCATGCCTCCGTCTCCTCGAGGCGCCGCAGCGGATCTATCGCGCGTTCGGCCGTGCGGTGCGAGGGATGCCAGGCGAGGACGAAGGGAACGGTCCCTCCGGCGCCGACCGTGAACTCCGCCCGCGTGCACATGTCCCGGTTGATGAGCGTCACCGGCGTGTGCAGCTCCACCGCATCGGGACCGGCCACGGCGCGCAGCCCGAACCCGGTCCGCGTCACCCAGGGCAGGATACTGCCGTAGCCGAAGCGGAGGGTCAGGTCGCACCGCATCCGGACCCGCCCGCGGTCGCCCCGCACGAGGCGCACGACGTCCACATGGTCCTCGTCGCGCGCGAGCGGCATGAAGTCGATCACGGTAACGGCGCCTTCCGCGGTCTCGAAGGTCGTCTCGAGGATGGCGGTTCCCGGCCGGTAGCGGCGCGACGCCCGGACATCCGCATCCACGGGAGCGAGACGCCAGGAACCGTTCCCCGCATTCCCGAGCAGGGCCGCGAAACACGCATCCGAATCGAACCGCGGCAGGCAGAGCCAGTCGATCGCGCCGTCCCGCGCCACCAGCGCGCAGGACAGCATGTTGCCGATCAGGCCGTAGTCCTCGATGCGCTTGCTCATCGCGCCACCTCCGGGGAATCACCCCAGGTATCCTAGCCGTTGGCACACCGGACCAGCAGATCCGGTTGCAGGCTGCGGCGGCAGGTCTGGCCAGCGCGGCATTCTCCATGCGATGAGAATGCAGGGAGGCTTTGCGATGAACGACTTCCTCGCCCCGCAGCCGTGCAGCGGTCGTACCCGGACGCCCGATCATGGTGCCGCGCCACACGGCGGACTTCACCGGGAAGGATGCAGCCCGGGGCCCGCGCCGACGGCCGATGCCCGGGACCGGGCCGGCAGCAATCTCCGCGAGGCGCCGGAATGAACCGCGCCGCCATCCGCGAGCCGGGCGAGACCCGCCTGCCGCTCGTCATCTCGATCCAGAGCCAGGTCGCCTACGGGCATGTGGGCAATTCCGCCGCCTCGCTGCCGATGCGCGCCTGCGGCGTCGAGGTGGTCGAGGTGCCCACGACCCTGCTCTCGAACCATCCGCATTATCCCACGATGCGCGGCCGCCTGCTCGAGGCCGAACTGGTTGCCGAGATCCTCGCAGGCGTTGCCGAACGCGGGCTTTGCGAGCACGCGGCGGTCATCCTCTCGGGCTTCATGGGCCGGGCCGGGACCGCATCGGCCGTCGCCCGGTTCGTGGAGCAGGCAAGGGCCGTGAACCCGCGCCTCGTCTATGTCTGCGATCCGGTCATGGGCGATGCCGATCTCGGCTTCTTCGTGGACGAGCCGCTGCGCGCGGCCTTCGCCCGCGAACTCGTGCCGCTCGCGGATGTCATCATGCCGAACACGTTCGAACTCGGCGCGCTCAGCGGAATTGCGATCACCGGGGCAGAGGCGGTCGCCGCCGCAAGAACCGCCCTCGGCTGCCCTGCCGTGGTCGCGACCTCGGTGCCCGCGCATGGGCGTCCGGATCACCTCGCCGTCGTCACCGCGCGCGCGGACGGATGCAGCATCGTCGAGACCGCGCGCCTGCCGGTCCGTCCGGCCGGGACAGGCGACCTGCTCTCCGGCCTCACCGCCGCGCGTATCGCGCTCGGCCTCGATCTCGAGACTGCCGTTGCACGGGCCGTCGCCGGCGTCGCCGAGGCCCTCCTCCGCACCTCGGGCGAGCCCTGGGCCGAGATGCCGGTCACCGCCGCCCTCGATGCGATCGTCACTGCCGGCGAGCAGCGCTAGGCATCCGACCTTCGCCCGTGGATGCGGCACGACGGGACCCGGCGCCGGATACGCAAGCCGGCGTCACGCCGCCGCGGCGACCCATCCGTCACGGCCGGCGGCAGTGGCAGATCACGGATGACGAAAGGGGGTTGGTGGAGCCAAGGGGGATCGAACCCCTGACCTCTTGCATGCCATGCAAGCGCTCTCCCAGCTGAGCTATGGCCCCGGATGCGCGGGGGCTGCCCGCGCGGGTGGTTCACTACAGAGGCGGGTGACGGAACGCAAGGGGAATCTGCCTCGCGTCGCACCCCCCTCCGGCTCAACTCTCCTCGTCCTCCGCGGGGACGTCGGCGATTTCCTCGAGATCGACGCTGTCGTCGTCATCCTCGAGGATGTCGTCGTCGGCGTCGGTGTCGATCACATCGTCATCGGTATCGATGACCTCCACCTCGTCATCGGCATCGGCCGTCTCCGGCTTGGCCTTTTCCATCCGCGCGGCGCGCGGCTTGCCCGCGGTCAGGCTCTCGACGCTGAAGCTCGCACCGCAGGACGGGCAGGTCATCGGATCCCGCTGCAGGTCGTAGAAACGCGAGGCGCAACTGGGGCAAACGCGCTTCAGACCCCACTCTTCCTTGGGCATTGTCATCCTTCCAAGTCTATCGGGAACGCGACGCGCGGCGTCTGCCACGCCCGCTCGCGCTTGTCAAAGCCCCGTTTGCAGTAACCAGAATGACACATTATGGCGAGCGAACGGTGGTCTCGTTCTTGTCGACGACAGATTCTTTCGTATCTAGATTGGAACCGACCTGAGGAGCGGGGATGCTGTGATGCTCTATCACGCGTATGAAATGACGCACGCCACCATCACGCCCATGCGGGCGGCGGCGCGGTTCAGCCAGGAGGTGATCAGCAACCCCCTGAATCCCATGGCGGAGCACTACAGTTCCCGCGCGGTATCCGCGGCGCTCGACCTGTTCATCAATGCGACGCGACGCTACGGCAAGCCGGCCTGGGACATCGAATCGACCGTCATCGACGGGGTCGAGATCCCGGTCGAGATCGAGGCGGTGTGGTCGCGTCCGTTCTGTACGCTGCTGCATTTCCGCAGGCTCGGCGCCGCCGCGACGCGCGATGATCCTCCGGTGCTGATCGTGGCGCCGCTTTCGGGCCATTACGCAACGCTCCTGCGCGGCACCGTCGAGGCCATGCTGCCCGAGCATGACGTCTACATCACCGACTGGACCGATGCCCGCGAGGTGCCGCTGTCGGCGGGGCGATTCGACCTTGACGATTATACCGACTACCTGATCGAAATCTGCACCCACCTTGCCGAAATGGGTGAGCGGGTCGCCGTGCTCGCGGTCTGCCAACCGGGGATTCCCTCCCTCGCCGCGACGACGCTGATGGCGATGGAGGACCACCCGGCCCGGCCGGCCTCGCTCACGCTGATGGGCTCGCCGATCGACACGGCCCGCAACCCCAAGCAGCCGAACAAGTTCGCCACCGACCGTCCGCTCTCCTGGTTCGAGCAGCATGTCGTCGTCCCGGTTCCATGGCCGAACCGCGGCTTCATGCGCCGGGTCTATCCGGGCTTTCTCCAGCTCTCGAGCTTCATGGCGATGAATGTCGACCGGCATCTTGACGCACATGTGAACCAGTTCAAGAATCTTGTCCGCGGCGACGGCGACAGCAGTGACAGTCATCGCCGGTTCTACGACGAATATCTGGCGGTAATGGACCTGACGGCGGAATTCTACCTCCAGACGGTGGATCGGGTTTTCCAGCGCCGGCTGATGGCGCGGGGCGAATACCGCTACCGCGGCCGCCTCCTCGATCCCGCTGCGGTCCGGGACATCGCCCTCTTCACGATCGAGGGCGAGCGGGACGATATCACCGGCCTTGGCCAGACCGAGGCGGCGCACGACCTGGTGGTCAACCTCCCGACGAGCGAGCGCCAGCACTACGTTCAGGAAGGCGTCGGTCACTACGGCGTCTTCAACGGCTCGCGCTGGCGGAACCAGATCCAGCCGCAGGTCCGCGATTTCATCCACGCCAAGCGACGCCGGGTCGAGAAGGAGGCGCTGCTCGCCCACGCGGTCTGAAGGTGGCAGGCTGGGTCAGGATCGGCGAGCCGCCGATCACGGTCAGGCTGCGCCGGCAGGCCAATGCGCGGCGGCTGGTGCTGCGCGTTGCCGCGGAGGGGGAACCGGTCCTGACGGCGCCGGTACGCTGCCGTCCCGCAGAACTGCGATGCTTTCTCGACACGCACGAATCATGGCTGCGCGCACGGCTCGCGGCGCGACCGGCGCCGGTACCGCTCGGCGAGGGGGCGCGGCTGCCGGTCGGCGGGCGCGAGGTCGTGCTGCAACTCGGGCCACGGGTGGCGCTGCGCGACGACGGCGTTCTCGAACTGCCGGGACCGGAACCGCTGCTGCCGGGCCGGGCCGCGGGCTTCCTGCGGGTGCTTGCGCGGGAGTCCTGCGCGGCGGCGGCTTCGCGCCACGCCGCGGCGCTCGGCCGGGCTCACGGGCGGATCACCCTCCGCGACACCCGCTCGCGCTGGGGCTCCTGCACCTCGCGGGGCGACCTGATGTTCTCGTGGCGTCTGGCGATGGCTCCGCCCGAGGTGCTCGACTACGTCGTCGCCCACGAGGTCGCCCATCTGGCCGAGATGAACCATTCCGAGCGGTTCTGGGCGGTGGTCGCCCGGCTCATGCCCGGCTACGCCACCCCGCGCGCCTGGCTGCGCCGAAACGGCGCGGCGCTGCATCGCTACGACTTCCGCACGCTGCCGGCAGAGCGCCTGCATCCCGCGTGACGAACCGGTCGGCGTCGGTTATCTCCGGCAGGCCATGACCCATCACGAACGCCTCCCCGACCCTGCCCCTCCTGCCCACGAGCAGGTCTACCGCGCCCTGCGGACACGGGTGATGCACGGGCTGGTCGAACCGGGCGCGGCTTTCACCCTGCGCGGAATCGCGGCGGAATTCGGCACCTCGATGACCCCGGCGCGGGAGGCGGTGCGCCGGCTGGTGGCGGAAGGAGCGCTGAAACTCTCCGCCACGGGCCGGGTCTCGACGCCCGCCCTCTCGAACGAGCGGATCGAGGAACTCGCCGCGATCCGGGCGCTCCTCGAGCCGGAGCTGGCGAGCCGTGCGCTGCCGCGGGCGCATGCGGCGCTTACCGACCGGATGCAGGCGATCAACGGCGTCATCGACGAGATGATCGTGAAGGGGAATGCCTCCGGCTACGTCCGCTCGAATCTCGAGTTTCACCGCACCCTCTATCTCCGGGCGCAGGCGCCGGCGATGCTGAGCCTGATCGAGAACGTCTGGCTCCAGCTCGGCCCGACGATGCGCGCCCTCTACGAGCGGCTGGAGCGGCGGCAGGCGACCGACATGCACCGCAAGATCATCTCCGCGCTGCGGGCGGGTGACGAGCCCGGCCTGCGCCTCGCCGTGCGCACGGATGCGACGCAGGGGCTCAGGATGCTGATGAGCTGAGACCGGGTGCAGCAGGGCGGCGGGCCGCATCCGGAGCGGCCTGCCGGCGAGTGCGACGGCTCGTCAGATCCGGGCAAGCAGCGCGAGCCAGCCGGACACGGTCAGGACGGAAGCCGCGGTCGCGAGGAGGACCGCGCTCGCCGCCGCTCCCTGCGCGCGGCCGTAGAGGCTTGCGAAGACATAGGCGTTGACCCCTGGCGCCATCGCCGCGGTGACGACGGCGGAGCGGACGAAATCCCCGGGGAGTGCGAAGGCAAAATGGCCGAGTCCGAAGGCGATCGCCGGGTGCAGGAACAGCGAGAGTCCGGCCACCATCACCGATTCGCCGAGCGAGCTCCTGACCCCGTAGCGGGTGAGGATGCCGCCCAGGCCGAAGAGGGCTGCGGGAAGCGCCGAGGCCGCCATCATGTCCACCGCCGTCGCGGCGACTTCCGGCATCTCGAGCCCGGTCAGGTTGACGACGAAGCCGAGGGCGATGCCGATCATCAGCGCGTTGCGGAACATCGCGTTCACGACCGCCCGGACCGTCGCCATGAAGCCGCGGCCATCGGCGCGGGCGATCTCCATCGCGGTGATGCCGAGGAGGTAGCAGAAGGGCGAATGGATGGCGATGATCGCGAAATTCGGCGCGAGCGCCCCGGCGCCATAGGCCCGCTCCATGATCGGCAGGCCCAGCAGCAGCGAATTCGAGAAGAGCGCCCCGAAGCCGATCGCCACCGCCTCCCCCGGCCGCCGGCCGAAGACGTGCCGCGCGCCGAGGATACCGAGCAGGAAGCAGACGACCGCGCCCGCGTAGAAGGAGGTGAGCAACCGGAGGTCGAATACCGCACCGAGATCGAGCGTCGCCACGCCGCGAAACAGGAGGCACGGCACCGCGAAGTTCTGGACGAACACCATCAGCCCGTCGACCGCGCTCTGGCGGAAGAGGCCGGACCGCGTCGCGGCATAGCCCCCGCCCATCACGAGAAAGACCGGCAGGACGACGACCAGAAGCTCGAGGATCAAGCCGGGAATTCCAGCACGAGGCCGTCATGGGCCGGAACCACGTGCTCGGGCGTCTCCCTGCACAGCGTGCGGTAGTCGAGATCGTTGTGCATGTTGGTGAGCACGGCGCGTTTCGGCTGCGCCCGCTCGATCCACTCGAGGCTGCGGGCGAGATGCGCATGTGTCGGATGCGGCCGGTAGCGCAACGCGTCGAGGATCCAGCAGTCGAGGTCCCGGAGCTCCTCCCAGGCAGGCTCGGGGATCGCGGAGACATCCGGCAGATAGGCAAGCCCGCCGATGCGGAAGCCCAGGGCATGCGTGCGGCCATGCTCGACCCGGAAGGGGCGGAGCGTCAACGGCCCCGCCGCGCCCGTGACCGAGAACGGCCCGTCGATCTCGTGGAGGTCGAGGATCGGCGGATAGTCGCTGCCCTCGCCCTGGATGAAGGCGTAGCCGAAGCGGCAGATGAGCGCCTCCGCCGTCTCTGCATCGGCCCAGACCGGCAGCCGCGAGCGGCGGTTGAACACGACCACCCTCAGGTCGTCGAGCCCATGGACATGGTCGGCGTGGGAATGGGTATAGGCGACCCCGTCGAGATGCCCGACCCCCGCGTCGAGAAGCTGCGCGCGCAGGTCGGGCCCGGTGTCGATCAGCACCCGCGTCGCCTGCTCGCCGTCGATCCGCTCGACGAGGAGCGAGCAGCGCCGCCGGACGTTCCGCGGCTCGGCCGGGTCGCAGCGTCCCCAGTCGCCGCCGATCCGCGGCACTCCCGCCGACGAGCCGCAGCCCAGGATGGTGGCACGCAGAATCGCCATCAGTCGCCCGCCCCCGCCTTCCCGGCCTCCCCTGCCCCGGCGGCGGCCCCCGCCGCGCGGGTGAAGAGCCGGTCGAAATTCGCCGTGGTGATCGCCGCGAATTCCTCCGGATCGATCCCGAGATGCCCGGCCATGATCCGCGCCGTCTCCGCGACATAGGCGGGCTCGTTGCGCTTGCCGCGATGGGGCTGCGGCGCGAGATAGGGGCTGTCGGTCTCCACCAGCAGCCGCTCGAGCGGCGCCGCGGCGAAGATCTCGCGCAGGTCGCCGGCGTTGCGGAAGGTCGCGATCCCCGAGATCGAGAGATAGAAGCCGAGCGCGAGCATCTGCTCCGCCAGCCGCGCCGAGCCGGTGAAACAGTGCATGACGCAGCTGAATTCGCCCGCGGCATGTTCCGCCTCAAGGATGCGGGCGATTTCCTCGTCGGCCTCGCGGGCGTGGATGATGAGCGGCAGGCCCGTCACCCGCGCCGCCTCGCAATGGATGCGGAGACTTTCCTCCTGCCGGGCGGCGGTCTCGGCGGTGTAGTGGAGGTCGAGCCCGGTCTCGCCGATGCCGACCATCTTCGGGTGGCGGGCAATGGCCACGAGCTCCTCGACCCGCACCATCGGCTCGCTCGCGGCATTCATCGGATGGGTGCCGACCGCGTAGAAGACCGGCGCATGCGCCTCGGCGATGGCCCGCACCTGCGGCTCCGCGGCGATCCGGATGCAGATCGTCACCATCCGCCCGACGCCTGCCGCCTGCGCGCGGGCCACGATATCGGTGAGCTGCCCCTCGAAATCGGGGAAGTCGAGATGGCAATGACTGTCAACGAGGGAGATTGAGGACATTCTCACGGCCTTCGGCATGCTCACGCAGCCGCGCGAATGGCCTCGCCGGCAGTAGCGTCGATCTGGAGGAACGTATCGAGGATGACCTGCGCCGGGTCAAGGTGGACCGCGCGGGCGTGAGCGGATCGGGCACCGAACCGGGCGGCGGCGTCGGCCCAGAGCCGCCCCTGCGCCGGCCGGGCAGCAAGACGGGCGAGGGCGTGGCTTTCGGCATCCGACACCGGCGTCACCTGCGCACCCGCCCCGGCACGGGCGAGCCGCGCAAGGGCAAGCTCGACCATGTCGAGGATCGGCTCGAGCCGGCCCGCACCGCCCCGCGCCGCCGCGGCATCGGCAAGATCGTGAAGCCGGCGCCGGTCGATCGGCGGCGCGGCGGCGAGGAGCGCCATCACCTTCTCGTAATCCTCCAGCCCGCCTTCGGCGAGAAGGGTGAAGGCCCGCCCCGCCGAGCCACCCACGAATTCGGCAAGCGGCACCCGCTCCGGCGGCGCCGGCGCTCCGGCGGCGGCGAGCGCGCGGGCAAGGGTGTCGGCTCCCAGCGGCCGGCAGCGCAGCTCGCGGCAGCGCGAGCGGATGGTCGGCAGGAGCCGCGCCGGCTGGTGGCTGACGAGGAGGAGGATCGCGTCCTGCGGCGGCTCCTCGAGGAGTTTCAGCAGCGCGTTGGCCGCCGCGACGTTCATCTCGTCTGCGGCGTCGATGATCGCCACCCGCCTGCCCCCGTCGGCGGAGGCCAGCTGGAAGAAGCCCTTGAGGTCGCGGATAGTGTCGACCGGGATCTCGGCCCGCAACCGCCCGCCCCTGTCGTCCCAGGGTCGCCGGCAGAGGCAGAGCGACGGATGCGAGAGCGCCTGCGTCTGCCGGAAGATCCCGCTCGCCGGATCGTTTGCCGCCGCCCGTTCCGCCGGCGCCGCAAGCAGCCAGCGCGCCATCCGCCAGGCCAGCGTCGCCTTGCCGACACCCCGCGGCCCGGTGATCAGCCAGGCATGGTGCAGCCGCTCCGCTTCCGCCGCCGCATGGAAGGCCGCCTCTGCCTCTTCCTGTCCGAAGAGCACCGCCGTCTCGCGCGGATGCGGCGCACCGGGCAGGCGGTCGGCCTCGACCGGGGTCTCGTCCTTCATGAAAACGCCTCCTCGGCCACGGCGGCCACGCGGGCCGCGACCACCTCCGCCGGTCCGTCGGCCGGGATCACCCGGCAGCGCCTGGGCTCGGCCGCCGCGAGCGCGAGGAAACCCTCGCGGAGACTGCGCTGGAACTCGGGTCCGAACCCCTCGAACCGGGTCTCGCGGCCGCCGCGCCGGGCGCCGCGGCTGACCGCCGCCCCGGGGTCGAGGTCGAGGATGAGGGTGAGGTCGGGATCGAGCCCGATCGCAAGATCATGGACCCGGTCGACGAGGTCGCGCAACGCGGCGCGGACGGTGCCCTGGTAGACCCGGGTCGAATCGACATAACGGTCGCAGAGCACGGTCTCGCCGCGGTCGAGGGCCGGGCGGATCAGCCGCTCGACATGATCGCGGCGGGCGGCGGCAAAGAGCAGGATCTCGGTCTCCGGCGACCAGCGGCCGGGATCCCCCTTCACGAGGAGCGAGCGGATGAGTTCCGCGCCCGGCGAGCCCCCGGGCTCGCGGGTGACGGTGACCTTCACGTTCCGGGCCCGCAGATGCTCGGCAAGCCGCGCGATCTGGGTGGTCTTGCCCGCACCGTCGATTCCCTCGAAGGTAATGAAACGCCCGCGACCCTCCGCCCCTGCGCTCAGCATCGCAGCCGCGCCGGACCGCGCCCCATCTCTTTCGCAGGAAATTGCGGGATCAGTGCCTGGACTGCGGCTGCGGGCCGGTCGCTTCGACCGGCACAGGCGAATCCCCTCTCGGCCCTGCGATCACCCGTGCCGGCACTTGCCCGGACCGGGAAGCGACGACGGGCGCCGCCCCTCCCCGCCAGCCGCACCACCGGCAGGATCCGGTCCCCGCGGCCCCACCCGCGACCAACGCTTGCTTCCGGCCCGCCGGCCGGGAGCAAGCCCGAGACTCGGCCCCGGAACGGGGCCTCCGCCTGGGCAACCGCCCTCAGGGAAACCCGCGTATCGGCCCGGCCCGCGAGGGCGTTAACACTCAGGTAGGATCCATTCACGCTGTGATATCAACCACTTGATTGGGTTTTCACGCGTGGGCGCCTTCTCCCCACGCTCGTGCCCTGCCCTCGCCATCCGGCCATCGGCCAGCTGTTCCTCACTCCGCCGGTGCCCCGAGATAGCCAAGCGCCCGGTCGCGGGCGAGTCGCGCCGCCGCCCCGATCCGTCCGGCAAATCCCGCTTCCGCAACATCAGTGCCCGCCACGAGGGGGAAGCGCGGCGCCGCTTCCCAGCCCGGCACATGCACGACGAGTTCCGCCACCGGCGTCCCCGCCGCGATCGGCGCCTGCAGCGGCCCGCGATAGACGATCTCGGCCGTGATCCGCCCCCGCGCCTCCTGGGGGACCAGCATGCTGAGATCCTGCGGCGCAACCAGCGGCACGCTGTCCGCCGAGCCGAGCCAGACCTCGGCCGCGCCCACCGTCTCGCCCGCGCGGAAGAAGCTGACCGGCCGGAAGGCCGCAAAGGCCCAGCGCACCAGTTGCTCGCTCTCGATCCGGCGTTCCTGATCGCTCTCGAGGCCGCTGACGACGAAGACGATCCGCTGCCCGTCCTGCACCGCCGAGCCGGTGAGGCTGTAACCCGACTCCCGCGTATGCCCCGTCTTCAGCCCGTCCGCCCCTACCCCGAGCGTGAGCAGGGGATTCCGGTTGCGCTGGGTGATGCCGTTCCAGGTGAACTCGGTCTCGTCGAACAGGGTGTAGTATTCGGGGAACTCGTCGATGATTAGCCGCGCGAGCGTCGCGAGATCCGCCGCGCTCATCACGTGACCGGGCTCCGGCCAGCCCGAGGCGTTCTTGAGCGTGGTTCCGGTCAGCCCGAGCTCCCGTGCCCGCCGGGTCATCGCTTCCGCGAAGGCCTCCTCGGAGCCTGCAAGCCCCTCGGCCACCACCACGCAGGCGTCGTTCCCCGACTGGACGATGATACCGCGGATGAGGTCGATCACCCGCACCGAGGTCCCGGCCTCGAGGAACATCCGCGAGCCCCCCATCGCCTGGGCCCGGTTCGAGACGACGAACCGGCTCTCGGGCGTGATGCGGCCGTCGCGGATCGCCTCGAACACCATGTAGAGCGTCATCAGCTTCGACATCGAGGCAGGCGGCATCGGCTCCTCGGCATTCTTCGCGAGGAGCACGGTCCCGGTGGCGTGATCGACGACGATCGCGGCCGTCCCGCGCGTGTCGAAGGCACGGGCCGGCAGGGCCGCAAGGAGAACGAGAACAGCGACAACAGGGAGGCGCAACATGGAAAGCCCCGAACCAGCAACATCGGATACGCGCTCAGGGATAAAGGAGCGCCGCGCTCCTGTCGACAAGGCGTTGTCGGACCGATCCCTGCACATGAGCGTGACCGGCTTCCGCCGTCAGCGCCTCCCGCCCTCGACCAGCCGCACCTGGGACCGCACCGCGACGATCGAGACCGGCGCGCTCCCGCTCTCGAGACCAAGCGCCTCCGCCGCCTCCCGCGAGATGCGCAACTCCCTGCCCCGAAACAGCGGAACGATGACGGCGCGGCCGGTCTCCGGGCTCTGGAGGCGGCCGCGCTCGGGCCGGGGCAGTCCCGGCACTACCGCCCAGAGCCCTTCCGCCTCGTCCTCGCCCGCCACCACCGCCCTTCCCTCGAGTTCCAGAACCGAAGGCGCAAGCACATCCGCGAAGTCGATCTCTATGCCGGTGCTGTCCGTCGTCACCTCACCCGGCCTGTCCCCGGCGCAGGCCGCCAGCGAGACAAGCGCAAGCGCAAGAAGACAGGAGCGGCAAGACTTCATCGCTGCTGTTCCGCTCCCACCCGCACATACCCCATCTTCGCCGCCATTATCCCCGCCGCTGGCCGAGGTGCAACGGGCAGCAACGCGGCTGTCCCCCCGGACTGGACGGTCGCCGAACCGCGCTGCTAAAACAGCGCGCCGGAGGAGTGGCAGAGCGGTCGATTGCATCGGTCTTGAAAACCGACGAGGGTGCAAGCCCTCCGTGGGTTCGAATCCCACCTCCTCCGCCACTGATACCAAGCAAGCCACTGTATGGTCCCCATAAATGAGAGTGTGGTTCCACACGATCCATACTTTTCCCCATACTCCAGGCACGCTGATATGCTTCAGGATGTGGAACGTTGCAGCCTCACCTCGCAGCCTGTTCCGCATACGCCGGCGGTTAACCAGAGGCGCAGTTCTGATTGCTTCAGGGTCCCCTTTTTGAGGGGCTGGGGGAGTCTCGCGATAGGCCTCAAAAAAAAGCCGGGGCGCCCTTTTGTTGTTATTGTTGTTGATCCCTCGAGCCTCAGCCGTTTTGACCTGAGCCTGCCTTTTTCTTGAGGCACGGTAAGCCTGTGCATCGCCACTAAGCCGAGTAGCGGCGTTACCCACAGCGTGGGCAAGGCAGCGCTCAGCGAGATCTGACGAAAAGCCGGTAGCCTCGGAGACCCAGTCGCGGAAGGTCGAGCGAAAGCCGTGCACGGTGATGTCCATCCGGCCCATCCGCTTCAACAGCTTGGTCATTGTCATGTCCGACATCGGTCGATCCGGCTTCTGCCCCGGAAAGATCAGTTCAGGATGAAGCCCGCGAACCTCCTCCAGAATGGCCAGGGCTTTCGGAGTAAGCGGGACACGGTGCTCACTCCCTACCTTCATCTTCTCGGCCGGGATCGTCCAGACGGCGTTTTCCATATCGATTTCGGACCAGAGGGCGTTGCGAATCCCCCCGGAGCGTCCGCAGGTCAGGATGGTGAACCTGAGTGCCTTCGCCGACAGCCCTTTGTTGCGATCGAGCCCTGCCATGAACTCAGGGCGGTCGGGCCAAGGGAGTGCCGCGTGGTGCCTGTTCTTGTCCTTCTGCCGTGGAAGGCACTGCTCGATGTCGTCGACCGGATTGGGGGCTTCCCGGAATCCAGCAGTGCGAGCCCGGGCAAAGACCCTTCTTGTCCTTTGCCGCACCCTTCGAGCCGTTTCGGCTTTGGTGAGCCAGATCGGCGGTGTCGATGGGCCCGGGGCCATGAGACGGAGGCTGCACATGCGGTCTTCCTGTCCGCGAAGAAGGAGCTTCACTGGCGGATGCCCCCCAACTGTCCGGGAACAGGCGGATCGGACGGTCGATTGCCGGGGGGTCAGCATGCGCTGCGGTCCAGATGCCGGGGAAGCTCATATTCCGCGAACCTTTCTGCTCCCGCCGCATCCAAGTCGGTGCGGTCGAGACCATCGACCTCCATGCAGTGGAGTTCATCATGATCAAGCAGATCATCGCCATCGCCAGCCTGCTCGCCGGTACGGCTGCTCTGGCCCAGGATGCGGGTGACCTCGGCGAGGCCCCGCCGGAAGCCCCTTATGCCGCGGTAAGCGACCTCGTTGAACTTCCCGAGTTCCTCCCCGGTCTCGGCCAGCTCTACGTCGATCCCGAGACGCTGCCAGCCGGGCCGTTTCTGGGCTATGATCGCGACGGCAGGCTCTCGGCCACGATCTACATGCCTCCCATCGGAGACCTCGAGGGCGGAACGTCCTTCGATGATCTCGCTCTCGGGGCGGAGAGCGTCTCGAGCGTCGACATCTACTACAATGCCGGTCATCCGGGCGTGGAGCAGCCGCACGTCCACGTGGTGCTCTACCACGATCCCGAAGCGAAGGGGCGGCTCGCGAAATGAGGTGGACGCGCCGCTGGGTCCTGCTGGCGGGGGGTGGCGGTCTCGCCACCCTTGCGATCCCGCGGCTTCCCGGCGCCGCGGCAACCGAAGTGATCGAGATGCGCGGTACCCCGCGCGGAGAGCGGGTCTGGTTCGCGCCACTGGGGCTTGCCGTGGCACCCGGCACCACCTTGCATTTCATCAACAAGGATGCCGGCAACAGCCATACCTCGACCGCCTATCATCCCGATCTGTACGACCGCCCGCACCGCATCCCGGCAGGCGCTGCGCCATGGGACAGCGGCTTCCTGATGCCCGGCGAGAGTTTTGAAGTGAAGCTCGAGCAGCCGGGCGTCTATGACTACTACTGCCTGCCACACGAGATGGCGGGCATGGTCGGCCGGATCGTGGTGGGTCGGCCGGATGGTGCAGGCTGGGAAGAGGCGGGCGGTGACGCCGGTGCCCTGCCCGCGGCCGCCCTCGCGGCCCTTCCTCCGGTCGAGGAGATCCTCGCGGCGACGCGCATCGATGTGGAGAGATCGAGATGATTCCGAAACTCCGCGTGACCCATTCCGACTTGCGGAACGCGCCCGAGGATGAGCTGGTGGCGCTGGCGCGCGAACGTTCCGAGGGAGCCGTGCGCGAACTCATCCGCCGCCTCAACCCGCGCCTCTTCCGCGTGGCGCGCGGCCTGCTCGACAGCGACGCCGAGGCCGAGGAGGTGGTGCAGGAGGCATATCTGGCCGCCTTCACCCGCCTCCACCAGTTCCGCAACGAGGCAAGATTCTCGACCTGGGTGACCCGCATCACGCTGAACGCGGCGGCCATGCGTCGGCGCCGGTCGCGCCCTTCGAAGGAATACGACACAGTGGCAGAGGATGACGTCGAAGGCCGACGCGTGCTGGCCTTTCCGACGGGCGGTCCGCCCGGGCCCGAGGCGGAGCTGGGCCGTTCCCAGATACGCGGGATGATCGAGGCAGCGGTAGCGGCATTGCCGCCCGAGCTGCGACTGGTCTTCCTGTTGAAGGAGGCCGAAGGAATGAGCGTGCTGGCCATCGCCCGCGAGCTCTCCCTCAATCCGATTACCGTGAAGACCCGCCTGTTCCGTGCGCGTCGCCGGCTGCGTGTCTCCCTCGAAACACGGCTGAAAGGCGGGTTCGAGGCGGCATTCCCCTTTGATGGAGCACGTTGCGCCGGCATGGCAGACCGGGTGATCGAGACCCTGAGGAAGCACGGATCGCTCTGAAGGCGCCGGAGGAGCTTCAGGTCCGGACGCTGACCTGCTGTTCACCTTGCAGGCAGCCCGTTTCCACCCCGCTGACCGCGCCGGCAGCAAGACTCGATCGCAGATCCCGCCGCTGGAACTCGATCATCATTATCAGCGGGACAAGGTCTTGCCGGAGCAGGGATACCGGATGTGGGTCGCCGGGCCGCGGCAAGCATGTCGGGAATCCGGCAATCCGCTCATGATTGAGGCTCGCCCGTGCTGCAGCGTCGTCACGCTGCAGCT
>JAJUJF010000152.1 GCA_029265455.1 Paracoccaceae bacterium | reverse complement strand
GCGACGATCATCGGCATCCTCGCCATGGCGGTGGCGGTCATCGCCTTCGTGGTGTTCATGGAGCGCGCGTTGCGCAAGATCACCATCCAGTATCCGAGGCGCCAGGTCGGGATGAAGATGTATGGCGGCGAGAGCTCGCATCTCCCCGTCAAGGTCAATCCGTCAGGCGTCATTCCGGCGATCTTCGCCTCGTCGCTCCTGCTCCTGCCGGCGACGATCACCACCTTTGCCGGACCCGGGGCGACTGTCGGAACCGGCGGATTCTGGGACGTGTTCAACGCCTACATGGGGCGCGGCCAGCCGCTGAACCTGATCCTGTTCGCCGGGCTCATCATCTTCTTCACCTATTTCTACACGGCAAACGTGTCCTTCAAGTCGGATGACGTCGCCGACAACCTGCGCAAGCAGGGCGGGTTCATCCCGGGGATCCGTCCCGGACAGAAGACGATCGAGTATCTCGACTACGTGGTCTCGCGCCTGCTGGTGCTCGGTTCGGCCTATCTCGCCGCGGTCTGCATCCTGCCGGAGATCCTGATTGCCGAACTCGGCGTGCCTTTCTATTTCGGAGGTACTTCCCTCCTTATCGTTGTGTCAGTTACGATGGACACGATCAGCCAGATCCAGTCGCACATGCTGGCGCATCAATACGAGGGGCTGATCGAGAAGTCGCGGCTGCGCGGCAAGAACAGGGGGAAGGCGCGGCGATGAACATCATCCTGTTGGGGCCGCCGGGAGCGGGGAAGGGAACCCAGGCACGTCGCCTCGTGGAAGCGGAGGGCATGGTCCAGCTCTCGACCGGGGACATGCTGCGGGCGGCCAAGACCTCCGGCACCGAGATGGGCAAGAAGGTGGCAGAGGTGATGGCACGGGGGGAGCTCGTCACCGACGACATCGTGATCGGCCTCATCGAGGAGCAACTCGAGGGCGAGGCCGGGCGCCATGGCCTGATCTTCGACGGTTTCCCGCGCACGCTCGCCCAGGCCGATGCGCTCGAGGAGCTCCTTGCGAAGAAGGGCAAGAGCCTCGATGTCGTCATCGCGATGGAGGTGGACGACGAGGCGCTGATCCGGCGCATCGCGGGCCGCTTCACCTGTGCCCAGTGCGGCGAGGTCTATCACGAGGATACGCGCCCGACCGCGAAGGAGGGCGTCTGCGACAGATGCGGCAGCACCGAGTTCGTGCGCCGCGCCGATGACAACGAGGAATCGGTGCGGGTCCGGCTCAACGCGTACTACCGGAGCACCGCGCCACTGATCGGCTACTACCATGCCAAGGGGAAGCTGGCGCAGGTGGACGGCCTTGCCGAGATCGAGACCGTGGCGGCGGAGATCCGGAAGATCTTGAAAAAGGCTTCATGAACCGGGGTTGACGGTCCGGGCGGGGCTTCTATACTCCGCGCTTCCCCAAAAGGGGAGTCGTCTCCTTTGATACCGGTGCCGGGATGGGTCCGTCCCTGACCCGGCGAGCGATCCCGCCGAGGGCGGCGGGTGAATGTTTGGATCGGGCCTGCATGGCCAGAAAGACGGAGCGGATTACGTGGCGCGCATAGCCGGGGTGAACATCCCCACCAACAAGCGGGCGGTGATCGCCCTTACCTATATTCACGGCATCGGTCGGTCGACCGCTGCTCAGGTCTGCGATGCGGTCGGGGTCGACCAGAGCCGGCGGGTGAACGAACTCTCCGACGCCGAGGTGCTGCGTATTCGCGAATATATCGACAACAACCTCCAGGTCGAGGGCGACCTCCGCCGCGAGGTGCAGATGAACATCAAGCGGCTCATGGATCTTGGTTGCTACCGTGGCCTTCGCCACCGCCGCAACCTGCCGGTCCGTGGTCAGCGCACCCATACCAACGCCCGTACCCGCAAGGGCCCGGCGAAGCCGATCGCCGGCAAGAAGAAGTAAGGAGGCGGGCACATGGCACGTGACAAGCAGCGCCTGAAGCGCAAGGAACGCAAGAACATCTCGACCGGCGTCGCGCATGTGAGCGCCAGCTTCAACAACACCAAGATCCTGATCGCCGACGCGCAGGGCAACGCGATTTCCTGGTCGTCCGCCGGGGCGATGGGCTTCAAGGGTTCGCGCAAGTCGACGCCCTATGCGGCGCAGATGGCGGCAGAGGATGCCGGGCGCAAGGCGCAGGAGCATGGCGTCCGCACGCTCGAGGTGGAGGTCCAGGGGCCGGGTTCCGGCCGCGAGAGCGCACTCCGGGCACTGTCCGCGGTGGGTTTCCAGATCAGCGCCATTCGCGACGTGACACCGATCGCGCATAACGGCTGCCGGCCGCCCAAGCGGCGGCGCGTCTGAGACAGCGACATGGCGATGGTGCCCGCCCCTGGTGGCGGGCACGAAGCATTTTCATGACGACCCTCGGGTGTCCCCGACCGCCGGATCCGGACGGGGACTGGAATGGAGGACCTCTCGCATGATCCATAAAAACTGGCAGGAACTCATCCGGCCCGTCTCGCTCGATGTCCGTCCCGGCGCCGACCCTTCCCGTACCGCCGTTGCCATCGCCGAGCCGCTCGAACGCGGGTTCGGCCTGACCCTCGGCAACGCGCTCCGTCGGGTTCTCCTCTCGTCGCTGCAGGGCGCGGCGATCACCTCGGTCCAGATCGAGAATGTCCTCCACGAATTCTCGTCGGTGCCCGGTGTCCGCGAAGATGTTACCGATATCGTCCTCAATCTCAAGGGCGTGTCGATCAAGATGGACGTCGAGGGGCCGAAGCGTCTCGAGATCCGCGCGACCGGTCCCGGAGTGGTGACGGCGGGCGACATCGCGACCTCGGCCGGGATCGAGATCCTGAACCGCGACCACGTGATCTGCCATCTCGATGACGGTGCGTCGGTTCAGATGGAGCTGACCGTCGAGACAGGAAAGGGCTATGTCCCGGCCGACCGGAACCGCCCGGAGGATGCGCCGATTGGGCTCGTCTCGGTGGATGCCCTGTTCTCGCCGATCAGGAAGGTCTCCTACAAGGTCGAACCGACCCGAGAGGGCCAGATCCTCGATTACGACAAGCTGACGCTCAACGTCGAGACGGACGGTTCCGTGAAGCCGGAAGACGCGATTGCCTATGCGGCGCGCATCCTCCAGGATCAGCTTTCGGTCTTCGTGAATTTCGAGGAGCCCGAGCAGGGCACGCGGGCGGATGTCGACGACGATCTCGAGTTCAATCCGGTGCTGCTCAAGAAGGTCGACGAACTCGAGCTTTCGGTGCGGTCGGCGAACTGCCTCAAGAACGACAACATCGTCTATATCGGCGACCTCATCCAGAAGACCGAGGCCGAGATGCTCCGGACGCCGAACTTCGGCCGCAAGTCGCTGAACGAGATCAAGGAAGTGCTCTCCGGGATGGGCCTCCATCTCGGGATGGAGCTGGTGGACTGGCCGCCGGAGAACATCGACGAGCTCGCGAAGAAATACGAGGACCAGTTCTAGGTTCCTCGCCAGCCCGGGCAGTCCTGCCCCAAGGAGCCCGACCCGCGCGAAGGTCGGGCAGACAAAGCATAAACCCGCCTGAAGGAGTGATTGCATGCGCCACGGCCACGGTTACCGCAAGCTGAACCGCACCCACGAGCATCGCCGCGCGATGTTCGCCAACATGTCCTCGTCGCTGATCGAGCACGAGCAGATCAAGACGACCCTGCCGAAGGCGAAGGAGCTCAAGCGCATCGTCGACAAGCTCATCACCCTCGGCAAGCGCGGCGATCTGCACGCTCGCCGCCTCGCCCATGCCGAGATCAGGCAGGACGCAGCGGTGCGCAAGCTGTTCGAGGTGCTCGGACCGCGCTACAAGGACCGGCAGGGCGGCTACACCCGGGTGCTGAAGGCGGGTTTCCGCTACGGGGACATGGCGCCGATGGCGATCATCGAGCTTGTCGATCGTGATCCCGAGGCGAAGGGGGCGGCCGACAGGGCCCGCCTCGCCGCCGAGGAGGCCGAAGCCGAGAGCTGATCCTTTCCTGCATCTTGCAGTTCGGAAGCCCCGGGGCCGTGCGCGGCCCGGGGCTTTTGTCTTGCATGGCTCACCGACCGTGGCGGGGCGATGCGGCATCCTGCCCGGGAGCCGGAATGGCCCAGGACCAAGGCGGGCTTGCCAAGCCTCGGAGAATTGGCGCATCAGGCCATGCGCCCTCCGCCCCGGAATCGGCGCGATGCTCCGACAGCAAGGCCCGAGAGACCCATGATGCCCGACCCTCGTTCTTCCGCCACCTCCGTTGTCCGGCCGCTTGACCTTCGCAACCGTTCGCTCGTCTGGCAGGTCGGCGCCGTCCTGTTCGGCACGCTGATACTGGCGCTCGCCTCCTGGATCGAGGTGCCGATGGTTCCGGTGCCGATGACCATGCAGACCTATGCCGTGGTGATGATCGGCGCGGTCTACGGCTGGCGTCTTGGCGGGATCACCACCCTCGTCTGGCTCGGGGAGGCTGCAGTCGGCCTGCCGGTACTTGCCGGAGGTTCGGGCGGAATTGCCCATTTCTTCGGGCCGACGGGCGGCTATCTCGTTGCCTTCCCGATCATCGCCGCCATGGTCGGCTGGCTGACCGGACGCGGCTGGAACGGAGGGCGTCCGCTCCGCGCCTTCGCGGCAATGATGCTCGCGCATGCGATCTGCCTTGGTCTCGGCGCGGCGTGGCTCTCGCTCCTGATCGGGTTCGGGCCTGCCGTCGCCCACGGCGTGATCCCGTTCATATTCGGCTCCATCCTCAAGTCCGCGCTTGCCGCCGGCACGCTCGTCGCGGTGAGCCCGCGGGGGAGAGACCGGGGCCGGATGTGAGTCACGTAGCCCTGCGACCGCATCATCTCCTCTGCCTGCTCACCTTCGCGGGCAGGGGATACAACCCCGCCTTCACCGCCAATCTCGAAGCGGTGGCGGCGCGGATCGGACAGGGTGCTCCGATCGTCATCGTGGACGGGCCGGATGATATCTGCGCGCCCCTGCTCGCGGACCGGACGGCGCATTGCCGGCATGCCGATGTCGTCGCACGCGACCGCAGGGCAGCCTGTGATGTCGAAGCCGTCCTCGGGCATCCGGTGGAAGCCGGGGTCACCCTTGCCTTCGACCGCGCGACGATCGCGAGGATGCGGGCCGCCTTCGCCGGTGGCAGGCTCCGCTCGGGTTGTGCCGGCTGCGGCTGGGGGGCGTTCTGCTCGTCCCTTGCCGCCGACGGCTTTCGCGCGGTGCGGCTGCATGCCGCAGACACCCGGACACGCGGAGCAGTCAGTGTCGGGCGGCGGTAATGGGGACCATGCGCTGCCATTGTCCCCATCCCGGCTCCTCCGCGTCGCTGTTTCTCGCATGGTCCAGCCCGTCCCTGGAGCGGCTTTTGTCCGCAGGCCGGGCAGTCTAGTCTCCGCGCATGGCCGATCTGTTTGATTCTCTCCCCGAGATTGCTCCCCGCTCTCCGGAGCCCCCGAAACCCTCCAGACCCTCGAGGCCGGCAGGGCCGCAACCGCTCGCGGAGCGCCTGCGGCCGACGCGGCTCGCCGAGGTGGTGGGACAGGAGCATC
>JAJUJF010000186.1 GCA_029265455.1 Paracoccaceae bacterium | reverse complement strand
CTTCTGACTCGGTGCTGCATCGGGACGGCCTTCATGGGTCGAATGCTCCGCGAAAGCGGATTGGCCCATCATAGCCAGGGGAATCATGCGGGGAAGTCGCCGTAGGGATGCTGCGGACTCAGAAGCATCTCGTGCTTGCACAGCCGCATTATATTTTCTTCCGAAGAAGATAGAGGAGGAGAATTGGCTGCGCTGCGCATCATAAATTGATGAAATATAATAGAAATAATGTCAACTGGCCTGTTCGGAGGGGGTAGAAGGCAATCGCGTTGATATTTCATCGTAGCTGATTATCCTGCCCGTCGAACCGCAGCAGAACCAGGGGAATGATGCCTCCGCCTGCAGATCAGAAGACCGCTCCGCTTCCTCGCAACCAGAAGATTGCACCACTCCTCCGCCAGCCGGAGGCTTCCGACGGCGCCGCCGTCTGGCAACTCGTCAGCGAATGCGCGCCGCTCGATCGCAACTCGATGTACTGCAATCTCCTGCAGTGCGACCATTTCGCCGACACCTCGATCATTGCCGAGCATGATGGCGACATCATCGGCTGGATCTCGGCCTATATCGTGCCGAACGAGCCCGATACCCTCTTCATCTGGCAGGTCGCGGTTGCGGAACGGGCGCGGGGCACGGGGCTTGCGAGCCGGATGCTCCGGGGTCTTCTCGACCGCGCGGCCTGCGCCGGGGTGACGTCGCTCAAGACCACGATCACCGACGATAACGAGGCGAGCTGGGCGCTCTTCCGCCGGTTTGCCGCAGCCCAAGGCGCGCCGCTGGAGCGCGAGGCGCATTTCCGGCGTGACGAGCATTTCGCCGGCCGCCATGCCACGGAGCACATGGTGACGATCGGACCCTTCGGCGCCGAGAAGAAGGCCGCCGCCTAGGACGCAGCATTTCCGGCCGCATCACATCACCAACATACCGAAACGAGGTCATCTCATGACGTCTCCGCACTCGATCTACGAGCGGCGCGAATCCGCCGTGCGCTCCTACTGCCGCAGCTTTCCCACCTCCTTCGTCAGGGCGCGCAATGCCCTGCTCTGGGACGAGGAGGGAAGGGAATACATCGACTTCCTCGCCGGCTGCTCGTCGCTGAACTACGGGCATAACGACCCGGACATGAAACGGGCGCTGGTCGAGCATCTGGCAGGCGACGGCATGGGCCATGCGCTCGACTTCCATACCGGTCCGAAGGCAGCCTTCCTCGAGACGTTCGAGCGGCTGATCCTCAGGCCCCGGGGCATGGACCACAAGGTGATGATGGTCGGCCCCACCGGCACCAACGCCGTCGAGGCGGCGCTGAAACTCGCCCGCAAGGTCACCGGGCGCGAAACGGTGGTGGCCTTCACCAACGGCTTCCACGGCATGACCTTGGGCGCTCTGGCGGCGACCGGCAACGAGGGCAAGCGGGCCGGGGCGGGAATGGCGCTTCCGGGCGTCCAGCGCCTGCCCTACGAGGGCGCTTTCGGCCCGGGCGTCGATACCCTCGCCCAGATCGAGGCGATGATCGAGAATCCCTCCTCCGGTCTCGACCATCCAGCGGCCTTCCTTGTCGAGCCGGTCCAGGGCGAGGGCGGGCTCAACGTCGCCTCGCGGGAATGGCTTGAGGGTCTCGCGCGGATCGCGAAGAAACACGGCATCCTGCTCATCCTCGACGACATCCAGGCAGGAATCGGGCGGACGGGCACGTTCTTCTCCTTCGAGGAATACGACATCGTGCCCGACATGGTGCCGCTCGCGAAATCGCTCTCGGGCTTCGGTCTGCCCTTCGCGGCGCTTCTGGTGAAGCCGGAGCATGACCTGTGGAAACCGGCCGAACACAACGGCACCTTCCGCGGCAACACCCATGCCTTCGTGACGGCGAGGGTCGCGCTCGAGAAATTCTGGGGCGATGACCGTTTCCGCAACGAAGTGCAGGCGAAGGCGGACTATCTGAACATGCGGCTCGCGAGGATCGCCGCCATGCTGCCCGAGGGGCAGGTGAAGGGCCGCGGCTTCATGCAGGGCGTCGATGTGGGTTCGGGTGAACTCGCGGCCGCGATCTGCGCGGAATGTTTCGAGCGCGGCCTCATCATCGAGACCTCCGGCGCTCATGACGAGGTGGTCAAGGTCCTGGCACCGCTGACCATCGAGAAGGAAATTCTGGCGAAGGGTCTCGACATCCTCGAGGGCGCCGTCGCCGCGCATGTCGCCCCGTCCTCGCGCCTCGCCGCAGAATAAGGAAAGACGAATGATCGTTCGCGATTTCAACAAGGTCCGCGGCACGGAGCGCGAAGTGGGCGCCGAGCGGTGGAAATCCATCCGCCTGCTGCTTGCCGAGGACGGCATGGGTTTCAGCTTCCACATCACCATCATCGAGGCGGATTCCGAGCATACCTTCCACTACAAGCACCATTTCGAAAGCGTCTGGTGCGTGAGCGGCGAGGGCTCGATCGAGGATCTCGCGACCGGCGAGGTCCACGAGATCCGGCCGGGCGTGATGTATGCCCTCGACAAGCATGACCGGCACACGGTCCGGGCGAAGACGGAACTGGTGCTGGCCTGCTGTTTCAACCCGCCGGTGACCGGCAAGGAAGTCCACCGCGCCGACGGGTCCTACGCCCCGGCGGAAGAGGCGGTGGGCTGAAAGGCTGTGCCTCCGGACACCCCGGCGCGCCTTCCGGGCGCGCCAGAGGGTGGGTGCACGCCAGGAACCGCAAAGAGGACGGTAACGATGGCAGACGATGCCTTGAACAATCACACGGTCGAGAAGATCGGCGGAACCTCGATGTCCCGCACCCCGGAACTGCTCGACGGGCTCCTGATCGGCAGGCGGAGCGGGGCGGAACTCTACAACCGCATCTTCGTCGTCTCCGCCTACGGCGGGATCACCAACCTGCTGCTCGAGCACAAGAAGACCGGGGCGCCGGGTGTCTACGCGATGTTCTCGGAGGCCGATAACGACCACGGCTGGTCCGAGGGGCTGAACATCGCGATG
>JAJUJF010000144.1 GCA_029265455.1 Paracoccaceae bacterium | reverse complement strand
GCGCGACGCCTGTTCCCAGTGCTGCGTCTCGCGACCATCCGGACGCCCTTCGTTTTCCCAGATCTGGTGCGCGCGCTCGCGAATGCGCTCGATGCGGTCGGTGTCGTCACCGCTCATGGCCAAGTCTCCTCTTCATGGCCTCGCATTTTCAAGACAGGGTCCGCGCCGATTGCAGTGGAGGAGGCGAGCGTTGCGGTGAGGAAACGGTTATGGCCTTGTGTCCTCGGCGTCGACGGTTTGCCTTCCTGCAAGTCGGCGGGGTAGCCCAAGAGTAGCAGAAACACGGGTCCCTGCCACCTCTTGTCGCAAGCTGCGCGCCGTTTCCGGCAAGGCCGGGGCCCGGCCCTGCCGGCTCGATCAGCTCGTCATCGGCGGCTTTGGCACCTTCGGGGTGCTGTGGACGCGCGGGTCGACCTCCGCAAGCTCGGTCACGGCCTCGCCGAGTGGCTGCGGGTCGGCGAGATACTGGAACTCGCCCTTCCCATCCGGGGCAGGACCCTTGGCCCAGCGTCCCTCGGCGCTCTCCGTGCCCTCCGAACAGTTCCAGAACTGGTAGGCGACCTCGGAGAATTCCTGTGCCTGCGGGAAGCTCTGCGGGGCGGGCGTCGACTCGATCCCGTCGGCCTCAAGCTCGGCAATGGCGGCGATCCACTGGTTCTGGTGCATGGTGTCGCGCGCGATCAGGAAGGAGAGCATGTCGCGCACGCCGGGATCATCGGTCAGCTCGTAGAGCCGCGTGACTTGCAGCCGGCCCTGGCTCTCGGCAGTGACGTTGTAGCGGAAATCGGCGAGCAGGTTTCCCGAGGCGATGGTGTAGCGGGCATTCCACGGATAGCCGACGCTGTCGTTCGGCGCCGCGCCGAGGCCGTTGACGATCGCGTGCTGCGGGTTCATGCCGGCGACGATCACGTCCTCGAGCCGGGAGCCGCCGAGGATAGCGCCGACAGCCGAATCCTTGGCGGCATCCTCGCGCGCCTCGACGGGCGAAGTTTCCAGCAGCCGCGCGATCATGGTGGCGAGCATTTCGACATGAGCGATCTCCTCGGTGCCGATGTCGAGGATCATGTCGCGGTATTTTGGTGCGGCCCGGCAGTTCCACCCCTGGAAGAGATAGCTCATCATCACGCTGATCTCGCCCCATTGGCCGCCGAGCACCTCCTGCAGCTGCTTGGCGTAGACCGGGTCCGGCCGCTCGGGCCGCGCGTTGTACTGGAAGCGGTTGGTGCGGAAGAACATGGAGGACCCCTCTCTCCAATTTGGTGCTTCCGCCAGCGCATGAGAACGGTCGATGTTCCGCAAAAACTCGCGACGACCGCGCTATCTCGCTGTCTCATGTGCGCAGCACGAAGGGAAATCAGGCCGAAGCAAACCGGGAATCCGGGCCATCGGTGAAACAGGCTCACAGCCAGCGCCAAGGGCCGCCGGGCTGGCGGCGCGTCGGCGGGAACCGGTCAGGCCGGGAGAAGTTTCAAGGAACCGACCTTGAGACTGGCGACACCTCCGCCGGCGAGGCTCGTCGTCCGTACTCTCCGGCGGCTTCCATCGAAGGAGCATGAGCATGAAAGCCTTTCTTGCAGCCGCCGCCTTCTACGTTGTCCCGCTGATCCTGGCCGGTATCGGCTATGACCTTCTTGCGGTTCCGGCTAAGGACGCCTTCTCGACCGACAGCGCACGCGTGGAACATGCGGCGCCGCCGGATGGACGGCTTGGTTGGGCGATCGCGCGCGACGGAACCTGAAGCGCTGACCCTCAGAGGGAGTAGTATGCATGCTTCCGCGGACAGGAGACGGGACGGTCTTACTCGGCCGGGACGGTATCGTGATCTTCTGCCCCTCCTGTTTTTCCCGGACCTCGTTTTCGTACCAGCCGCGGTGATGCTCGCGCGCCCAGTTCTCGTCAACTTCGCCGCGCCCATCGCGTCAAACGCCCCATCCATCCCGAGGGTGCCGATATAGATATGCGCGATGATGACCGCGAACAGCAGGATCGCAATGATCGCGTGGAACCCGTGCGACCATTGCATGCCGACGATCCCGGTGAAGGCGAAGGGGGTCATCAGGAGGAAGCCGCTGACCGCCAGGGCCAGGCCGAAGAGGACAACACTCCAGAAGATCAGCTTCTGGCCGGCGTTGAAACGTCCGGTCTCGGGGTGGAAGGAGGTGTCCTTGCCGAACATGCCGCCTCCCTGCCGAAGCCATTCCCAGTCGGCTCGTTCCGGCAGGTTATCATGCACCCACAGGAAAAGTATCAGGACTATCCCGATCGTGGACGGCGCGCCTGACCAGTTGTGCAGGTTCTTGGCGCCCTCGGAGAGCGAACTGAAGCTCGCGTGGCCGATGATCGGGATCAGCAGCGTGCGGCCGAAGGTGACCACCAGGCCGGAAAGCGCGAGCACAATAAAGGAGAGGGCGGTTATCCAGTGGGCAAAGCGCTCGACCGCCCGGAAGCGCGGCACCCAGCGCCCGAAGCGCCCGCTCTCGATCCGGATCCGGCCACGCCAGAAAAAGAAAGCCGCGAGCACCGCGACCATGACAATGATCGCTGCGGCAGCGAGCCAGAATACCCAGTGGATGCGGAAGGTGCGCCAATCCCGCCCCTGCGGTTGCTGGAGCGCCGCGAGCTTGTCATCGGGAATGCTGACGCGGCCGATCTCGCGCTGCGGCGACGGTGCATAGAGCTCAAAGGTGTCGGCTGTCACCGCTCCCGGCGTGCGGGTCTCTTGGCCGGGCGAGACATGGATGGCGAGAGCCTCGCCCCCGCCCACATCAGCCTCGATCTCCTGCGTCGCAGCCGGTCCCGCAAGGAGAAGCGCGCCTGCAACCAGCACTCCCGGCCAGATCCTTCTCATGGCGCACCTCATGTCACTTCCGAGATGACGGTCGGCGCCCAGGTAATGCATGCGGGAGAGCTGAGCATTGACCACAGCCCCCGCATGGCTGGAAGCGGTCTCTCGGGCCACGATTGCATTGCATCTGCTGACTGCCCGGCGATGAGCATTTCCCATCGAAATGATGGTGCTTATGCACACAGCGACCTGTTGCCTTCGGTGACATGGGCACAATGAAGGGAAGGAGCGGAGAGCCAACGTCCGTCACATCATCGCTCGAGCAAATCGTGGAAGTCATGCGTCAAGGCTTGATGCCAGCGGTCCATTCACAGGCAAGACGACATCTTCTTCGCCGATCACGATGGCTGTCGTACTGCTGTCGAGCCAGGCTGCCAGTTGCTCGCAGGCGGCGAACACCTGTGCCGGCTTCCGGAGCGCGCATGCCCAGATTGTCGCTACTCGCCAGCCTTGCCGGATGAGCGCCTCGTGAAGCTTCTTGTCCCGCAGCCGGTTCGCCGCGAACTTCGCTGTCCAGAATTCGGCGCGGGTCACCGGCGTCGTCGCAAAGCGACAACCCTCATCGGGTGTTCGCTCGCCCGTGACGCTGCGGGTACGGCGAAGGGCGGCAGTGTTTCGAGCTTTGCCGCGTCGCGCGACGTGGCGGAGTCATTTGAGCCTGACATGATCCGGTCGGGCGGCATCCTCCCTGCCATCTTTCGGTCGGGCAATCGCGGCATGATAGACCCGGGACCCATCGTCTGGCATCTCGCCGGTGCCGCCAGACATGCTGATGCTGGAGAATGCGGAAACCGTGACGAGGAGACCGTAGCCAATCAGCTGCAGGGCTGGAGGTGCTCGTGCCCGGTCACCGGGAAGTCCCGGAACCGCAGCAATGGGCTCAGAAGCACAGTAGGCGGGGACGCCGAGCGGACGAGATGCGGAGGGCCGGGCATCCGGCATGACGCCGCACGGTCCGGAACCCCCCCACCCGTTCCCTGCAACCTCCCTACTCGGGCAGGTTGCCGTCGAGATCCTCGAACGACACAGGCGACATCGAGGCAGGTATGATCGACATCGCGAGCCTGACCTGACGCATCCAGAGCGCCGATGCGGCCTGGCCATAGCGCATCTGCGCCTCGATGAGCGCGGCCGGCGTGCGGGCAGCCGCCATTGCCCTGACGAGTTCGGCCCCGAGCGCCGCCGCGTCATGCGCCAGCGCCCTCATCTGCGCAACCGGATCCATGAGTTCCTCGGCGATCGGTCGTGACGGTTCCGGGGAGGGCGTCCCCGGCGTCGCCTCGGGAGCAGGTATTGTCGCGGGCCGCGGCTCCTGCCCGGCCTTCTTCCCGCCGGCCTTCTCCTCCGAAGCCTTCCCGGCGGAGTTCGTGCCCGATTTCGCCCGCGTCCGCTTGGCCGGACCGGTCTTCGCGGCGGTACTGCCCGACCTGCGGCGGGAGCTGGCGGTGTCCGGTGCCGCATCCGCCTCTGCCGGGTCCGTCCCTGAGCGTGAAGGTCTACGGGCACCGGATGCCGGAATTGTATGATTGCCGTCTGTCTTCGTTCTTTTCGCGGCTACCTCATCAACCGTGGAAGTCTTCTTCGCGCTGCGCCGCCGTGACGCCTCCCTGGAGGCGGCCTTGTCAGTTTCCCTTGCTGCCGGCGCCGCCGCGGAGTCGCGCTCTGCTGCACTGCCCACTGACGGTGCACCGTCGGCCGGCTTCACCTGATTGCTGTCAGCCCCTGCCGTGGAGTCCGCGGCCACATTCTCCTCTTCCCCAGCGGTGGCTGACGCAGCCTTGGCTGAAACTTTCCGTGGCTGCTCGCCCCCCTTCACCATCCCTTCCGTGGTCTCGGCCGCCGCTGGCCCGTCGCCGGCAGCAGTGGAGCTGGCCGTGCCGGCCGTTGAAGAGGTGGCCTCGGCAGAAGCCGTCTCCGACGGGACGGTACCGGCAGGGGCAGCCGCTGCGGTATCGGCCTCGGCCTGCCTTGCCTTCGTGCCGCGCGCAGAAAGCCGCGCCTCACGGCCTGTCGTGCCGCCGCCCTTCCGTATTCCGGCTCGCACTGTCTTCCTGATGCCGCGCCGGCCGCGCGCGTTCGGCTTGTCGCCCTTCATCTGCAATCTCCACGACTGGATGGAGTTCAGTCTGCAGCGCTACGGAGGCGACACTCCTTCGTCAAGCGCGCGATCCTCGCCGCCTGCGTTTCTCCGCCCTCCTGGTCGCGCCTGTCTCCCTCGGGCGCGGGAGTTGATGCCCCGTCGGAAGAGCCCGATGACCTTCCGGAAAACCCGTCGCCATGCGCTGATGGGCACCCCGTCGCCGCCGGCAGGGATGGCAGATGAAGTATCCGGGCGCCCGAAGGCAAAGGTGACGGCCGGACCCGACCTGTCATTCAATCCTGTCCGAGTCCACGATCGTCCCGGACAGGCGGGACACTTTCCCGCCGGGCGCAGGCAGGACATGCCTCGATGCGCCTGAAGGGCCCGGGGATCAGAGGAGGCGGCACGTCTGGCGAACAACCGGATCAACAACCTCGGCCCGGTCCGATGACCGGCCAATCCTGACGCAGAAGCGCTACTGCTGGAAGCTGGAAGTAGCCTCCCCCTCGCGACCGAGCCGGACCTCGGCAGGAGAGCGCGTCGACGAGGTATTCCGGGAACTGGCGCGATGGCGCTGCCGATCTCGAAATGGCCGGCCGGATCCTTCGGCCGGTTTCAGTGCAACCCGGGTTGCCTCCTCCTGCCCCTGGGGCGAAAAGCGGCCCGGGCGCACGGGATCCGGGCGCCTTCCCCCATTCCTGACAGGCTCTTCCCGATGGCCAGACCCGCTCTTCTCCTTCTTGTCTTCACTATGGCTCTTGGTCTTGTCGCCGAGGCGGCCGCTCCCGGTCTCGGCTCGACGACAATGGTCGCCGGTGCCGTCGGGATGATCGCCATCGGGCTCGGCGGAATAACCTGGCTTCGACTCCGTCCCTTGATCATCTCATGGTGGCAGTTCCGTCGCACCGGCCCGAGAAGCGGCGGGCGGCGTTTGGGAGCGAAACCGGCCAGCAAGCGCAGGCGAGGCAAGGCGGGCCCGGCCGGCAAGCCAGCGAAAGGCAGCACGAAAACCGCGACGAGCCGGGCGCGCGGTGGAAAGACACCATCAGCCAGGAGCACGCCCTCGTGCAGAGCCGGCCGGGCTGCCGCGTCGAAGAAACGGTCCCGGAAAGGGAAGGTTCAGGAAAGGTGATGCCATAGTCGGCAGGACTGAGGGCAGTGCGCGACGCACCGGGAGCGGACGGTGAGCATGACCCTCTACGCCGGCTGCGTCACCGGAACCGCGCATGCAAGATCATCGAACTGGTGGTCCCCTTAGAGCCTCCTGATCCGGAGACCGTCACCTTCCCGGCAACCAGG
>JAJUJF010000168.1 GCA_029265455.1 Paracoccaceae bacterium | reverse complement strand
GCCGCCACGTCGTCGAGTAGCGCAAGAAGGCCCGTGCTCAAGAAGATGCTCCCCGGTTGCGGCCGCGCAGGCGCGCTGCCATGCCGGCGACGCGCAAACGCCCCATCTTGTTCCCCTCCCCGATCGCCGCAGGCAAGATCCACTCTCCACGCGGCGGGGAATGCGGCTGGAGGCGGGACCGTGGGCATGGAACGCCCACGCGTGAAAACCAGATCAAGCCATTGATTCTACACAGAAAGAAGAAGCTACCCAAGTGTTAACGGCCTTGGCCCCACGCTGCCGTCGGCCGTGGGGGAGGCAAGGCGCGGGATCATTCTCCCGGAAAGCGCAGGGTGGCGCGCAGGCCGGGATCTGCGTCCTCGAGCACGAGGTCGGTGCCGTGCATGCGGGCGACGGCGGCGACGAGGGCGAGACCGAGGCCGGTGCCGCTGCCGCCGCGGCTGGGGTCGAGACGGACGAAACGTTGCAGGACGCGGCCGCGGTCGGCTTCCGGAATGCCGGGGCCGCGATCGGTGACGGCGAGGACCGGGCGGCCGCCTTCCATCCGGGCGGTGAGGACAACCGTCGAGCCCGGCGGTGCATGACCGAGCGCGTTGTCGAGAAGGTTGGTCGCGGCCTGTGCGAGGAGCTGGCGATGGCCGGAGACGACGGGGCCGGTGTCCGACGACTCGCAGACGAGCGTCAGGCCGCGATCCTCCGCCACGGCGTCGTATAGTTCGGCAAGGTCGCGGGCGAGAAGGCCGAGATCGACGGGTTCGAACTGGTCGGCACCGATACCGGCCTCGACCCGGGCGATGTCGAGGAGGCCGGTGGCGGTGGCGAGAACGGATTCCGCCTCGCGCTGGGCGCGCGCGATGCGGTCGAGCCGCTCCTCCTCGGGGAGGGCATCATCGCAGGCAAGGCGGAGATGACCGACCAGCCGCCCGAGCGGCGAGCGGAGATCGTGGGCAAGGCTGTCGGTGACGGTGCGCAGGTCGCCCACCAGCGCCTCGATCCGGTCGAGCATGGCGTTGAGGGTGGAGGCAAGGCGGTCGAATTCGTCGCCGCTGCCGTGAAGGGCGATGCGGCGGTCGAGCGTGCCCGCCATGATCCCGCGCGCGGCGGTGTCGATCTCGGCGATGCGCCGGCCGACGAGGCGGGCGAGCAGCCAGCCGGTGACGAGGGCGAGCGCCCCCATCGCCGCGAGGGCCCAGATCAGCGCCCCGGCAAGCGTGCGGTCGAAGGCGGCGCGGGAAGCGACGTCGCGGCCGACGAGGAGCAGTTCGCCCCGCGGCAGCCGGAGCGCGAGGGCGGAGATCTGGGTCGGGCCGCTGCGGTCGGTGCGATAGAGTTCGAGCGTCACCCAGCCCGAGCCGGGGGCGACGGTCGGCGGCCAGGCGGCAAGATTGCCGACGATGCGCCGGCCGGTCGGCGTGGCAAGGAGATAGACCGCGTCGCCCTGCGGCGGCGCCTCGAGGCGGAGGCTGATCGCCGCGGCGAGGGCGGCGGTACCGCCGCGGGCGTAATCGTCGGCGAGGCCGCGCAGTTCCGCCTCGACCACCGCCCGCTGCCCGGCATCGATGACGCCGCCGACCCGCAGGTAGACGAAGCCGAGGACGAGGCCGGTGGAGAGGGCCACGAGCAGGAAGTGGACGGCGATCAGCCGGGTGGTCGCGTTGAGCCGCATCTATCCGGCAGCCATCCGCTCAGGCAGCGGCGCGGGGCGGAGCGCGGGCCGCATCTATTCGGCGATCATGTAGCCGCTGCCGCGCACCGTGCGGATCAGCGGGCGTTCGCCCTCGACATCGACCTTGCGGCGGAGGCGGGAGATGTGGACGTCGATGACATTGGTGCCGGGATCGAACCGGTAGTCCCACAAGCCTTCGAGCAGCATGGTGCGGGTGACCACCCTGCCCTTTCGCCGCATCAGGTATTCGAGCATCTGGAACTCGCGCGGCAGCAGGTCGAAACGGCGATCACCGCGCCGCGCCGTGCGGGAGACGAGGTCGAGCTCGAGATCGGCGCAGGTGAGGCGGGTTTCCTCGCGCGTCTCGGCCGGGCGGCGCAGAAGGGCCTCGATCCGGGCGGAAAGCTCGGCGAAGGAGAACGGCTTGACGAGGTAGTCGTCGGCGCCCGCCTTGAGGCCGCGCACCCGCTCGTCGATGGCGCCGAGCGCGGTCAGCATGATCGCCGGCGTGGCGATCCCGGCGGCCCGGAGCGACTTGAGCAGGCTCAGCCCGTCGAGATCGGGCAGCATCCGGTCGAGGACGAGCACATCGAACCCGCCCGCCACCGCCTGCGCGAGGCCGTCGCGGCCGGAGCCGGTCGCCTCGATCGCGTAGCCGGCCTCGCGCAGGCCCTTGGCGACATAGTCACGGGTCTCCTCGTCATCCTCGACGATCAGCACGCGGCGGGACATTTCCTCCTCCCCGAGATGCGGGCGGCGCGGCGGCGGACTGCCGCGCCGGGTTCGGCTCAGAAGGCTCAGCCGAGGCGGACGCCGACGAAGAGCCGCGAGCCGTCGCGCTCGATCTGGAAGAGGGCGGCGTCACCCTGGGCTTCGAGCGCGGCCTCGAGCTCCTCGTTCGTACGCACCGGCTGGCTGCCGACGCGGAGGATCACGTCGCCGACGGCGAGGCCGGCCTCGGCGGCGGGGCCCGTCCCGTCGAGCGAGGTGATGACGAGCCCCTCTGCCTCGGAGTCGATGCCGAGGCGCTCGCGCACTTCCGGGGTCAGCGGCGAGGTGGTGGCGCCGAGCCTGTCGGAGAGCGCGCCCTGCCCGCGGCTCTCCGACCTGCCGGTCATGGCCACCTGTTCGGAATCGAGCCGGCCGAGCTCGACGGTGACGGTCTCGCGCGCGTTGCCGCGCAGGATCTCGATCTCCGCCTCGGTGCCGGGCGGGGTCTCGGCGACGATGCGCGGCAGGTCGCGGCTCGCCGCCACCTCCCTGCCGTTGAACCTGAGGATGATGTCGCCGGTCTCGAGCATGCCGGACGCCGGGCTGTCGGCGGCGACATCGGCGACGAGGGCGCCTGCGGTCGTGTCGAGGCCGAGAGCCTCGGCGATCTCCTCGGTCACGGGCTGGATCGCGACGCCGAGCCAGCCACGCTCCACCGCCCCGTCCTCGCGCAGGTCCTCGATCACCCATGCGGCGGTGTTCGAGGGGATGGCGAAGCCCACGCCGACCCAGTTGCCGGTCGGCGAGTAGATGGCGGAGTTGACGCCGATCACCTCGCCCTCGAGATTGAGGAGCGGACCACCGGAATTGCCGCGGTTGATCGAGGCGTCGGTCTGGATGAAGTCGACATAGGGCCCGGCGTTGATGTCGCGGCCGAGCGCCGAGATGATGCCGCGCGTCACCGTGCCGCCAAGGCCGAAGGGATTGCCCACCGCGATCACGTCATCACCGACGCGCAGCGCGTCGCTGTCGCCGAACTCGAGTTCGGCAAGGCCCTCGGCGTCGATCTTGAGGAGGGCGAGATCGGTCTGGGGGTCGGTGCCGAGGACTTCCGCCTCGAACTCGCGCTCGTCGGCGAGGCGGACGGTGACGGTATCCGCCCCCTCGACCACGTGGTTGTTGGTGACGATGTAGCCGTCGCTCTCGATGACGAAACCCGATCCCACGCCCGAGCGACGCGGCATCTCGCGGCCCTGGGGCGGCATCGGCATGAGTTCGGGACCGAAGCGGCGGAAGAACTCGCCGAAGGGGGAATCCTCGGGGAAGGGGAAGGGCATCATGCCCCGTACGCCGCTGCGGGCCTCCTGGGTGGAGAGGACGGTGACGACGGCGGGACTCACCCGCTCGACGAGATCGGCGATGGCGCCGGGTTCGGTCTGGGCAAGCGTCGCCGGCGACCACGCGATCCAGGCGGTCGATGCCGCAAGCAGCGTCGCCGCGACGGTGCTCCGCGGCGACCTCCGCAGTATGGACAGGGCGCTCTGGTTCATGAATGCATCTCCTTGACTGTCGCACCCTCGGGAAGAGCGCGGGGACGAGGCACATCTGGACGCCGCATCTGACAGGCATCTCGCGCGAGGATTAACGATCTTTCATCTTCGCGGTTGCGGCCCGCGGCGAGCGACGGGCGGATGGCCGCGCCGCGGCCCGTGCTC
>JAJUJF010000202.1 GCA_029265455.1 Paracoccaceae bacterium | reverse complement strand
GGGCGGCGTTTGGGAGCGAAACCGGCCAGCAAGCGCAAGCGACGCAAGGCGGGCCCGGCCGGCAAGCCAGCGAAGGGCAGCACGAAAACCGCGACGAGCCGGGCGCGCGGTGGAAAGCCACCATCAGCCAGGAGCACGCCCTCGTGCAGAGCCGGCCGGGCTGCCGCGTCGAAGAAGCGGTCCCGGATAGGGAAGATTCAGGAAAGGTGATGCCATAGTCGGCAGGACTGAGGGCAGTGCGTGACGCACCGGGAACGGACGGTGAGCATGACCCTCTACTCCGGCTGCGTCACCGGAACCGCGCATGCAGGATCATCGAACCGGTGGTCCTCTTCGAACCTCCTGATCCGGAGATCGACACCTTCCCGGCAACCAGGCCCACCTCCCGGTGATCGAGATCACGGATCCGGCCGGTACCGACTCAGTGGAATGTGAGGTTGCGGCTCAGAAGGCGTAGCGGATGCCGCAATAAGGCATCTCCTGCCCGAGCAACTCCTCGAACCGTGCCAGCCACCGCTTCTTCCACGCCGCCCTGTATCGGAGGTTGCGCATTCCGCTCTCGGAGCGTTTGGCCTCTTGAAGATCCGGCCTCCACAGGATTTCCTCCGCACGCGGATGCCACGCCAGGTTGACCTCGTGCAGCTGCTCGTTGTGGGTCAGGAAAATGACCTCGGCCCGGAGCTGTGCCTTCGCTGCGGGTGAAAGCACAACATCGAGCTGTTCGAAGAGCTGCCGGTAGTCCGCCTCCCAACCCTCGCAAACGATCACCGGCGAGAAGTTCAGATGCACCTCGTATCCGGCGCGCACGAAATCGTCGATCGCGGCGATCCGCTCGGCAACCGGTGACGTCCTCACATCGACGACCTTCGCCAGGTTCGCCGGCATCAGCGAGAAGCGTATCCGGGTGTTGCCCTGCGGATCGTAATCCAGGAGGTCCCGGTTGACGAACTTGGTCGCGAAGGAACCCCTCGCGTTCGGCAGGCCGCGAAACAGCGCAACCAGGTCCCGGACATTGTCGCAGATCGAGGCGTCGACGCAGAGATCGCCGTTCTCACCCAGGTCATAGACCCAGCGGCTTCCATCGATCTGGTCGGGCGCAGGCAGCCTTCCCAGCCGCGCCGCATGCCGCGCGATCGCGCGGCAGATGTCGTCGATGTTGACGAATAGCGTGATCGGGTTCGCGTAGCCCTTCCTCCGCGGCACGTAGCAATAGGCACAGGCCATGGCGCAGCCGTTCGATGTCGACGGCGCGATGAAATGGGCGCTGCGTCCGTTCGGGCGGAAGCTCAGCGACTTCTTCGTCCCGAGCACGAGCACCTCGCGCTTGATCCACAGCCACTCCTCCGCCGATCCCTCGTTCCCGTGCAGGAAGGGGATCTTCCAGTGCGATCCCACTTCGATGCACTCGGCATCGGGATACTTAACCAGGATCTCCCGGCCGCGCGGGATGTCCGCCACTGCCGGCTCGAGATAGATGGTGCGGATGTCGATCAAGCTCTTCGGAAGAGCCATCGGGATACCCTCGCTGCCCGGCCCGGAATTGCGCGACCCGCAGCCGGAAGGACCAGCGTTGCCGCGTGCGGGAGATAGTGCCGAGCGGCTCCCTCTGCCACTCGTCCGATCCCCTTCCGAAGATCTTCGGACATGAGGGGTCAGGGAGGCACTGCCTGCTGCACATGGCATCGTCATTTCACCGCCGAAGCCTGCGCGTCAGAATGGCCAGACGAGGGGCACGAAACCGACAGCCACGACGAAGAACCACAGCATCATCGGCAGACCGAACTTCCAGTAGTCGCCGAAACGGTAGCCGGCGGGCTCCATCACCATGAGATTCGTCGGCGTGGCGACCGGCGTGAGGAACGAGGCAGCCGCCGCAACGGCGACGCTGATCAGCACCGGTTGAGGCGAGACGCCCATCTCGAAGGCGGCGACCACCGAGATCGGGATGATGATGAGGGCCGTGGCGGTGTTGGAGATCACCTGGCCGAGGATGGCCGTCAGCACGAACAACCCGGCGAGGAGGGCGCGGGGACCGGCATCGCCGACGAAGACGATCAGGCCTTCGGCGAGCATCTGCGCGGCCCCGGTCGCGGCGATGGCGGTCGATAGCGGCATCATTGCCCCGACCAGGATCACCGTGGTCCAGTTGATCGCCCGATAGATCTCCTCGGGAGTGAGAATGCCGAACAGGAGCACGGCGCCGGCCGAGATCAGGCCGGCGATCACGGCCGGCACCAGTCCGGTCGCCAGCATCAGCACCATGGCCGCGAGTATCACGAGGGTCAGCTTCGCGCCCGGCCCCCTGGGCAGAGCCTGGCGACGGACGAGGTCGGGGGAGTTCACCACGAGCACCTCGGGTGGAGC
>JAJUJF010000118.1 GCA_029265455.1 Paracoccaceae bacterium | reverse complement strand
CCGGTGAACAAGGTCTACGAGGGCCGGCCCAACATCGTCGACCGCCTCAAGGACGGCGAGATCGCGCTGGTGATGAACACCACCGAAGGCGCCCAGGCCCTCGCCGACTCCCGCGACATCCGCGCGGTGACGCTCGCCTCGCGCATTCCCTATTTCACCACCGCCGCTGCCTCCATCGCCGCCGTCGCCGCGATGAAGACCCGCGGGGAGGGGGGGCTGGAGGTGCGGACGCTGCAGGGTTAAGCATCTTTTACGCCAAGGAAGGACCACAAATTGGCGGAGTTGTTGCGAGAAATTGTATGCAATTCCGCAAAAGAACTGCTTCATTATCTTTCTGTGTGGTCCAGCGATCTGCCGCTCCATCGCTTCGTCTTCCGCGGCCAAGCGAACAGCAACCACCTGCTTGTTCCTAGCGCACTTCGCCTCAACAAGATGAGGGATCTTTATCACGTAGCTCGCTTGGAAATGCCGCTCCAAGAGCAGCGCTCGATGGAGATGTTTCAGCAGATGGTGGAGTGGGAGGCTCTACGCCGATTTTATAGACTGGCGGATCGAAATGGGCTGATGCTGCCGCCTACATCGTGCTTTCGTGATGATCTGAACCAAGAGTGGGCGATCACTGGCGCCGTGATGAATTCGGTGCGAGAGTGGTTGCCCAATGAACTACTGGAGGTGGCAGGTTTAGCTCAACATTACGGGCTGCCAACGCGGCTCTTGGACTGGACATTTGATCCGCTTGTCGCTTGTTATTTTGCAGCTCATGGGGATGACTCAGCTAGCTCTTACTCAGAAGTCTGGTGCATCAACCATGAAGTCATTAGTGATTTGAAATATACCACCAAAGCGATTCCTTTGAAGTTCGTAACGCCGTCGTACTTCGGCAACCCGAATTTAGCGGCGCAGCGAGGGCTTTTTAGTATCTGGATAGAAAAGGCTTGCTCATTCGGAATGCTCCCTCAAAATTCAGAAATTGCGATGATCCAAGTAAATAGAGATCCTCTGGAACAAAGGCTGGTAAAACATTTCAAGGAAAATGGAGAGCCAGTGCAGGAGGATACTATCGTTCGCCTTAAATTACCGGCTTCGGAGCGTGCGGCTCTGAGGGAGGCTCTTATCAAAGCGGGTTACGGTAAGAGCAGGCTGTTTCCGGGATATGGCGGCGTGGTGGCGGAGCTGAACGAAACAGGTTGGACCCGATGAATGACCAGACTCACAGCCTTTGATATCCGGCACGGGCAGGACAGGGGTGCGGACGCCGTCGGAGTCAGGCTTCTAACCAGATCTTCAGCAGGCCCGATCTTTCCTGACCGGGCCTTGGAATGTGGTACTATCGGCTCGCCGTCGCCAGCCTCTCCAGCGCCGCTTCCGGCAGCGTGAGATCCACCGCATCGAGCAGCTCGTCGAGCTGGCCGAGATCGGTGGCGCTGGCGATAGGCGCGGTGAGGGCAGGGCGGGTGAGGAGCCAGGCGAGCGCCACCTGCGCGGGGCGGGCCGAGACCTCCTCCGCGACTGCGAGCAGTGCGTCGAGCACCCGCTGTCCGCGCTCGTCGAAATACTTGCCGAGGAACGCGGCCCGCGGCTTGCCTTCCAGATCCTCGGCCTTGCGGTACTTGCCGGTGAGGAACCCGCTCGCGAGCGAGAAATAGCTCACCACCCCGAGGTCGTGTTCCTGTGCCACGCCCGCGAGGCCGCTCTCGAAATCCGCGCGGTCATAGAGGTTGTAGAGCGGCTGGATCACCTCGTAGCGCGGCAGGCCCTGGTCGCGGGAGATCGCGAGCGCCGTGCCGAGGCGGTCTGCCGTGTAGTTGGAGGCGCCGATCGCGCGGACCTTGCCGGATTCCACCAGTTTCGCGAAGGCGCCGAGGGTTTCCTCGAGCGGGACGCTCTCGTCGTCGACATGCGCGAAATAGACGTCGAGATAATCGGTGCGCAGGCGCCTGAGCGAGTCCTCGACCGCCGCCTCGATATTGGCGGCCGTGAGGCCCTTGCGCGAGTCCCACATCCCGACCTTGGTCATCACGACCACGTCGTCGCGCCGCCCGCGCCGCGCGAGCCAGTTGCCGATCACGGTCTCCGACTCGCCGCCGCTCAGGCCGGGGGCCCAGGACGCGTAGACGTCCGCCGTGTCGATCGCGTTGAAGCCGCGCTCGACGAAACGGTCGAGCAGGGCGAAGGAACGGTCCTCGTCGGCGGTCCAGCCGAAGACATTGCCACCGAAGACGAGGGGCGCGATCGCGATCCCCGAACGGCCCAGTTCGCGTTTCTGCATGGTCTGCCTCTCTCCCTTGTTCGTGGTCTGAAGTTCTCCCCGCGCATGGCGGCCGCGACAGGGGCGGAAACTGCCGCCGCATCCGGCCGCCGGCGGGTGTCCCCGGAGCCTCCCGGCCCACGGGGCGTTAACACTTGGGTAGCTTTTGATTTGCCTTGCAGATCAAGAGCTTGATGGGGTTTTCACGCGTGGGCGCCTTCGGCCCACGCTCTCCCCAAGGCCCGGATTCAGATCCGCTCGACGTAACAGGCGACGCTCTCGGCCATCGCCTCGGGATCCATGTCGGAGGGATAGAATTCGAGGAACCCGTGCTCCGGGTCCATGAGATAGGTGAAGGTCGAGTGATCGACCAGGTAGAACTCGTCCGACGTGTCGCCGAGGCGGAAATAGACCTTGTAGGCCCGCGCCGCCGCCGCGACCTCCTCCTCCGTCCCGGTGAGGCCGATGAGGTCGGGATGGATGTATCCGGTGAATTCCTTCAGCGACTCCGGCGTGTCGCGGGCGGGGTCGACGCTGATGAAGACCTGGCCGATCTCCTTCCCCTCCTCGGCGAGCCGGTCGGCGACGCCCGCGTTCCGGGTCAGATCCATCGGGCAGAAATCCGGGCAGAAGGAGTAGCCGAAATAGACGAGCGTCGGCCCGGTGATGACGTCGGCCTCGGTCACGCGTCGCCCCTCGGTATCGACCAGGCTGAACGGCCCGCCGATCGCCGCCTGCCCGCCTGCAACCTGACCGCGCCGGCAGGGTTCGAAACCGTCGTCGCCCGACCGGGTGAACCAGTAGACGCCCCCGATGCCGATCACGAGGGCGGCGGCAGCAGAAATCACGACGGCACGGACCATGGAGACCTCGACAAGCCACGGGAAGGAACGGCCCGCCTTGTGGCATGACCGCCCCCGGCCGGCAAGGACGGGCCCGGGTCACAAGACCTCGACTGCCATCAGGAGAAAAGGCGGGTTTCCGCACGGGCATTCCGGAATGCCGGAAAAATGACAGGGCGAGGGCTTGACCCTCCCACGGAGGGAAACCCCATGTTCACCGCAATCGCGACAAGCGGAGGTAACGAAGATGCCGGACGGACGGCAGGGCATGGAACTCACGGGCGACGCCCGGGTGATCGACATCGGCATCGAGGGGATGCACTGCGCCTCCTGCGTTGCCCGGGTCGAGCGCGGCCTCGAGGCGGTGCCGGGCGTCCGTGATGCAAGCGTCAACCTGGCCACGGGACGCGCCCGGGTGCGGGCCGATGCGCAGATTGATGTCGGGAACATCGTCTCCGCCATCGAGGCAGCAGGCTATCAGACCCGGACCGACATGGTGAAGCTCACGATCGAGGGCATGTCCTGCGCCTCCTGCGTCGGCCGCGTCGAACGGGCGCTGAGGGCGCTCCCCGGCGTGGTCGAGGCGACAGTCAACCTTGCCGCGGGCACGGCGACTGTGCGGCTGGTTGCGGGCACCGTCACATCCGCGCGGCTGATCGCGGCCATCGCCGATGCGGGCTATGCCGCCAGGTTGACGGAAGATGGCACCGAAGCCCGCGCCGAGCGCGAGGCGGCGCGGGAACAGGAAGCGGAAGACCTGAAGGGCCAGGTGATCCTGGCCGGGGCGCTGACCCTGCCGATCGTCATCATCGACATGGGCAGCCATCTCGTCCCGGCCTTCCATGGCTGGCTGCTCGGGATGATGAGCCAGCAGACGATCCACATCATCCTGTTCGTGCTCGCGAGCCTGGTGCTGTTCGGCCCCGGCCGGCAGTTCCTTGCCAGGGGCTGGCCAGCGCTCCGGCGGCTGGCGCCGGACATGAACAGCCTGGTGATGCTCGGCACTTCCGCGGCCTGGGGCTACTCGGTCGTCGCCACATTCTTGCCGGGCCTGCTGCCGGCCGGTTCGGCCAATGTCTATTTCGAGGCGTCGGCAGTGATCGTCACGCTCATTCTGCTCGGCCGCTGGCTCGAGGCGCGCGCCCGCGGCCGCACCTCCGCCGCGATCACCGGTCTGCTCAAGCTCCAGGCAAAGACGGCAAGGGTTCTGCGCGACGGCGCCGAGCGCGACCTTCCGATCGAAGAGGTTGTTGCCGGCGACACGATCCGTGTCCGGCCCGGCGAGAAGATCCCGGTGGATGGCGAGGTGCTCGAGGGGGCGAGTTTCGTCGACGAGGCGATGATTACCGGAGAGCCCGTGCCGGTGGCGAAGGCCAGGGGAGACGAGGTGATCGGCGGCACGATCAACAGGACCGGCTCCTTCACCTATCGCGCCACCAGGGTCGGCGCCGACACCCTCCTCAGCCAGATCGTGCGCATGGTCGAGGAGGCCCAGGCTGACAAGCTGCCGATCCAGGCGCTGGTCGATCGCGTGACGCTCTGGTTCGTGCCCGCCGTGATCGCGGCGGCAACGCTCACCTTCATTGCATGGCTCGTCTTCGGGCCGGAGCCGGCGCTCACCTTCGCGCTCGTCAACGCGGTCGCGGTGCTCATCATCGCCTGCCCTTGCGCGATGGGCCTCGCGACTCCGACCTCGATCATGGTCGGCACCGGCAAGGCGGCGGAACTCGGTATCCTGTTCCGACGGGGCGAGGCGCTCCAGACCCTGCGTGATGTGGAAGTGGTCGCCCTCGACAAGACCGGCACGCTGACCCGCGGCCAGCCAGCACTCACCGATCTCGAAGTCGCGGAAGGGTTCGAGCGGAAGGAGGTCCTTGGCCTGATCGGCGCCGCCGAGGCGGGTTCGGAGCATCCGATTGCGGCGGCCATCGTGACGGCGGCGCGCGCCGAGGTCGAAATCCTGCCCGAGGCACATGACTTCGAGGCGCGACCCGGCTTCGGCATCACGGCAACTGTCGGCGGCCGCAAGGTTGCGGCAGGAGCCGGGCGGCTGATGCGAGAGATGGGGCTGGACCTTGCTCCGTTTGCAAGCGGGGCGGAGCGGCTCGGCGCGGAGGGAAAGACTCCGCTCTACGCGGCAATCGATGGGCGACTTGCAGCCATCCTCGCGGTTGCGGATCCGATCAAGGAGACCACGCCGGCCGCGATCCAGGCCCTCCATGAGCAGGGGTTGGAGGTCGTCATGATCACCGGCGACAATGCCCGGACGGCACGCGTCATTGCCGATCGCCTCGGGATCGACGAGATCGTGGCCGAGGTGCTGCCCGGCGGCAAGGTCGAGGCAATCAGGGCGCTGCAGGCGGGCGACGTCCGTGTGGCCTTCGTCGGCGACGGCATCAACGATGCACCGGCGCTCGCGCAGGCCGACGTCGGCATCGCGATCGGTACCGGAACCGATATCGCGATCGAAGCAGCGGAAGTCGTGCTGATGTCCGGGGATCTGCGCGGTGTGGTCAACGCTCTCGCCCTCAGCCGGGCGACCATGGCAAATATCCGCCAGAACCTCGTCTGGGCCTTTGCCTACAACACGGCGTTGATCCCGGTTGCAGCGGGAGTTCTCTACCCCGGCTTCGGCATCCTGCTCTCGCCGATCTTCGCGGCTGTGGCGATGGCACTTTCGAGCGTCAGCGTCCTGACGAACGCGCTCCGCCTCAGGCGTTTCGCACCATGGTCAGCCGTCCGTCGCGACGCGCGCGTTGCCGAACCCGCAACCGCCTGAGAAGGAGGAAAACCATGAATATCGGTCAGGCCTCGAAGGCGTCCGGTGTCCACCAGAAGATGATCCGCTACTACGAGAGCATCGGCCTGCTGGAGGGGATACGCCGCACGGCGAACGGCTACCGGGTCTATGGCGAGAAGGAAATCCACACCCTGGCGTTCATCCGCCGTGCGCGACATCTCGGTTTCTCGATCGCCCAGATTCAGGCCCTGATGGCGCTCTGGCGCAACAGGGAGCGATCGAGCGCCGAGGTGAAGGCAATCGCGCAAGACCATATTGCTGCGCTGCAGGCCAGGATCGAGGAACTCGCCTCGATGCAGCGTACGCTTGAACATCTCGTGGCCTGCTGCGCCGGAGATGACCGGCCCGACTGTCCGATCATCGACGATCTCTCGGCACCGGTATCCGTGCGTGAAAGGAAGGAACGCACGCCGGAGCGGGCCGAGGCCTGAGGCTATGCCTGTGCGCCGCCGCTGGCCTCAGGCCGGAAGAGCGCGCCTGCCACGCCGTGTTTCAGAACGCCGTTCCCGGCAGCGATATCGGCATTCGTGAACCGCACCGAGGACAAACGCATACGCGGCGTGAGAACGATCCTCTCGGGAGTGTGGCCCAAGGTGCACGGCTGGCTCGGCAAGCCAGAAGCCGGCAATGGCGCCCGCTCCGACATTCGCCTGTTTGATGAATCAGGCGTGGATATCCGGCATGGGGCTTTCGGGAGCATGTTGCTCCCGGACTTCCACAGCGCCGGATCCCGGTGGCGGGCGGTGCGTCACTTGAATGATCTTGATGCCGCCCGACGTGGTGTCCGGTCGGCTGGAAGCACCGTTTGGCGCAGCCAGAATGGCTGCATGGGTGCGATTGGACGCCCCGAGCTTGCGCATTACCTGCCGGACATGCACCTTGACCGTGGCCTCCGACATGTTGAGCGCGCGGGCAATCTCCTTGTTCGACCAGGCTCGCCGAAGCCCTTCGAGTACCTGACGTTGTCGGGAGGTGAGACTCTCCATCGGCGCGAGTTCCGGAATGGATTGTTCCCGACAGGGCGGGGGATCCCGGTGTAGCGGCAGCCGCGAACTCTGGTCCGTCTGGCTCGCTCCGGGGCACCGGCCGTTGAGACTGCCGGTGGTACGGGACGAGATCTCATCGGTTCCTGATCGGATCATGGGCGCCTGGCTTATGATCTTCCGCAAGATGTCCACGGGAAAAAACGAGCCCTCCGAGAGCACGGACCGCAGCGCGAGAAAGAACACGTCCTCGGAGGTCGACATCGGGATATAGGCGGAGGCCCCCATCTCCAGTGCATGCCGGGCATCGTCGATATCGCCTTGCTCCGCGACGAAGACCAGGGGAGGCCGCAGTGCATTCGCCGGGAGGTCAGGAAAGGTTCTACGCAAAGCCGGATCACCGGGTCCGTGACTGTCGAGCGCGAAGATCACCAGCGCGCAGGATACCAGTTCATCCTGGGCATTCCCGACGTCCTCGCGCGGAACGATGGTCAGATCGTTCCTTGCCGCGAACTCCTCAAGGAAGTGTGCCAGAAGCGCACGCCGCAATGGGCGATGGTCAACTATAAGCAGAGTCCGCCTGTTGCCTCTCTGGGACATGGCTAACCCCCATACTTGCAAATATCTTGAAGTCTTCACCCCACGTTCGAGTGGAGGTTAACAAATCCGGCAGGTGCGGTCTAGCCGATCATCAAGCTTCGGAGTGCGCAGTAAGACGACTACTGTTCAACAGCTCAGAGTTGAGCTTCGGCCCCCAGGTGAGAAAAGGCACCATCAGCTCGCTATACGATGTGTGGTGCGCTGCCGGAAAGGCGAACCCCGGGGATGAGGAAGCTCGGCACATGGCAACTCCGATGGAGGTGGCGGAGAGTCGGGGTATAATGCCTAGGGATGAGCCTGCCCGACCGGATTATATCGACTGAGACATTTGTTCCGCAGGCATCGCCTTGTATTCAATCACGGTTTGCAGCGAGGGAAGGGCGATGATCCTGGACAAGATGCTGTTCCTGTTTACCAAGACGGTCATGGGTATCCTGGATCTCGCGCGCGTCACGGAGAATGCATTCGATTTCGCCGTGAAATACACGCTCGCGTTTGCCAAGCTGATGAGCGCCTGGCTCCCGTGGAATGGAGCGCGTGAGGACAGCGAGCCTGATTCGGACACATTTGCAATCGATGCTGCCGCGACCGCTTCCGCCGAAGGACTGGCGCCGGAGGTAGCCACCGGTCTGAGCGTGGAAGTCGTCGATCATCCGCTGGTCACGATAGGCTACGGAACGACCCGTTCCTATGCGGCTGCCGAAGGGGAGGGGGCGGATATCGCGACAGGACATCACCTTTCGATAACCGGTGCCGACCTCGCGTTCACCCAGAAGTTTTCCCATGCGGGTACGAATTACGAAGCGTCCATGCAGACGATGTTCGCCGTCGATTTCAAGCAACTG
>JAJUJF010000023.1 GCA_029265455.1 Paracoccaceae bacterium | reverse complement strand
TTTCGGTTGCCGCGATCCCCATCTTCCACTCGAACTCGGCTACGCCAGGGCAATGCTGGAAGCAGCGGGCCACGAGGCGGAGATCTTCGACGGCCAGCTTGGCGAGGCGCGCGGCAACGCGCTGCCGGAGGCGGTGGCGGATTACGCGCCGGAGATGACCGTGGTGACGACGGCACCCACCTATCTCTTCTGGCGCTGCCCGCAACCTGAGCTCCGGGTGCCTCGGGGCTTCATCCGCGCACTTGCCGGGCGCGGCGGCCGGGTGGTGGCTGTCGGGCCGCATGGCTCGACGACACCGGGACCGGTGCTGAAGAAGCTCGCCGCCGATATCGTCATCCGGGGTGAATGCGAGGAAGCCGTGGCGGAGCTGGCGTCGGCGGGCGATCCGGCAGCAGTCGCCGGCACCGCCTGGTGGCAGGGCGACACGCTGCGCGTCAACGGCACCCAGCGGGCGAGCCGCTTCACCGACCATCCGCCGCTTCGCTGGCCTGACGGATGGATCGCCCGGCATCACCATCATCACCACCGGTTCGAACGCCCCCCCGAAGGACCCGGCGCGGAGGTGGAGGCGAGCCGCGGTTGCCCCTATGCCTGCACCTTCTGCGCGAAACTCGATTTCCGCGACAGGTACCGGCGGCGCGACCTCGCCCCGCTGCTGGCGGAGATCGACGGGCTGATCGCCCAGGGCGCGCGGTATCTCTATTTCATCGACGAGATCTTCCTGCCCCGCGACGATCTCCTCATGGCCCTGGCGGAGCGGGACGTGCAGTTCGGCATCCAGACCCGGATCGACATCTGGAAGCCCGCGCAGATCGAACTCCTCGGTCGGGCGGGCTGCGTCTCGGTGGAGGCGGGCGTCGAGAGCCTCTCGGTCGAGGGCAGGGCGGCGCTGATGAAACGCTGCAAGCTCGACAACGACGAACTCGCGGAACTCCTGATCGAGACCCGCCGCCACGTGCCCTTCGTCCAGGCAAACCTCCTCAAGAGCGCGGGCGACGACCTGACCGAGATCGCCCGCTGGCGCGAGCATCTGCAGGCACATGGCGTCTGGGCCAATGACCCGGTGCCGCTTTATCCCTATCCGGCGTCGCCCGAATACCGGCGCCTATGGGGCGAGCCCGACGATCTCGCCTGGGAGCGGGCGCATGCGCATTATCTCAGGGCGTTCGACCGCTGGAGCGACATCCAGGACCAGCGTCCCGCGGAACTCGCAATCCTGGAGGCCGCGCAGTGATCCCGGTCCTGAAGGGTCGTCGGCTCGCGATCACCACCGATGCGGTGGGCGGCATCTGGCGCTATGCGATGGATGTCGCCGCGGGCTTTGCCGCGCGCGGGGTGAAGGTCACGCTGATCGGCCTCGGCCCCGCGCCGGGTCCGGGAAAGCAGCAGGAAGCGGCGGCGGCCGGCGTGCATCTCGACTGGCTCGACGACCGGCTCGACTGGACGGTTGCGGATGCCGCGGCGGCGACGGCGCTTGCGCAGGACCTCGGTCGGCGGGTGGCGGCGGTGGAGGCGGACCTTCTCCATCTCAACGCGCCCGCGCTTCTCGGTGCCGCCAACTTCCCGGCCGAGACGGTGGTTGCCGCGCATTCCTGCCTCGCGAGCTGGTGGCGGGCGGTGCGCCGGACCGCGCTGCCGCCCGAATGGGAATGGCACAAGCGGCTCAGCGCGCGGGGCCTGCGCCGCGCCTCGGTCGCGATCGTGCCGAGCGCCGCCTTCGCGGCCGATCTCGGCGCGCTGCACGGGCCGCTGCCCTCGCTGCGGGTGGTGCCGAACGCGGCGCGGCCGGGGCCGGTGCGGCGGAAGGCACCCGAGGTGCTCGCGGCCGGCCGCTGGTGGGACGAGGGCAAGAACCTCTCCGCTCTCGATGCCGCCGCCGCCGGGATCGACTGGCCGGTACTGGCTGCCGGATCTGCCTGCGGTCCCTCGGGAGAGACCGTGCGAGCCGAGCATCTGCGCCTCGTCGGCGCCCTCGATGCGGCGGAGATGGCGGAGCATTACGGACGCGCCTCGATCTTCGTCTCGCTCTCGCTCTACGAGCCGTTCGGCCTCGCCGTGCTCGAAGCGGCATCGGCGGGGGCGGCACTCGTCCTGTCCGACATCCCGACCTTCCGCGAGATCTGGGAGGGCGCTGCCCTCTTCGTCGATCCCGCCCGGCCGGAGGAGGCGGCGCGCGCCGTCAATTCGCTGATCGCCGATCCGGGCTTCCGGCTCCGGCTCGGCCGCAATGCGCAACTCAGGGCGGGGCGCTACTCGCTCCGACGCCAGCTCGAGGGGCTCGATGCTGCCTATCGCGACGCGCTTGCGCTCCGCCGCCTGTCAGCATGAATTCCCCATGAAGTTCGTCTTTCTCACCCATTCCCTCGTCTCCGACTGGAACCACGGCAACGCCCATTTCCAGCGCGGCCTGATCCGGGCCCTGATCGCGCGCGGCCATGCCGCCGTTGCTGCCGAACCGGCGGACGGGTGGAGCCGGATGAACCTCCTCGCCGAAGCCGGAACCGGCGCGCTCGCCGCCTTCCACCGTGCCTTTCCCGAACTCGTCAGCGTCACCTACGAGGGAACCGGCGACATCGACGCCATCGTCGAGGATGCCGATGTCGTCGTCGTCCATGAATGGACCGACGCCGCGATCGTCGCCCATCTCGGGCGCAGACGGGCAGGCGGCGCGCGATGGCGCCTCCTCTTCCACGACACGCATCACCGGGCGGTCTCGGCCCCCGAGGAACTCGCGCGGTTCGAACTCGACGGCTACGATGGCGTCCTCGCCTTCGGCGCGGTGCTGGCCGAGGTCTATCGCGCACGCGGCTGGGCCGATCAGGTCCATGTCTGGCACGAGGCGGCCGACACCGAACTCTTCCGGCCGCTGCCGGAGGTCGCGCGCGAGGCGGATCTGGTCTGGATCGGCAACTGGGGCGACGGCGAACGCACGGCGGAGCTCGAGGAATTCCTGATCGGCCCCGCCCGCGACCTGCGTCTCGCCGGCACGATCCACGGCGTGCGCTACCCGCCCGAGGCCGAGGCGGCAGTGCGTGATGCGGGCCTCCGTTTTGCCGGAAGGATCGCCAATGCGGATGCCCCGGCCGCCTTCGCCCGCCACCGCGTCACCGTCCATGTCCCGCGCCGACCCTATGCCGAGGCGCTGCCCGGCATCCCGACGATCCGGATGTTCGAAACGCTCGCCTGCGCCATTCCCCTCGTCTCGGCGCCCTGGGAGGATCGCGAGGGGCTGTTCCGGCCGGGACAGGATTACCTCGTCGCACGCAATGGCGCGGAGATGCGGGAGGCACTTCGGAGCATCCTCGCCGATCCCTCCTTCGCCGCCGGAATCGCCGCGAGCGGGCGGGCGCGCATCCTCGAGCGCCACACCTGCGGCCACCGCGCGGACGAGCTTCTCGCCCTTCTCGGCGCGGATGTGCGCCGCCCTGCCGTCGGAGCAAGCCAGTCATGAAGATCGCGTTCTACGGGTCGAGCCTCCTCTCCTCCTACTGGAACGGGGCCGCCACCTATTACCGCGGCCTGATCCATGCCCTCGCTGCCCGCGGGCACGAGGTGACCTTCTACGAGCCCGACGCCTTCGGCCGGCAGGAGCGGCGCGACATCGAGCCGCCCGACTGGTGCCGCGTCGTCGTCTGGCAGCCCGATGCGGAGGGGCTCAGCACCGTGGCCGCCGAGGCGGCACACGCCGATCTGGTGGTGAAGGCAAGCGGCGTCGGCGTGCTCGACGAGGAAATCCTCGCCGCCGTCATGGAGTCGGCGCGGCCGGGGGCGCTCCGCGTGTTCTGGGACGTGGATGCGCCGGCGACGCTTGCCGATCTCGCCGCCGATCCCGACCAGCCGCTCGCCCGCGCCCTGCCGACACTTGACGGCGTTCTCACCTATGGCGGCGGTGCCGCGATCGAGGCCGAGTACCGCGAGCGCGGCGCCCGGGACTGTGTCTCGATCTTCAACGCCCTCGATCCCACCACCCATCATCCGGTGCCGCCCGACCCGCGCTATGAATGCGACCTCGCCTTCCTCGGCAACCGGCTGCCCGACCGCGAGGCCCGCGTGAGGACCTTCCTGTTCGAACCCGCCCGCGCGCTGCCCGACCTCACGTTCCTTCTCGGGGGTGCCGGCTGGGAGCAGGGGAGCGTGCCGCCCAACCTGCGCGTCCTCGGCCATGTGCCGACGGCCGAGCACAACGCCTTCAACTGCACGCCGCGCGCGGTCCTCAACATCAGCCGCGAGTCGATGGCGACCCGCGGCTTCTCCCCCGCCACCCGCATCTTCGAGGCGGCGGGCGCCGCCGCCTGCATCATCACCGACGCCTGGGAGGGGATCGAGACGATCCTCGCTCCCGGTCGCGAGATCATCGTCGCGCGCGACGGCGCCGATGTGGCGGAGGCGATGCGGACGCTGACGCCCGAGCGGGCGCGCGAGATTGGCGAGGCGGCGCAGGCGCGGGTCCTTGCCGAACATACCTATGACCTTCGCGCCCTCGAGGTCGAGCGGGTGCTCGGCCGGTGGCGCGCGCGCAAGGCGGAGGCGGCCTGATGCGGATCGTCTTCCTCGGCCTTTCGCTCTCGTCGTCCTGGGGAAACGGCCATGCCACCACCTACCGGGCGCTGCTGCGTGGACTGAACGCGCTGGGCCACGAGGCGGTCTTCCTCGAACGCGATGTGCCCTGGTATGCGGAGAACCGCGACCTGCCGGCGCCCGGTTTCTGCGCCCTCCATCTCTATGGCGGGCTCGACCAGCTTCGCGACCGGTTCGGGGGCATGATCGCCGCGGCCGATGCCGTCGTCATCGGCTCCTACGTGCCGGAGGGCGTGGCGGTGGCGCGGCTCGTCCTCGACCTCGCCGCCGGGCCGGTCGGGTTCTACGACATCGACACGCCGGTTACCCTTGCCGCGGTGGAGCGGGGGGAATGCGACTATCTCGACCGGACGCTGATCCCGGAGTTCGACCGCTATTTCTCCTTCACCGGCGGCCCGGTCCTCGACCGGCTCGAACGCGGTTTCGGGGCACGGCAGGCGGTGGCTCTCCCCTGTGGCGTCGATCCCGATTCATACCGCCCGACCGGCGCCGCGATCCGCTGGGATCTCGGCTATCTCGGCACCTACAGTCCCGACCGGCAGCCCGCACTTGAACGGCTGCTGATCGAACCGGCGCGGCGCCGGCCCGATCTGCGGTTCGTGGTGGCGGGTCCGCAGTATCCCGCCGACCTCGCCTGGCCGGAGAATGTCGAGCGGATGACGCATCTCGCGCCGGCGGAACATGCGGATTTCTACTCGGCAATGCACTGGACGCTGAACGTCACGCGGGCCGACATGGTGCGGACCGGCTGGGCGCCAAGCGTGCGCCTCTTCGAGACCGCCGCCTGCGGCACGCCGGCCATCACCGACCGCTGGGCAGGCCTCGAGACCTATTTCACGCCAGGCGAAAGCATCCTCGTCGCCGACCGGAGCGAGGATGTGCTGGCCGCCCTCGATGCCGGCGCGGGCCTGCGCGATCCGATGGCCGGGGCTGCCCGCGCGACGGCGCTTGCCCGTCACACCGGGCGCGAGCGTGCGCGGACCCTCGTCAGGGCGCTGCACATGGCAGGGCGGAGCGAAGCCGCCGCCACCGCCTGACACGGGAAACCGGCGCGAGCGAGGCCCGCGCCGGCCGTCTCAGGATTTCCGGGCCTCAGCGTTTCGCCGAAGAACCCTCCGTTGCGCTCCGCTCCAGGAACTGGCGCGTCACCTGCGGGAGATGTTCGTAGAGCCAGTCCGCCATCGCCTGCTCCTCGCGCAGGATCGCGTCCACCACCTGCTTCGTCTCGGCGTCGCCGGCGAGTTCCGCGGCGGCGGCGAGTTCGCGATAGGCCGAAATCTCGAAATGCTCGAAGGTGTAGCTCGCCATCGCGCCCTTCAGGACCTCGTCGGCCATCACCGTGCCGCTCAGGCCCTGCATCATCGCGGTGAACTTGGCGGCCATGTCCTTGGCCCCGGAGGTCGAGCTGCCGCGGCGCTCGAGGCAGGTGCGGATCCGCTGGCCCTGCGACTGGGTCTCGCGGATATGCTGTTCGACCTTGGCCTTGAGCTCGGGATAATTCTCGATCCGCCCGGCCTGGCTCGTCAGCATCGTTTCGGCCTGCTCTTCCATGGCATGCGCGTCGCGCAGCCACTGGTCGAGATATTCGTTGATCACCTTGTTATCCATGTCGGTCTCCTTGGTGCGCCCCGGTCGAGGCGCCGGACGAGAACATTCCCCGACCTTGCCTCTCCGAACGCGGCACACCTGCCGCCGTTCCGGCGGGTGGACCCACCTCGCCGCAGTTGTGATCGGAACGTGCGGAAGTCCGCCGCTTCAGGATCGTGCGGCGCGTGCCGGCTTCTCCGGCTTGAAGGGGCGCATGCCGGCACGGGCGAGGGCATCGGCCGCCTCGTTCTCCGGATGTCCCGCATGGCCGCGCACCCATTCCCAGCGCACGTCATGCCGCGAAGCCGCCTCGTCGAGCCGGCGCCAGAGGTCCTCGTTCTTCACCGGCTTGCGCCCGGCCGTCTTCCAGCCGTTGCGCTTCCAGCCGGCAAGCCATCGGGTGATGCCGTCGCGCAGGTAGTTCGAATCCGTGACCACGGTGATCGTCGTCGGCCGCTTCAGGGCCTCGAGCGCCTCGATCGCCGCGGTGAGTTCCATCCGGTTGTTGGTCGTCACCGCCTCGCCGCCCGAAAGCTCCCGCCTGCGCACCTCCTTGCCGCCCTCGCGCGCAACCAGCAGCACGCCCCAGCCTCCCGGCCCCGGATTTCCGGAACAGGCCCCGTCGGTATAGGCGAAGAGTTCGACCCGCGGGCGCTCCGCCGCCCCGCCCGAGCCGTGACTCATGCCGCCGGCTCGCGCAGGATGCGGGGTACCTTGAAGGAGACGCGCTCGGTTGCGGTCTCCACCGTCTCGACCGTCACCTCGTGGCGGGCGCGGAAGGCGTCGATCACCTCCTCGACCAGAACCTCGGGTGCCGAGGCCCCGGCGGTGAGTCCGACCGTCCGCGCCCCTTCGAGCGCGCGCCAGTCGATGTCGCCTGCCCGCTGGACAAGCTGGGCATAGGCGCAGCCCGCTCGCCGCCCGACCTCGACCAGCCGCTTCGAGTTCGAGGAATTCGGCGCGCCGATGACGATCAGCGCGTCGATCCGTGGTGCCATCGCCTTCACCGCTTCCTGGCGGTTGGTGGTGGCGTAGCAGATGTCCTCCTTGCCCGGACCCACGATCGCCGGGAACCGCGCGCGGAGCGCGGCAATGATCTCGGCCGTGTCGTCGACGGAGAGCGTGGTCTGGGTGATGAAGGCGAGTTTCCCGGGATCGCGCGGTGCAAGTTTCGCGACATCCGCCACCGTCTCGACGAGCAGCACCTCGCCGGGCGGCAGCTGGCCCATGGTGCCGATCGTCTCGGGATGGCCGGCATGGCCGATCATCACCATCTGGCGACCGTTCGCGTGGTGGCGGTCGGCCTCGTTATGCACCTTCGAGACGAGCGGACAGGTCGCATCGACGTAGACCATGCGGCGTGCCTCCGCCTCCGCGGGCACGGATTTCGGCACGCCATGGGCGGAGAACACCACCGGCCGGTCGGCGGGACATTCGGAGAGTTCCTCGACGAAGACCGCGCCCTTGGCCTTCAGCCCGTCGACGACGAAGCGGTTGTGCACGATCTCGTGTCGGACATAGACCGGCGCGCCCCATTTCTCGAGCGCCATTTCCACGATCTTGATCGCCCGGTCGACGCCCGCGCAGAAGCCGCGCGGCGCGGCGAGAAGGAGCGTGATCGGCGCGGGGTCCGTTCGGGTGTCGGTCATGTCTGTCCAGGCAGGTTCGGGCATCCGGCTCCCGTATATACGCAAGGCGGGCGGGAATGACAGCCTAGCCGCTCGGGAATGGGCGCGGTTGACCTCGCGGAGGCGGCACGGGTAGTCACGCGCAGTCGCGGGCGGGTGGGGACCACGCGCCCTGCACCTGAAGGAAGAAGTCACGCGCTCTGCACCGGAAGGGATATTGCAATGACGCTTCGCCTCAATGTCATCGTCGCCAGCACGCGCCCCGGCAGGGTGGGCATCAGCGTCGGCCGCTGGTTCGAGGGTTTCGCGCGCGAGGACGGGCGGTTCGATGTCCATCTCGTCGATCTCGCGGAGATCGACCTCCCGATCTATGACGAACCCAGACACCCCCGCCTCGCCCAGTACGAGCACGAGCATACCAGGCGCTGGAGCGCCATCGTCGATGCCGCGGACGCCTATGTCCTCGTCACGCCGGAATACAATTTCGGACCGACGCCGGCGCTCGTGAATGCACTCAACTACGTCTATAACGAGTGGTGCTACAAGCCTGCGGGCTTCGTGAGCTATGGCGGCATCTCCGGCGGCCTCCGCGCGGCTCAGGCGATCAAGATGACGATGTCGGCGATGAAGCTCGTGCCGCTTCCCGAGGCGGTGACGATCCCGATGGTGGCGCAGCAGGTCGAGAACGGCGTCTTCACCCCGAAACAGCCGCAGGTTGAGGGTGGAAAGGCGATGCTCGCCGAACTCGAGCGCTGGGCGACGGCACTGCGCCTGCTGCGGGAGGGGAGGACCGGCTAGGCTCCGCCTGCCGGCAGCGGCGCTCAGTCTGCCGCGGCGAAATGCGCCATCTGGTCGGCGTATGCCGTCGCGAAGGCGGGGCGCGCCGTGGCCCGCACCATGTAGGCGCGGCAGGCGGGATGTCCGGCCAGCCCGTCGAACCTGTCGACGACGCGCAGCGCATCCGCCATCGCGATATCGGCGATCGAGAAGCTCCCGGCCAGCCATTCGCGCCTGGCGACGACCGGCTCGAGACGGCGGAGCCGGATCGCGAGGAAGTCGTCCAGCAGCTTGCGCTCCGGCGTATCTTCCGTCAGCCCGGCGAACATGAACAGGGACCAGGGCAGGCTCGCCATCTCGACCGAATTGAGCGCCGCGAACAGCCACTGCACGGCCTCGCTGCGGCGGTCGGGGTCGGCGGGCAGCAGCGTGTTGCTGCGCTCGCCGAGGTGAAGCAGGATCGCGCCGCTCTCGAAGATCGAGCGGTCGCCGTCGGTCAGCCATGGCACCTGGCCAAAGGGCTGGTGCGCGAAATGGTCGGCATCGCGATCCCGGAACGGGACGCCCGCAACACGGTAGGGCAGTGCTGCCTCCTCGAGCGCCCATCGCACGCGGATGTCGCGGACATAGCCCCGTGGCGGTTTCGGGACCCAGTCATAGGTGGTGAGGACAAGCTCGGCCATCCTGCGTCTCCCTTTCCCTGAAGCGGCAGCGATCCGGGACCCGCCCGAACGTCCACCGCGAGGGGCGGAGGATCCGGACCTCAGTCCCGCGCGGGCGCGCCTTCCGCCGGCCCCAGCTCCGCCCGCAGCGCGGCGAAGACCGATTCGAACATCGCGGGCGTCAGGCGGCCGGTGTTCGTGTTGTAGCGCGAGCAGTGGTAGCTGTCGAAGACCACGAGGCCCCCGACCTCATGCCGCGCGCCATGCGCGAAGGGATGCAGGGCGAGCCGCACCCCGAGTCCGCGCAGGAGCGACTCGTGGGCGATCCGGCCAAGACAGACCACGGCTCGCAGCCGGGGCAGGGCGGCGATCCGGGCAAGGAGGAAGCGGCGGCAGGTGTTGATCTCGACCGGGAGCGGGCGGTTCTGGGGCGGCACGCAGCGCACCGCATTCGCTACCATCGCGTCATGAAGCTCGAGCCCGTCATCGACCCGCGCGTCGAACCGGCCGTTGGCGAAGCCGTATTTCGTCATCGTCGCGTAGAGGAGATCGCCGGCGTAGTCGCCGGTGAACGGCCGCCCGGTGCGGTTCGCCCCCGCCACGCCCGGCGCGAGGCCGAGGACCAGCACCCGCGCCTCCGGATCGCCGAAGGAGGCAACCGCACCATTCCACCAGTCGGGCTGCCGCGCCAGCGTCTCCTCGCGATAGGCGACGAGCCGCGGGCAGAGCGTACAGTCGCGCGGCGCATCCGGCGGCACCCGGGGGTCGGGCGAAATGGCCGGGGCCGCCGCTTTCGCCGCCGCGGCCCGGTCCGGCATGTTCCGGCTCATTCCTCCGCGTGATCCTCGAGCTGGTCGCGCGGCGCGGCCGTCTGCTGCTGGTCGCTTCGCGGCGGCCGGCCGATCACCTCGCGCAGATCGTCGAGCTCGATGAAATTGTCGCACTGCCGGCGGAGGTCGTCGGAGATCATCGGCGGGGTGGAGCGGATGGTCGAGACGATCGAGACCCGCACCGCCTGGCGCTGGAGCGACTCGACGAGCCGCTTGAAATCGCCGTCGCCGGAGAAGATCACGATATGCTCGACATGGCGGGCCATCTCCATCGCGTCTACCGCGAGTTCGATGTCCATGTTCGCCTTGACCTTGCGCCTTCCGCTCGGGTCGGTGAATTCCTTGGCGGGTTTCGTCACCATCGCGAAGCCGTTGTACTGCAGCCAGTCGACGAGCGGGCGTACGGGCGAGTAGTCGTCGGTCTCGAGAAGCGCCGTGTAGTAGAAGGCCCGGACGAGCTTGCCCCGGCGCGCGAATTCCGTCCGCAGCAGCTTGTAGTCGATGTCGAAGCCGAGGGCGCGGGCTGCCGCGTAGAGGTTCGCGCCATCGATGAAGAGGGCGAGGCGTTCGTCGCGGTAGAACATCAGGCAGGAACCTCGTCGGAAGATGCGTCGGACGGATGTGTTTGCCGACGGCGCAGCGAATGTCTAGGAGGGATCTCGATTCGGGAAAACGGGTATCGGCTTGAATTCGACAATGTTCCTGATTGCGCTCGGAAGCAATACGCCCGGCGCCGCAGGCGGTTCCGAGGAGACGCTCGACTCGGCGCTCGACGCGATCGAGCGGAAGGGCATGCGGATCTCGGCACGAAGCCGCTGGTGGCGGACGCCCGCCTATCCGCCGGGATCGGGCCCGGATTTCGTCAACGGCGCCATCCGCGTCGAGGCGACGCTCACGCCCGGAGAGGTGATGGCGCGGCTCCACGCGATCGAGGAATCCCTCGGCCGCACCAGGAGACGGCGCTGGGAGCCGCGGACCTGCGATCTCGACCTCCTCGCCGCCGGCGACGCGGTGCTTCCCGACCGCGAAGAGGCCGGCCGCTGGATGCGGCTCGACCCCGGCCTGCAGGCGGAGGTGGCCCCCGGAATGCTGATCCTTCCGCATCCGCGGATGCACGAACGCGCCTTCGTGCTCGGTCCCCTCGCCGAGGTGGCCCCGGACTGGCGCCACCCGCTCACCGGCCTGAGCGTGCGCGAGATGCGCGACGCCCTCCCGCCCGCCGCCTTCGCCGGGATGACGCCGCTTTGATCGGGTTTTCACTTGCGTTTTCCGGCCCGGGGGCGTAGGGAAGGCCTTCTTCCGAAAGAAGAGGTTTGCCATGGCCCGCGTGACGGTCGAAGATTGCGTCGATAAGATCCCGAACCGGTTCGAGCTCGTGCTGCTCGCCGCGCATCGGGCGCGGGAGCTCTCTGCCGGCGCGCCGCTCACCGTCGATCGCGACAACGACAAGAACCCGGTCGTCGCGCTCCGGGAGATCGCCGAGGAGACATTGACGGCGGACCAGCTGCGCGAGAGCGCGATCGAGCGGCACCAGACCCAGATCGAGGTCGACGAACCGGAAGACGACGTCATGACCCTGCTGTCCGGCACGGCCGATGCGCCGGCCGAGGACGACATGTCAGAGGAGCGCCTCCTCAGGGCACTGATGGAAGCGCAGGGCGAACCCTGAAGACGCTTCCGGCCGAGCCGACATCGGCACCGCCCCTCGGCGGAGCTGACCTCGATCACGATGCGGTCATCCCGGTCGAGCGGCTGACAGAGGTCATCCGCAGCTACAACCCGCGCTCGGATTCCGCACGGATTGCCGAGGCCTACGACTATGCCCGGGCGATGCACGACGGGCAGATGCGGGCCTCGGGCGATCCCTATTTCTCCCATCCCGTGACGGTGGCGATGCTGCTCGCCGAGCAGCGGCTCGACGACGCCACCATCATCACCGCGCTTCTCCACGACACCGTCGAGGACACGGGCGCCACCCAGGCCGAGATCGTGCACCGTTTCGGCGACGAGGTGGCCCAGCTCGTCGATGGCGTCACCAAGCTCAACAATCTCGAGCTTTCCTCGGTCGCCGACGCCCAGGCCGAGAATTTCCGCAAGCTGCTGATGGCGATGTCGAAGGACCTGCGCGTCCTCCTCGTCAAGCTTGCGGACCGGCTCCACAACATGCGCACCATCCGCTTCCTCAATGCCGAGAAGCAGCGGCGCAAGGCGCGCGAGACCATGGACATCTTCGCGCCGCTTGCCGGGCGGATGGGCATGCAGTGGATGCGCGACGAACTCGAGGACATCGCCTTCCGCATCCTCAACCCGGAGGCCCGTGCCTCGATCATCCGCCGGTTCCTCACCCTGAGGAACGAGAGCGGTGATGTCATCCCCAAGATCACCGAGGACATCCGCATCGTGCTCGAGGCCGCGGGAGTGGAGGCGGAGGTCTTCGGGCGCGAGAAGAAACCCTATTCGATCTGGCGGAAGATGCAGGAGAAGAAGGAGGGTTTCTCGCGCCTCTCCGACATCTACGGCTTCCGGATCATCACCAGGACGCTCCCCGACTGCTACACGGCGCTCGGCGCGGTGCACCAGCGCTGGACGGCGGTGCCGGGGCGTTTCAAGGACTACATCTCCCAGCCGAAATCGAACGGCTACCGCTCGATCCACACCACCGTGTCGGGGCGCGACGGCAAGCGGGTCGAGATACAGATCCGCACCCGCGAGATGCATGCCGTCGCCGAGACCGGCGTCGCCGCCCACTGGTCCTACAAGGACGGCGAGCGGTTCGAGAACCCGTTCGCCGTCGATCCCTTCCTCTGGCTGCGGTCGCTGACCGACGGGCTCGATGACGCGGAGGACAGTTCCGACTTCCTCGAACACGTCAAGCTCGAGATGTTCACCGACCAGGTGTTCTGCTTCACGCCGAAGGGCGACGTGGTGAAGCTCCCGCGCGGGGCGACCCCGATCGACTTCGCCTATGCGATCCACACCCGCATCGGCAATTCCACGGTCGGCGCCAAGGTCGATGGCCGGCGGGTGCCGCTCTGGACCAAGCTCCGCAACGGCCAGTCGGTGACGATCATCCGCGCCGATGGCCAGCGCCCGCAGCCCTCCTGGGAGGAGATGGTCGTCACCGGCCGCGCCAAGGCTGCGATCCGCCGCGCGCTCCGGGACGAGAAACGCGCGACCCAGATCCGTCTCGGGCGCGAGATCGCCCGCGTGGCGCTCGCCCGGATCGGCAAGAAGGCGACCGACAAGGCGCTTGCGACCGCGGCGAGCCGTCTCGCGCTCGAGGACGAGGACGATCTCCTCGCCCGGCTGGGCGCGGCGGAGATGACCGGCCGCGACCTTGTCGCGACGCTCTATCCCGAACTCCTGCGCGATGCCGACGGCGCCGACGCCGATGCCGACGAGCAGACGGTGATCGGCCTCGGCTCCGGCCAGGAGGCGCGGCCCGCCCCCTGCTGCATGCCGGTACCGGGCGAGCGCATCGTCGGCATCACCGAGCGCGGCAAGGGCGTCACCATCCACGCCATCGACTGCGCCAAGCTCGCCGCCTACGAGGACCAGCCCGACCGCTGGCTCGACCTGCGCTGGACCGGCTCCGGCGGCCGGGCGGAGCACGAGACCCAGATCGAGGTGACGATGGCGAACGACGCCGGTGTGCTCGGACGGATCTGCACGCTGATCGGCGAGCAGCGCGCCAACATCACCGACATCGCCTTCACCGACCGCAAGCCCGACTTCTACCGCACCCTCATCGACATCGAGGTGCGCGACATCGAGCATCTCACCAATGTCCTCACCGCGATCGACGCCGACCAGGACGTCGCCGGGGTCCGCCGCTACCGGCCGGTGCAGAACGCGGCGGAAGAGTGACCGGGGCGCCGGGGCAGGGACTTGTTCAGGCGTCGTGATCCCCGTCCGCTGACCGCACGCTTCCTCGCCGCGCTCTTCCCCCGCCGTGGCTACGGACGCCAGGTCCGCTACATCCGCCATCGCGTGAGCCGCATCCCGGACACGCCGCACCGGATCGCGCTCGGCTTTGCCTGCGGCGTCATGGCCTCGTTCACGCCGTTCTTCGGCTGTCATTTCCTGATCTCCGCCCTGCTCGCGTGGATGCTCCGCGCCAACATCATCGCCGGGCTGATCGGCACCGCCGTCGGCAACCCGCTCACCTTCCCGTTCATTGCCGCGATCTCGATGAATCTCGGGCGGCGCATCCTCGGCCACGGCGTCACGGGCCGCGATTTCGGCCGCGTCATCGACGCGCTGGCCGAAGGCGCCGCGGGCCTCTGGGAGAGCCTGCTTTCGCTCGTCGGCCTCGGCGAGAGCCACTGGGAACGGCTGGTGCCCCTCCTCGAGGACGTCGTCCTCCCCTACACGGTCGGCGGCATCCTCCCCGGCCTCGTCACCTCGGCTGCCTTCTACCTGCTGCTGCGACCACTCGTCGCCGCCTACCAGGCGCGGAGGCGGAGCCGGAGGGCGAGGCGTGCCTGCGGCGGGCGAGGGATGACGGCGGGGCACCCCCTTCCTATGGTACCCGCCGCGACACAAGGAGAGGATGATGGTGAGTGCGATGCCTGCAGGTGAGAAGGGCCGGCTGCGGCTCGGGGTGAACATCGACCACGTGGCGACCGTCAGGAACGCCCGCGGCGGGCCGTATCCGGACCCGGTCCGCGCCGCGCGGGTCGCGGAAGCCGCGGGCGCCGACGGCATCACCGCGCATCTGCGCGAGGACCGCCGTCACATCACCGACGAGGACATCGACGCGCTGATGGCGGATCTGCGCCTGCCGCTCAATCTCGAGATGGCGGCCACCGAGGAGATGCAGGCGATCGCGCTCCGCCACAGGCCGCATGCCGTCTGCATCGTCCCCGAGCGGCGCGAGGAGCGCACCACGGAGGGCGGGCTCGACGTCGCACGGGAGGAGAAGCGGCTTGCCGGGTTCATCGCCCCCCTGCGCGAGGCCGGCTCGCGCGTCTCGATCTTCATTGCCGCCGATCGCCGCCAGGTCGAGGCCGCGCACCGGATCGGCGCCCCGGTGATCGAGCTCCACACCGGCGCCTACTGCGAGGCGCATCTCGCCGGCGATCAGCGGGAACGCGATGCCGAGCTTGCCCGCCTTGCCGAGATGGCCGCCCATGCCGAGAGCCTCGGGCTCGAGGTCCATGCCGGCCATGGCCTCAGCTACGACACGGTGAAGCCCATCGCTGCCATCCCGCAGCTCATGGAACTGAACATCGGCCATTTTCTGATCGGCGAGGCGATCTACGTCGGCCTCGACGCCGCCATCCGCCGCATGCGCGCCCTGATGGACGAGGCGCGGGGGTGATCCGCGCGGCATTCCGCGTCCTCCTCCTTCTGCCCCTTCGCCTCGCGCGCCGCGGGTTTTCGGTCGTCGTCATGCTCGCTTTCGTTGGCTCGGCTGCCCTCAACATCGGGATGGTCACGGCCGCGAGCGTCTTCGAGGCGGTGTCGGAGGCCTTCGAGCGCCTCGGCACGCCGACCGTGCGGCAGGACGTCGACCGGCGCCTGCGCGAACGCGACGCCCGCAACGAGAGGCTCGCTGCGAGGAACCGGAGCCTCGCGGCGCGGAACCGCCAGATCCGCACGCGGGCGCAGTGGCAAAGGGTGAATCTGGTCCAGCGCACACGCTGGGCCGACATGCGGAAACGGCAGCTCGGGCAGGCCATGGCCTCGGTTGCCGCGCTCGAGGGGCGGCTGGCGGCCGCCTCGGCGTCCGGGCAGCGCCTCCGGGAGGAACGGGCCGCCGGCTCGGAAATGGTGCGCAGGCGCTCGCAGGCCATGGCGCGGCGGGTGAAGCTCGGCGCGGCCCGCAACTTCGCGGCGATGGCTGGCGAAGCGGCGCCTGTCGTCGGGACGGCGGTGATCGTCGGCGCGACCGCTTACGAACTCTACGACGCCTGCCAGATGCTGAAGGATCTTCGCGCCCTCGACAGCGCCTTCAACGGCGACAGCGGGATCGACTCGACCGAAGTCTGCGGCATGACGGTGCCGAGCGTCGCCGGACTCTGCACCTCGGTCGGCATCCCCGTCGCCTGGTGTCCCGCAGGGCCGGTCGGTCCCGAAGATGCCGGCTCCGGAAGCCTCGCGCCGTGAGTGCCGGTTTGGCAGGACATGGAAAGTAGCGGCCCGAACGCCGTCGGGCCGCCCCGGATGTGCCTACCGGATCGAGATCTCGAACTCGTCCTCCCCGAAGCTCTGCACCTCCTCGAGGCACTGCTCGCCATCCTCGGCGAAGACATAGACATGGAGGTGATCGGTGGCGAGGGTGGCGCGGCAGAACCTGCCCTCCCCGCCGAGATCCCCGGGACATTCCTCGAGATCGACATGCGGAACCGCGATCTCGAAGCTCGAATAGGGCAGGGTGCAGTCCTGCGCGAATGCGGGCGCGGCAAGGACCGTCATCAGGCCGGCAGCAACAAGGCAGCGCATTGCGGGATTTCCTTTGTCCGGAGGGAAGTCGGCTGCGTGCTGGCTGGCTGTCCCGGGAGGGTGGTGGTCGGGAGGACGCTGGCTGAGGGAATTTGTTGAGAAAGGACGTCGGGAATGTCAAGCGGCGCGTCATCTCATGCCATGCCGTGACGGGACCGGCATCCATTCGGCGCTCCTTGCGGGCACGTTGCCGCAGGGCCACCGGAAGCCGTTGCTGCATCGCAGGACCTTGCGCCCCGACCGGGCAGCAATAATAGAGAACTGTACTTGAGGTTGAGCGGAGAACACTCCATGTCCGATACCACGTCAAGCGAGCGGCCACGGCTGCTCATCCCGGGGCTGGGCGGCCTGTACGCCAGTCTGTACGAGTTCGCCGAGACGATCATGCGCGTCGTCGCCGGCGCCGCCCTCGTCACCCACGGCTACAGCAAGATCCTCAATCCCTTCGGGGCGTCCGGCATGGTGGAGGGGATCGGCCTCTTTCCCGGCCCGGCCGGCTTCTGGTCATTCGCCCTGTCGGTGACGGAATTCTTCGGCGGCATCTGCATCGCGCTCGGCCTCCTTACCCGCTTCTGGTCGCTCGGCGCCTTCATCGTCCTCCTCGTCACCGTCTATTTCCACTGGGTGCTCCAGGGCGAAGGCTGGGGAGGGGCGGAGAAATCCGTGATCTGGGCGAGCGTGATGTTCTTCTTCATGATCCGCGGCGCCAACCGGCATTCGCTCGACGCCAGGATCGGCTGGCAGGTCTAGGCCCTCCCGGCCGCTGTACCCACTTCCCGTGATGTCCTGTCCCGGCCGGGGCGGGGCATCCGGCCATCGGGATTGCCACCTTGTCTCACGCCTTCCCCCTCTCCAGCCTCCGCCGGCCGTCCGCATGATCCTCGGCATCGGCAGCGATCTGGCGAATATCGAGCGGATCGAGCGCACCATCGCCCGTTTCGGCCGCCGCTTCCTCGATCGCGTCTTCACCGACATCGAGCAGCAGACCGCCGAGCGGAGGGCGGAGCGGGTGGCGACCTACGCGAAGCGCTGGGCGGCGAAGGAAGCCTGTTCCAAGGCGCTCGGCACCGGTCTCAGGATGGGGATCGCCTGGAAGGACATGGGCGTCGTCAATCTCCCCACCGGCCAGCCGACGATGGTGCTCACCGGCTGGGCCGCCGGCCGCCTCGCGGCGATGATGCCGCCCGGCCACCGTGCCCATGTCCACGTGACCCTCACCGACGACCACCCCTGGGCGCAGGCCTTCGTCGTCATCGAGGCGCTGCCCGATCCGGCCGTTAACACTTGAGCAGGTTTTGATAATTGTTTGGTGTCAATGACTTGCATGGGTTTTCACGCGTGGGCACCCTCATGCCCACGGTGACCCGCGCCTCTCTTCCACACGTGACCCCGCCTCGGCTTGACAGGTTCGGGGCGAGCGACCACAAGGCGCGATGGTGGGCAGGCATCGGGAAGGCAGCATGACGACCAAGGCAAAACGCAAGGGCGGTGTGCTCGAGCTCGTCAAGACGATCGTCTATGCCCTGCTGATCGCGGCAGTGATCCGGACGCTCTTCTTCCAGCCGTTCTGGATCCCCTCCGGGTCGATGAAGCCGACGCTCCTGATCGGCGACTTCCTCTTCGTCAACAAGATGGCCTACGGCTATTCGCGCCATTCCTGCCCGTTCTCGCTCTGCCCCTTCGAAGGCCGGATCTTCGCCTCCGAGCCGGAGCGCGGCGATGTCGTCGTCTTCAAGCATCCCGTCACCGGCAGCGACTACATCAAGCGGGTGATCGGCCTGCCCGGCGACCGCATCCAGATGGCGGGCGGCATCCTCCACGTGAACGGCGAGCCGCTGCCGCAGGAGCGGATCGAGGACTTCCGTCAGGAATACGCTCCCCAGGGCCCGATGCGCAGCCTCCCGCGCTGCGCCAATGCGCCGGTCCGGGAGGGGGGTGACTGCGTGAAGGAGCAGTATCTCGAGACCCTGCCCGACGGGTCCGTGCACCGGATCCTCAACATCGAGGACGGGTTCGGCGACAACACCCCGGTCTTCACCGTGCCCGAGGGCCAGTTCTTCTTCATCGGCGACAACCGCGACAACTCGATGGACAGCCGCTTCCCCCGCAGCGCCGGCGGCGTCGGCATGGTGCCGTTCGATCTGCTGGTGGGACGTGCCGACCGGGTGATCTTCTCCTCGGCCGGGCCGTCGATGCTCGCCTTCTGGACGTGGCGGGGGGACCGGTTCTTCGAGGCGATCGAGTGAAACTCTCGCGGGTCATGGCGAAGGCGGCAGAGCGGCTTGGCCACGAATTCTCCGACCCTGCGCTCCTCGTCGAGGCGCTCACCCATCCCTCCGTCGGTGGCGTCCGCGACAACCAGCGGCTCGAATTCCTCGGTGACCGCGTCCTCGGCCTCGTCATTGCCGAGGCGCTTCTCGCCGAGGACCCGACCGCCGCCGAAGGCGCGCTCGCGCCGCGGCTCAATGCCCTCGTCCGCAAGGAGACCTGCGCCGAGATCGCCCGCTCCGTCGACCTCGGCGCGGCGCTGCGGCTGGGCCGCTCCGAGATGCTCTCCGGCGGCCGGCGCAAGGTGGCGCTGCTTGGCGACGCGATGGAGGCGGTGATTGCCGCGATCTATCTCGACGGCGGGATCGAGGCGGCACGGGGCGTGGTGCTCCGCCTCTGGGGTGACCGCATCACCTCCGTTCGCCGTGTCAGCCGCGACGCCAAGACCGCGCTCCAGGAATGGGCGCAGGCCCGCCGCATGCCGCCGCCCGTCTATCGTGATCTGGATCGACGCGGACCCGATCATGCGCCGGTGTTCTCGGTCGAGGCGCGCCTCGCCGACGGGCGCGCGGCTGTCGCCGAGGCGGCCTCGAAACGCGCCGCCCAGCAGGCGGCTGCCGGTGCGCTTCTCGCGCAGGTGGAGGTGGAGGCATGAGCCGGGCGGGCTTCGTGGCGCTGATCGGCGAGCCGAACGCCGGCAAGTCGACGCTGCTGAACGCGATGGTCGGCGCCAAGGTCTCGATCGTCACCCACAAGGTCCAGACCACTCGCACCCGCATCCGCGGCGTTGCCATCGAGGGCGACACCCAGATCGTCTTCGTCGACACGCCGGGGCTCTTCCGACCGCGGCGGCGGCTCGACCGGGCAATGGTGGCCGCGGCCTGGGGCGGGGCGGGGGATGCCGATATCGTCGTCCTGATGGTCGAGGCCCATCGCGGCATCACGTCCGGCGTCGAGGCAATCCTCGAGCGGCTCGACACCACGCTGCCGAAGGGTCGGACGGTCGTCCTCGCGATCAACAAGATCGACCGCGTGAAGGCGGAGGCACTGCTGCCGCTGTCGGCCGCGCTCAACGAACGTCGGGAGTTCGATGCCACCTTCCTGATCTCGGCCGAACGCGGCCATGGCGTCGCCGACCTGCGGCGCTGGCTGGCCGAGCGGCTGCCGGAAGGTCCGTGGCTCTACCCCGAGGACCAGATCGCCGACCTGCCGCTCCGGATGATCGCGGCCGAGATCACGCGCGAGAAGCTGACGCTCCGCCTCCATCAGGAACTGCCTTACGAACTGACGGTCGAGACCGAGGCGTGGGAGGAGCGCAAGGATGGCTCCGTCCGGATCGAGCAGGTGATCTATGTCGCCCGCGAAGGTCACAAGGGAATCGTGCTCGGCCATCGGGGCGAGACGATCAAGGCGGTTGGACAGGTCGCCCGGGCCGACATCGCGGAATTTCTCGGCCGACCCGTCCACCTCTTCCTCACCGTGAAGGTCCGGCCGAACTGGCTGGAGGATGCGGCGCGCTACCGCGAGATGGGCCTCGACTTCAACGACGGGACATGAGGGCGCGGCTGACGGCGGACTTCTGGGTCCGGGCCTATCTCCAGCGGCTCCGGCTCGCCGATATCCCGGCCTTCGTGACGAGGCGGGGCGACGAGACGGCGGGCGCCGTGGCGGTCAAGCTCAACACCCTCGACGGGCGGGCCCGCGCCTTCACCCGGATCAACGATGCGACGGGCGCCCGTGTCTGGGCGGTCACGGCAGAGGGCGAGGACGCGGTGGTCGATGCCGCTCTCGAGCGGGCGGCCCGGTTCGATCCCGACCTCTGGATCATCGAGGTGGAGGATCAGGACGGGCGCCATCTCCTCGACGAGCCGGGACTTGCGGACTAGCTTCGTCGGCAACGGGCGCGGCCGCGGGACGCCATGCCGGCCTATTCCACCGCGGGCGGGTCCTCGGGCGCGATCCTGAGCTCGTGGAGCCATTCGCGCCAGATCGCCACGAGGAGTGCCATCACGACCGGCCCGACGAAGAGACCGACGATCCCCATCGTCTTCACGCCGCCGACGAGGCCGAAGAAGGTGGGGAGGAACGGCAGCTTGATCGGCCCGCCGACTAGCGCTGGCCGGATCGTCTTGTCCACCACGAAGAGTTCGAGGCTGCCCCACAGGAAGAGCGCGATGCCGGGGATCACGCTGCCGCTTGCGACGAGATAGCCGGAGACGAGGCTCATCATCAGCGGCGCTCCGCCCGGGATCAGCGCCATGCAGCCGGTGATCAGGCCGAGCGTCACCGGCGAGGGTGCGCCCGCAATCCAGTAGGCGGTACCGAGGACCACGCCCTCGCCGGCCGCGATCACCGTCATGCCGACCACGGTGGCGCTGATCGTCCGCGGCACGACGCGCGATATCCGCCCCCATTGCCGGGGCAGGATGCGCTCCCCGACGGCGTCGAGCTGCGCCGCGATACGGTGGCCGTCGCGGTAGAACACGAAGAGCGTGATCAGCATGAAGAGAAGCGCGAGCAGGAGGTCGAAGGCGAAGCTGCCGACGGTCAGGACGCCCCGGTAGACATTGCCGATGGTCTCGCCGCTCGCGAGTTCGATCCATTCGCCGATGGCGCCGGGGCGGCCGACGTGAAGATCCCAGCGCTCGACGAGCCACGGCCCCACGGCCGGCAGCCCGGCGATCCAGTCGGGGACCGGCGCGCCGATCCGGTTCGCCTCGGATGCCCAGTCCGCCAGCGCCCGCACCTCCCCGACCGCATAGGCCGCGGCAAGGACGAGCGGGATCACGAGAAAAAGAAGCGCCACCAGCACGAGCAGGCTTGCCGAGAAGAGTCGCCCGACCCCGAGCCTGCTCTGGATGCTGAGATGAAGCGGCCAGGTCGCGAAGGCGATGACGGTCGCGGCCAGCACCGGCACGAGAAAGTCGTGGAAGAACCAGACCGATGCGGCAAGGACGATCACGAGCAGCCAGCGCGCGATGGTACGGGGCGCGATGAGGGGCGCGCTCGAGCGTGACGCAAACGCCTCCTGCGACACTGCGCGAAGGGGTTCGGCCCGCTGGCGTGTCTCGCCATTCACCAGGGGCGATCCTCCGTCACCGGGTTGGTCATCGGGAAATCCACGCTGGTCTTCCTCCCGGCCGCGTTGTGGCCAATCCTGCAATCCCCGCGGATCGCAGGAACCGGAGATGGGGTTTTTCACGGCTCGCGTCCAGACACTGTCTTGCATGCAGAACCAGGATCCGACAGGGGGATTAATCATTGGCACCGCAGCAAAGTTGCTTTGGCAAGGATTCTCTTGCACAAGGGAATCCCGGGCCGCGCCCTCGACGCGGATGCCCGGGCGGCAGATGACGGCAGGGAAACCGTCACAGCCGCAGTCAGGGGGGAGGCGATCAGGCGGGACCGCGGGCCGGGAGCGCCCGGCGCAAGTGTCCGGGCCGGAAGGTCGTCAGAAAAACGGGAGCATCTCGATGACTCGACGGACTGCAGCAGGCCGGCGGCGCGGGATGCCGCGCGCGGGGCTGATCGCCGCGGCGGCATTGGCGACGGTGGGGCTCGTGCCGACGGCGGCGGTGGCGCAGGGCGTGCTGAGGCTCGTTCCGCATGCCGATCTTCGCAACATCGACCCGATCTGGACCACGGCCTATATCACCCGGAACCATGGCTATCTGGTCTTCGACACGCTGTTTGCGCTCGACGAGAATCTCGAGGTGCAGCCGCAGATGGCGGAAGGTCACGAGGTCTCGGAGGATGGCCTCGTCTACACGATCACCCTGAGGGAAGGGCTCACCTTCCACGACGGTTCGCCCGTGACGGCGGAGGATGCCGTTGCCTCGCTCGAACGCTGGGCCGAGCGTGACGGGATGGGCCAGAAGCTCATGAGCGTGATGGAGGGATTCGAGGTCGTCGATGACCGGACCTTCACGCTGACCCTCGCCGAGCCCTATGGCCTCGTCCTCGAATCCCTCGGCAAGATCTCGTCGAACGTGCCTTTCATCATGCCGAAGCGGCTGGCGGAGACGCCGGCGACCGAGCAGATCCCGGAGGTGATCGGATCGGGCCCGTTCCGCTTCGTCGAGGCGGACTGGCAGCCCGGCAACCTCGTCGTCTACGAGAGGTTCGAGGACTACGTGCCGCGCGAGGAACCGGCGAGCTACGCGGCAGGCGGCAAGGTCGCGAAGGTCGACCGCGTCGAGTGGCACTACATCCCCGACCCGGCGACGGCGACGCAGGCGCTGCTCGCGGGCGAAGTCGATCTCTACGAGCAGCCGGCCGTCGATCTCATCCCGATGATCGAGTCCGATCCGTCGATCACCGTCGAGATCGTCGATCCGCTCGGCACCCAGGGGGTGATCCGGTTCAACTTCCTCCATCCCCCCTTCGACAACAAGCTGGTCCGGCAGGCGGCGATGCATGCGGTCTCGCAGGAGGACTACATGTACGCGATGCTGGGCGATCCCCAGTATTTCGAGGAATTCTGCGGCGCCTATTTCATGTGCGGTGGACCGTTCGAGACCGACGTCGGCAGCGAGATCCTGCGCGAGAAGAATCTCGACCGGGCGCGCGAGCTTCTGGAGGAGGCGGGCTATGACGGCGAGGAGGTGGTGATCCTCGATCCTACCGACGTGCCGGTGGCGCATGGCCAGTCGCTGGTCACGGCGCAGGCGCTGCGCGAGATCGGGATGAACGTCCGGCTCGAGGCGATGGACTGGGCGACGATGACCTCGCGCCGGACGGTGCGGGAGGCACCGTCGCAGGGCGGCTGGAACATCTTCCCGACCTGGTGGCTCGCGGTCGACCAGCTCAACCCGATCTCGAACATCTCGGTGGCGGCCTCGGGGGATGATGCCTGGTTCGGCTGGCCGGAGAACGAGCGGATCGAGGAGCTGCGCGACCAGTTCGCCAAGGCGACCGATCCCGAGGAGCAGATGCGGATCGTCGAGGAGCTACAGGTCGAACTCTACGATTTCGTGCCCTACATCCCGACCGGCCAGTACTACCAGCCGACCGCCTGGCGGGAGAATGTCTCGGGGGTGCTGGAGACACCGGTGCCGTTCTTCTGGAACATCGAGGTCCAGTAGGGCGATGCAGGGCGCCTTCCGGCCGAGGTCCCGAAGGGCGCCCACGCGTGAAAACCCCCTCAAGTGCTTGATTTTGAACCGTGGGTAATACCTACCCAAGTGTTAACCGAAATGCGCGGCACTGCCGGTTCGCACGACTTCCGGCTGCGGGAAGCGATGCGGTGACCCCGGTCCGGGGTTGGATCGCTGGCTCGTTTCCTGCCGCCCGGACGGCAATGGGCGCCGGGCGCAGGTGGGGCGGCCCGGATCGTGGACGGTGGCAGGCGGCGATGGCCGCGGCAGGATCCCTGCAGTGCCGGTTCGTATCGGCAGATGCGCAGGATATTTTCGTTACGGGTGCGCACGTCCCCGCCGGCGCCGGAAGGGACGCCTGGACCAGTCCCGGATCCTGTGCTCCAGGCTTTCCCTTTCAGGCGAAAGAGTTGCGGAGGCAGTCGTACCCGGATGGTCCGCGTGTCGGGGTGGTCGTGACGGCAGTACCGTGGCCCCCGTCCGGTGAAGCGGGCATGTGCGCGGGACACGGTTCCCGGCCTGGACGAGGGAGGGATTGATGCTCGCCTATGTGGCCCGTCGCCTCCTCGCGACGATCCCGATCATGGCGATGGTCGCGGTCTTCGTCTTCCTGCTGCTGCACATGAGTCCGGGCGATCCGGCGGTGATCATCGCCGGGGACTTCGCCACCCCTGCACAGATCGAGGAGATCCGCGAGCAGCTCGGCCTCAACGATCCGCTGCATGTCCAGTTCGGCAACTGGCTCGTGAATCTCATGCAGGGCGACCTCGGCCAGTCGATCTATTCCGGCCTGCCGGTGTCGAGGCTGATCCTGCAGCGGGTGGAGCCGACGCTGATGCTGACGCTCTGCACGCTGCTGATCTCGATCTCCGTCGCGATCCCGCTCGGCGTGCTCGCGGCCTGGAGGGTCGGCACCTGGGTGGATCGGGCGGTGATGACGGTCGCGGTGATCGGCTTCTCGGTCCCGACCTTCGTCCTCGGCTATGCGCTGATCCTCGGCGGCTCGGTCTGGCTCGGCTGGTTCCCGGTGCAGGGCTATACCTCGATCTTCACGAGTTTCGGCGGGTTCCTGCGGCATATCACCCTGCCGGCGCTGGCGCTCGGCCTCGTCTACATGGCGCTGATCGCGCGGATGACCCGGGCGACGATGCTCGAGGTGCTGAACGAGGATTACGTGCGCACGGCCTTTGCCAAGGGCCTCAGTCCGCGCAAGGTCCTCGTCAAACACGCGCTCAAGAACGCGATGGTGCCGATCTCGACGACGATCGGCCTCGGCGTCGCGCTGCTGATCGGCGGCGTGGTGGTGACGGAGACGGTGTTCGCGATCCCGGGCCTCGGCCGGCTGACGGTCGACGCGGTGCTGCGGACCGACTACCCGGTGATCCAGGGGGTGATCCTCGTCTTCTCCTTCACCTATGTCCTCCTCAACCTGCTGGTCGATCTGAGCTACGTGCTCTTCGATCCGCGGATCCGGTACTGAGCGATGACCGATCCCCGCACCGCCGGTGACACGGAAGCGAAACTCGAGGCCCCGCCCTGGCACCGGCGCCTGGTGGAGGGGCTCGGCGACTTGCGCGAGACGCTCCGGCGCAACCCGACGATGCTCTTCGGCCTGGTCGTGCTCGCGATCATGGCGGCGAGCGCCTTCGCCGCGCCCTGGCTCGGCCTCCCCGATCCGATGCGGCAGAACCCGATCGGGCGGTTGCAGGGTCCATCGGCGGAGGCCTGGTTCGGCACCGACATGTACGGGCGCGACCTGTTTTCCCGCGTCCTGCACGGAGGGCAGATCTCGATCGTGGTCGGGCTTTCCGTCGCCTTCCTTGCCACCGTGATGGGTCTTGCCATCGGTCTCGTCTCCGGGTTCAATCGCCGGCTCGACGCGGTGGTGATGCGGCTGATGGACGCGCTGATGTCGATCCCGTCGATCCTGCTCGCCATCGCCCTCGTCGCGCTCTGGGGATCGAGCGTGCGGAACGTGATCCTCGCGCTGACGATACCCGAGGTGCCGCGGGTGGTGCGGCTCGTGCGGTCGGTGGTGCTGATGCTGCGCGACCAGCTCTTCGTGCAGGCGGCGATCGCTTCGGGCACCTCGACCCCGAGGATCCTCGTGCGGCACATCATGCCGAACACGATCCCACCACTGATCGTGCAGGCGACCTATATCTGTGCCCAGGCGGTGATCTTCGAAGCCTATCTGAGCTTCGTCGGCGCCGGCACGCCGCCCGAGGTGCCATCGTGGGGCAACATCATGGCCGAGGGGCGGACGTTCTTCTTCCGGAACTTCGGGATGATCCTCTACCCCGGTGTCTTCCTTGCAATAACGGTCTTCGCGATCAACACCTTCGGGGACGGGCTGCGGGATTCGCTCGATCCGCGGATGCAGCGGCGGGTCTGAGGGAAGGGCATGGATATCGGAATGAAGGAGGCAGCGGCCGGGACGCACGAGGCGGTGGACGCACCGGTGCTCGAGGTCGAGGACCTCCGCACCTGGTTCGATACCCGCGACGGCGTGGTGAAGGCGGTGGACGGGCTCTCCTTCGCGCTGCGGCCCGGGGAGATCCTCGGCGTGGTCGGCGAGTCGGGCTGCGGCAAGTCGGTCACCTCGCTCTCGATCATGCAGCTGCTGCCGCGGCCGCCGGCTCGCTTCGCGAGCGGAGAGGTCCGCTTCCGCGGAAAGGACCTGCTGAAGCTCGGCGAGCGCGAGATGCGCAGGATCCGCGGCAACGAGATCTCGATGATCTTCCAGGACCCGATGAGCTCGCTCAATCCGGTGCTGACGATCGGCGACCAGCTCACCGAGGCGATCATCCTCCACCGGGGGCTCAGGCCGCGCGCGGCGATGGACCGGGCGCGCGAGATGCTCGACCTCGTGCAGATCCCCGAGCCGAAACAGCGGCTCGCGGAATATCCCCATCAGCTCTCGGGCGGGATGCGCCAGCGGGTGATGATCGCGATGGCGCTCGCCTGCGAGCCCGCGGTGCTGATCGCCGACGAACCGACCACGGCCCTTGACGTGACGATCCAGGCGCAGATCCTCGCGCTGATGGAGGAGATCCGCGACAGGCTCGGGACGGCGATCATCCTCATCACCCATGACCTCGGCGTGGTGGCGGAGATGGCCGACCGGGTGCTGGTAATGTATGCCGGCCGCAAGGTCGAGGAGGCGGGAGTCCTCGACCTGTTCGAGCAGCCGCAGCATCCCTACACGCGCGGGCTGATGGCCTCGATCCCGCGGCTGACCACGGGGGGGCTGACCACGGGCAGGGAGGCGCCGCCGCGGCTGGCGGAGATCCCCGGCATCGTGCCGGCCCTGAATGCATTGCCGCCGGGCTGCACCTTCGCCGGTCGCTGCCCCTTCGCGCAGGATCATTGCCGGGCGGAATATCCGCCGCTCGAGGCGAAACGGCCGGGACATCTCGCCGCCTGCTGGGAGAGCCACCGGCTGCCGGAGTGGCGGCCATGAGCGGACCGCTGCTGGAAGTCGAGAATCTCACCAAGCATTTCCCGATCCACGGCGGTTTCCTCAACCGCGAGAAGGCGCGGGTCCACGCGGTCGATGGCGTGTCCTTCCGGGTGATGCGGGGCGAGACGCTCGGCATCGTCGGGGAATCGGGCTGTGGCAAGTCGACACTCGGCAAGACGATCCTGAAGCTGATCGAACCGACGGCGGGGACGATCCGGCTGAAGGGGAAGGACATCACGCATCTCTCCCGCCGGGAGATGCTGCCGCACCGGCGGGAGATGCAGGTGATCTTCCAGGATCCCTATGCCTCGCTCAATCAGCGGATGCGGGTGCAGGACATCGTTGCCGAGCCCCTGGGCAATTTCGATACGGGCTCCCGGCAGGAGCGGCTGGAGAAGGTGGCGGCGCTCTTCGCGCGCGTCGGACTGCGGCGCGAGGCGATGCATCGCTATCCGCACGAATTCTCGGGCGGGCAGCGCCAGCGGCTCGGCATCGCGCGGGCACTGGCGCTGAACCCCGATCTGATCATCGCCGACGAGCCGGTCTCCGCCCTCGATGTCTCGGTTCAGGCGCAGGTGATGAACCTGATGATGGACCTGCAGCAGGAGCTGGGTCTTTCCTATCTCTTCATCGCCCATGACCTCGCGGTGGTGCAGCATATCAGCCACCGGATCGGGGTGATGTATCTCGGCAGACTGGTTGAGATTACCGACAGGGCGAGGCTGTTCGCCGATCCGCAGCATCCATACACGGAGGCGCTTCTCGCTTCCGTGCCCGTGCCCGATCCGCGAAGGCGCAGGAAGCGGAGGGTGCTGAAAGGCGATGTGCCGAGCCCGGTGAACCCGCCGAAGGGCTGCCATTTCAACACGCGCTGTCCCTATGCGGTGGAGCGGTGTTTACATGAGGAGCCGGCGCTGCGCGAGGTGGCGCCGGGGCACTGGGCAGCGTGCCACCTGCGCTGAAAGGAGACGGAATGCCCGATGTTGTGGAGATCGCGCAGCGGCTGATCCGGTTCGACACGATCAACCCGCCGGGACGCGAGCGGCCATGCCTCGACTGGGTGGCCTCGCTGCTCGCGCCCGCGGGATTCGAGATCGCCTGGCAGGAGATCGGCGAGGACCGGGCGAACCTGATTGCACGGCTGCCGGCGACGGCCGCGGCTGCACGCCCGCCGCTGGTGCTTTCGGGACATGTGGACACGGTGCCGCTCGGCGCCGCGGCATGGTCGGTGCCGACGCACGAGGGGCTGATCGAGAGCGGGCGGCTCTGGGGCCGGGGAGCCTCAGACATGAAGTCCGGCGTGGCCGCCTGCATCGCGGCGGGCCTCGAGGCGGCGGAATGGCCGGAGCGGCGGGCGGATCTGCGGCTGATCCTCAGCGCCGCGGAGGAGACGGGATGCGAGGGGGTGCTGGCGCTTGTGCGCGAGAGGTCGCTCCTCGGCGAGGCGGGGGCGATGGTGGTGGCGGAGCCGACGGACAACCGGCCGCTCCTCGGCCACAAGGGTGCCCTCTGGCTCCGGCTCCATCATCGCGGGGTGACGGCGCACGGCTCCTCGCCGGA
>JAJUJF010000159.1 GCA_029265455.1 Paracoccaceae bacterium | reverse complement strand
GGCGCTTCTTCCATGTGATTGTTTCCGTGCGGCCACTCGGGGAGGTTCATCCAGACGTTCTGGCGATCGTAGATTCGTACCTGGCAGCGGTCAAGAACGGCAACCGGGAGAAGGCCGCATGCCGGAGCCGAACTGCTTCGGATCGACAATTGCGAATCAGGATCCCCCGAGCCCCGACGAACGATTCCGACGCAGCCTTCTGGGCAGTCCTTCCCCTGGGCAGTCCCACGACGAATGCCTTCAGCCACGCCGATCCGGAAGCCGGAAACTTTCCTCTTGATTTATAAATCAGCTATGCGAGTGTATCGACCGATACAGAAGCCAGGCGCGGATGTCGGAGCCAGCATAACGCGCGAAGGTAGGCCGTCAACGAACGGGGATGGGCTGTGCTGATCGGCGCGGCGGGGGAGGTTGAAGGGATGACGAAGATCGCTTTCCGGGGCCACAAGACCAGGATCGATCCCATCGACGAAATCATCGTGGAAGCGGTCAACGGGCGTCCCTTCATTCTTGTGGACGACGAGGATCGGGAGAACGAGGGCGACATTGTCATCCCGGCGGAGTTTGCCACACCGGAGGCGGTTGCCTTCATGGCATGCCACGGAAGGGGGCTGATCTGTGTCGCGCTCACGCGGGAGCGTGCCGAAAAAATCGGGCTGCAGCCTGTTGCCAGGGAGCAGCGGGGCTTCGCGACGGCCTTCACCCAGTCGATCGAGGCGCGCACCGGCATCACAACGGGCATCTCCGCGGCAGACCGGGCACGCACGATCGAGGTGGCAACTGACCCGCAGTGCGGACCGGAGGCAATTTCCTCGCCAGGCCATGTCTTTCCCCTCATCGCGAGGCGTGGGGGTACACTCATCCGGCCGGGGCATACCGAAGCAGCTGTCGATGTCTCGCGACTTGCGGGACTAAATCCGGCCGGGGTGATCTGTGAGATCATGAAGGACGACGGCACGATGGCCCGGTTGCCGGACGTACTTGAGTTCGCCGCACGCCATGGCCTGAAAGTGGGGACGATCGCGGATCTCATCGAGTACCGCCTGGTACATGACAAGCTGATCCAGAAGGCGGGAGTCGAGGAGCTGGTGTGTCCGCGCACCGGGCATTGGCACCGCCACGTCTATCAGGACACGCTCACCGGCGCATTCCATTATGCGATGACCCAGGGTGTGATGCCCGGGAGAGCAGGCGCCCTTCCTCTATACGTCTCCCGGCGTACGGCCAGCGACAGCGCCTTTTCGCCGCGCAACATGTCCTGCTTTGCCGCTGCCGAGAAGATTTCGGAGCATGGGGCCGGGTTGGTTCTGGAGATCGGCCTTCAGGTGCCTTCAGAACCCTTTGGCGAAATGCCTGTGCCCTATTCGGAGGACGTCGGGTCGGCGATCGCCGCGCAGATAGTCGAAGATCTGCAGGTGGGGAAAGTGGCGCCGATTTTCCGGAACGATGCCACGATCAACTGGATGGCCGAAAGGGCCGGCAAGATCCAGGTCTCGGCCGATTACCGGGTCTAGTTCTACAGGGGAGAATCAAGCATGTCAGCGCTTCCAGCGGAGGAAGTCATATTTGATCAGGATGCGTTCAAGCAGGTGATGCGCTCGCTCGCGGGAACCGTGGCGGTCATCAGTACGGAAGACGAAGGCAGGCTGTACGGGTTCACGGCTACGGCGGTATGCAGCGTCTGTGCAGAGCCGCCGACCATCCTGGCGATTGCCAACCGTTCCACGCGGACGCATGCCCATATCGTCCGCAAGGGCGCATATGCGGTCAATCTCCTCGCCAGTCGCCAGAGCTCCATTGCCCAGATCTTTGGGGGGAAAAGCGACGACCAGTTTGCAAGCGTCCCCCACGTCCGGGCGGAGAACGGCGTTCCGATCATTCTTGACAGCGCCGGCTATCTGCTCTGCCAGGTCAAGCAGGCGTACGACGTCGGGACCCACACGATCTTTCTCGGAGGTGTCGTGGAAGGCCATGCTTCCGGCCTGCCACCGCTTCTCTACCACGAAGGCCGGTACGGCCAGGTTCTCCCGCTCGTACAGTGACGGATCACGCTCACGGCCCGAACACCCATCTTTGACAGGGAAGGAAAAACCATGACTACTTCTTCGAAGCGTATTATCCTGAACGCCTTCGACATGACCTGCGTGAGCCATCAGGCCGCAGGCACCTGGCGCCATCCGTCGAGCCAGGCAATGCGCTACAACGACATCGAATACTGGACCAACATGGCCATCGAGCTCGAGCGGGGATGTTTCGACACCCTGTTCATCGCGGATGTCGCCGGTGTCTACGATGTCTACCGTGGTTCTGCCGAATGGGCCCTGCGTGATGCCGCCCAGGTACCGGTCAACGATCCGTTCGGCGCAATCTCGGCCATGGCTGCGGTGACCCGGAATCTCGGCTTCGGCGTGACCGCCGCGCTGACCTTCGAGCCGCCCTACCTGCTTGCGCGCCGGCTCTCGACGCTCGACCACCTGACCAAGGGGCGGGTAGCCTGGAACGTCGTTTCCTCCTATCTCAACAGCGCCTCGGTCAACATCGGGATGGACAAGCAGATCCCGCATGACGAACGCTACAACATGGCCGAAGAATACATGGAGGTCATGTACAAGCTCTGGGAAGGTTCCTGGGAGGAAGGTGCAGTCCTTCGCGATCGCGAGGCAGGAATCTTCACGGATCCGACCAAGGTTCATCCGATCAAGCACAAGGGCAAGTACTACAGCGTGCCCGGTTTCCACCTCTGCGAGCCGTCGCCGCAGCGCACGCCCGTCATCTTCCAGGCCGGTGCCTCGAGCCGTGGCCGTGCCTTCGCCACCAAGCATGCGGAAGGCATGTTCGTCCTGACCACCGATCCGGCCGCGGCCAAGCCGCTTACCGACGACATCCGGCGGCAGGCGGTCGAGGCCGGACGCTCGCCCGACTCGATCAAGATCTTCACGCTGTTGACGGTCATCACCGGCGCCACCGACGAGGCGGCGCAGCGGAAGTACGAGGAGTACCTAGCCTACAGCCAGCCCGAGGGGATGATGGCGCTCTGCGGCGGCTGGACCGGCATCGACTTCAACGAGCTCGATCCGGATGCCCCGCTCGAGGCAGTGGAGAATGACTCGCTCCGCACCATGCTCGAGTCGCTTGCCAACAGCCAGGACGGCAAGGTCTGGACGGTCCGCGAGATCATCAAGAGCCGGGCCATCGGTGGCCTGGGCCCGATCGTGGTGGGTGGACCGGAAACCGTCGCCGACATCATGGAGAAGTGGGTCGACGAGGGCGGCATCGACGGGTTCAACCTCGCCTATGCCGTGACGCCCGGCACGACCACCGACTTCATCGACTACGTGGTTCCGGAGCTCCGGAAGCGTGGCCGCGTGCAGACGTCCTACAAGCCGGGCACCTTCCGCGAGAAGCTCATCGGCACACCGACGCCCTACACCGAGCCCTCGCATCCGGCATCGTCCTACCGCGGGGCCTATGCAGGCAAGGAGAGCGTCGCCGATGCGACGAAGCCCTCCACCTTCGACCAGGGCCTCCTCGGCGGAAGCAAGAAGCCGGAACCCAGCATGAGCTCCTGAACTTTCGGTCAATACTCCTCCCAAGCATGACCGAAACGTGCCTGCCGGCCATTGCCGCCGGCAGGCACACCAACCCCACGGGAAGATTCTCACCGTAAATCATCACCGGCCGCTCCGCCTGAACCAGGCGGGCGACGACCTGACGAAGACGCAAGAGGAAGCCATTGTCACAGCCAGATCATCTACGGGCGACATCGCCGCAGTCACCGGAGCGTCGTCTGCTGCTCAAACGCGGGATGCTGTTGGCAGGAGGTATCGCTGCAGGGAGCGGAATGGCTCACGCACAGGGCGGCACGCCGCTCGAAGTCCCCAAGAGCAACCGCACCATGGGTGATCCCATCCCGGAAACGGGATACGGAATGCCCATCGAGTTCGAGAGTCATGTGACTCGCCGCCGGACGGATGTCTTCGTCAACCGCCAGAACTGGTCCGACTGGAGCATGACGCCGCTCCAGCATCAGGTCGGAATCGTCACGCCGAACGGCCTGTTCTTCGAACGCCACCACAATGGCGTTGCCCGTATCAACCCCGACGAACACCGGCTCGCGATCCATGGCCTGGTGGAACAGCCGCTGCTGTTCACGATGGATGATCTGATGCGTTATCCATCAGTGTCGCGGTTCCACTTCATGGAATGCTCGGGCAACGGCCTTACCGACTGGAGCGAGGCGAAATCCGTGACCGTGCAGCAGACCCACGGCCTGCTGTCCTGCGCGCAGTGGACCGGGATTCCGATGTCCTGGCTGATGGCCGAGGCCGGCGTGAAGCCGGAAGGAAAATGGGTCGTTTTCGAGGGTGGTGACGGATCCGGCCATCTGCGTTCCATCCCGATCGAGAAGGTCATGGACGATGCGCTGCTCGTCTACGGCCAGAACGGCGAGATGCTGCGTGCGGAGCAGGGTTATCCGGTGCGCGCCTTCTTCCCGGGCTGGGAAGGCAACACCTGTGTGAAATGGCTCCGGCGGATCTACGTGACGGACAAGCCGCTCCAGATCCGTGGTGAAACCGCGCGCTATACCGACCCGATGCCGGACGGAAAATGGCGGCAGTTCTCCATGGAGATGGAGTGCAAGTCAGTCATCACCAATCCCTCGGGCGGCATGCAGCTTCGGGGACCGGGAAGCTACGAGATCCGGGGATTTGCATGGTCGGGCCGGGGCTCGATCACCCATGTCGAT
>JAJUJF010000205.1 GCA_029265455.1 Paracoccaceae bacterium | reverse complement strand
CGCAAGGGAGCGAGATCATGACCACGTATCTCACCGAGGAAGAGGTGATCGCCCGCGTCGAGGGCCTGACCGTCGCCCGATTGCGAAGCTTCACCGCCACGCGCTGCGTCGAGCCCCTGTCGAGGGACGGCCAGACAATCTTCGCCGAACCCGATGTCGCGCGGCTCCAGCTCCTGTGCGAGATCTCGGCCGATTTCGACCTCGATGAGGAGGCGGCGGCGCTCGTCCTGTCGCTCGTCGATCAGATCCACGGTTTGCGCCGGGCGCTGCGCGGCCTGGCCGACGCCATCTCCGAGGAGCCCGAGGAGGTGCGCGCCCGCATCCGCGCCCGCGCCGCCACGCGGCAGGTATGATTCCGGCCCGGGGCCGCAGCCGCCCGGATCGCCCGTGATTCCCGTTACCCGCCGGGCATCTCGACCAGCTGGACGAGATTCCCGCATGTATCGTCGAGAACCGCGATCCGCGCCGGTCCTGCAGCGGTCGGTGCCTGCGTGAACGTGACGCCGCGCTCGCGAAGCCTCGCGTATTCCGCATCCAGGTCCTCGACCCGGAAGGAGGCTGCGGGAATGCCGTCCCGGACGAGTGCCGCCCGGTAGGGCCCGACCGCCGGGTGCGCGGCCGGTTCCAGAAGGAGTTCCGTTCCTTCCGGCTCCTCGGGCGAGACGACGGTCAGCCAGCGATGATCTCCGGCCGGAACATCACGCCTGAGGGTGAAGCCGAGCGTCCCGGCATAGAATCGCAGCGCCCTGGCCTGGTCGTCGACGAAGACGCTTGTCAGGTGGATCCGCATCCGTCCTGCCTCCCGGGGTTGTCCAGCGGTTGCGCCCTCCAGCATCCTGCGCATCGCCCGGATCCGCCACCCCCCGAATCCCGCAGGGAGCACGATCGCGCGCGTTCGGAGGAATGCCGCCGGTGTCACCGGGGCCCGCGATCCTAGAGGAGCGGCGAGGCGAGCCGGGCGGCGGAGTCACGGAAGCGCAGGATACCCGCGCGGCGCCGGTACTCGCTCAGCCGGAAGGGGGAGCACTGCGCGAGGTCACGCTCGAAATCGGCATCGAGCCGCCGGGCGAAATCCGCGTCGTAGACGATCGCGTTGAGCTCGTAATTGATCGAGAAGGAGCGGATGTCCCAGTTCGCCGAGCCGACCGAGGCGACCTCGCCATCGACGGTGATCGTCTTGGCGTGGAGATAACCCGCCTCGTAGAGGAACACCTTCACCCCCGCGGTGGTCACTTCCTGCATGTAGGTATTGGCCGCCCAGGACGGCACGAGCTGGCCCGGCCCCCGCGCGCTCACCATGATCTCGACATCGACGCCCGAAAGCGCCGCCGTCTTCAGCGCCTCGGCGATGGTGTCGTCGAGGATGAAGAACGGCGTCTGCGCCCTGATCCGGTGGCGGGCGCCGGCGATCATGGCGAAATACTGCTGCCGGATCGCCCGCCAGCGCGAGTCCGGCCCCGAGAGGCAGAGCTGCACCGGCACCCCGTCCGCCGGCTCCGGGCCGAGCGGCGGGAAATCCGCCTCGGCCGCGAGGATCTCCCCGGTCGCGTTCGTCCAGTCGACGAAGAAGACCGACTGCAGCGCCCGGACCGCGGGGCCGGTGAACCGCAGGTTCGTGTCGCGCCAGACGCCGACCCCGGGCCCGGGATCGACATGTTCGTCGCCGATGTTGAGCCCGCCGGTATGGCCGATCTCGCCGTCGATCACGGCGATCTTGCGGTGGTTGCGGTAGCTGATCGTGTGCACCCGCCACAGCGGCGAGAACGGCACCATCCGCACGCCCGCCGCCGCCATCCTGCGGCGGTAGCGCGGCCCCATGTGGGAGATGGAGCCGATCGGGTCGTAGAGGATGTGGACGGCGACGCCTTCCGCGACCTTGGCTCCGAGGAGGCGGAGCAGTTCCTCGCCGAGCTGGTCGGCGCCCCAGGAATAGTACTGGAGGTGGATCGAGCGCCGCGCGCCGCGAAGGTCCTCGAGGAGCCGCGGATAGGCCTCGCCTGCGTCCTGGAGGAGTTCGACCCGGTTGCCGCCGGTCACGAGCGCGTCGGCGCTCGCCCGGACCAGCCGCGCGAGCCGCTCCCGGGTCGGGTGGGCGAAGGCGTCGAGATGCGCCTCGTGGCGGAGCCCCGCGTCGCGGAGGGTACGGGCGAGGTGGACGGGCAGGCTCT
>JAJUJF010000208.1 GCA_029265455.1 Paracoccaceae bacterium | reverse complement strand
CCGTCGTCTCGGACTACACGCCGATCGTTGTGGGCTTCGTGCTGGTCATGAGCTTCCTGTTGCTGCTACTCGCGTTCCGCTCGGTCGTCGTCTCGGCGAAGGCGATCATCATGAACCTGCTGAGCGTCGGCGCCGCCTACGGGTTGCTGGTGATGGTGTTCCAGAAGGGCGTCGGCAACGAGATCTTCGGGTTCCAGCAGACGCCGACGATCGAGGCGTGGCTGCCGCTCTTCCTCTTCTGCGTGCTCTTCGGCCTGAGCATGGACTACCACGTCTTCCTGCTCAGCCGCATTCGCGAGCACTACGACATGACGGGCAAGAACCGGGATTCGGTCGCGGTCGGTCTGCACTCGACGGCGAAGATCATCACCGGCGCGGCCCTCATCATGGTCGCGGTCTTCGGCGGGTTCGCGTCGGGGCGCCTCGTGATGCTGCAGCAGATGGGCTTCGGGCTCGGCATCGCGGTGCTGCTCGACGCAACGATCGTCCGCTCGATCCTCGTGCCGTCGACCATGGCGCTGCTTGGCGACCGCAACTGGTACCTGCCGAAGTGGCTGCGGTGGCTGCCGGACCTGCGGGTCGAGGGCGCGCCGATACCCGAGAAGGCCGAGGGCCATGACGGCGCGACGGAGCCCGTGATGGCGGACTGAAGGGACACGCTTGAAAGGTGTGCCTCGGTAGGGGCCGACTTCATGTCGGCCCGATCGACCGGAGGTCGATATCCGGGCGAGCGCGATCAACGACGCTTGTTGCCAGCCGGGATGAGAATTCCAGAATAGAGGAAAGGGGCCGCGTCAAAATCGACGCGGCCCTTCTTTTCGCCTTTCGGATGCGTGGTCAGGGCGCCGGTGTCGCTACCGGTCCTTCCTGTGGGGTCAGCCCCTGAAGCACCGGATCACCCTCGTCCGGAAACCCTCGCTCCAGGAGGATGAGGAGGATGGCATCCGCGAGGGACCGGGGATCCTCGTCAACGGCGTACACAACGACCGCGACAACGACGGGGCCTTCCTGCTGAATGAGGATTGCGACGTTGCCGGCGGGCAGCGATCGATCCCGAATGAACCCTTCGTAGAACGCTGTCCGATTGAAGTTTTCACCAGAACCTTCAACGCCGCCGCCTCCCCGAGTGATGCTGAACGGCTCGATCAGGGTATTGCCGAGCGCCGTTGCTTCCGCGTGGGCGGTCTCCGCGGAGTCGAAGGTGAGGATCATGGCGTCGATGCGGAACACGCCGGATGCCTCCGTCGTGGCGCCCGTGCCATCCGTGTAGGTGACGCGATCGAGCGATTCGAGACCGGCGATCGAGTCCGGGTCGTCGAGGTCGAGCCGGGGCGCTTCTCGCATAGATGCATCCGGAGTCGCGAAGGACAACGGATAGAGGATGACATCATTGGTCGTGCTGCCCTTGGGCATGTCAGGCTGGACGCCGTCCAGCTTGCTCCAGATGCCGCCGCTCGATCCGCCCTCCGGGTCGTACTGCTCGGCCATGCGGTTCATCGGCGCGCTGACCAGCGCTTCGGCGGTTTCCCGGATGACTTCACCGGTGTCGATGCCACCGGTCATGCTGAAGATCTGGTAGACGAAGGGCCCGTCCAGAACAGTGACATAGCTGTAGGTGACGGTGATTCCGTCCTGCGTCAGATCCCCGACGGATACAGACGTCCGGTCGCCAATGTCGTCGAGGGGCAAGTCCTCCATTTCGGGGGATCTCGGATCGCGGCGCACGTTCTCCTGCGTTTCTG
>JAJUJF010000171.1 GCA_029265455.1 Paracoccaceae bacterium | reverse complement strand
GATCGAATGGTCCGCGACCAGCCCTTCGAGCCGTGCCTTCATCGCGTCCGGCAGGGCATCGTACGCGGCGCGAAGGTCGGCGAACTGCGTCTCGCCGCCGGTCGCGGGAATGGCTCGCGCCGACAGCAGCGAATATTTCGCGGGCGTCCGCTTGAACGAGCTGTCGGTATGCCAGAGGCGGTTGGCGAGGCCGTTCATGCGGCGCCGATCGTCGCGCGCCATCACCTTGTTGTTCTCGTCGATGTTCGAGACGTCCGAGATGTGGGCGTCGAGCCGCAGCTTGTGGCCCGGGCGCAGCGCCTTGACCGTCGTCTCCAGCGGCCCGAGCAGCCGGCTGAACGCGATCTGCTGCTCGTCGTCGATCATCTGGTCGTGGAAGACGAGCACCGCGTACTCGTCGCACGCGGCGACGATCGCTTCGACCGTCTCGGGATCGACGGGCTTGGAGAGGTCGACGCCGCTGACCTCGCCGACGAACCGCGGATGAAGGGGTACGACCTCGATCATCGTCTCCTCCTTGTTGTTCTGTGTCAGCCGCAGTATCGCCCGGCCGCCGATCCCCGGCAATCGCAATAGAACCCTTGCTCAGGGGTCGATCAGCCGGCCCTGGGCGTCCCTGATCTCCGGCCCGCGAACGCGAGCGCGGCCGTCGCCGAACTCGGCGTCACGGGCCTTCACCGCCGCCTTCAGCCCCTGGTCGCGGATCAGCTGCTTGAAGCGGGCGGTTCCCGGCGCGAGATGGGCGCGGCCGTCGTTCTCGGCGGCGAGCCGCTGCATGGTGCGGGCGCCCATGAGCTCGAGCGCCAGATTCACGCTGCGCTTGTTCGCGGCGAGCAGGTCGGGGTCGATCTTGGCGAACCGGTCCGCCAGCCCCTCGACCTCCTGCTCGAGCAGGTCGCGCGGCACCGCCTTCAGCACCAGCCCGATGATCTCGGCCTCGGCGCCGGTGATGGTGTCGCCGGTCAGCAGAAGGCGCTTCGCCCACTGCGGCCCGCAATTGTAGACCCACATCTGGTTCGGCAGCGAGCCGAGATCCCGCGCGGGCGGGAAGCCGAAGATGGCGTCGTCGGCGGCGATCACCATGTCCGACAGCAGGGCGATGTCGGTGCCGCCGGCGATGCAGTAGCCGTGCACCTGTGCGATCACCGGCTTGTGCATGTCGAACAGGGTCATGCGACGGCGCTGCGCCTTCTCGAGGCGCCAGATGTCGTCGTCGATCGTGCGCCCGAAGCGGTCGCCGCCCTCGCGGTACTGCCGGTCCGGGTCGCGGCCCTCCTGGCGGGCATTGCCCGACTGCATCAGGTCGTAACCCGCGCTGAAGGCGGTTCCAGCACCCTTCAGGATCACGCAGTGCACGGACTTGTCGTTGTCGGCCTCCCACAGGGCGTCGTCCAGCTCGGTGAGCAGGTCCATGGAGAGGGCGTTTCGCTTCTCGGGGCGGTTCAGCGTGATGCGCGCGCGCCCGGCACCGGTTTCATAGATGATGTACTGATAATCGCGGGCCATGGACGTTCCTCCGTCTCGTCTGTCGGGTCGGCCTCACCGGCCGTTCGGAGGAAGTGTGGCACGGTACGGCTGCCGCGGGGAATCCGCCGGCCGCCGGGGGATGAAGGATGGCGATTACTTTTCGTCCTTGACGATCTCGTCGAGCTGCTGCTGCATCCGCGCCAGCTGTCGGCGAAGCTCCTCGATCGAGCCCTGGCGCGAGCCGCGGCGCGTTTGTTTCGGCTCTTCCGCCGCCTTGCGCTCGGGGGCTTTGGGGGGCGTCGCTCGCTCTCCGGCGGCGAAAGGATTGAACATCCGCATGGTCTGTTCGAACAGCGCCATGTTCTGGCGGCTCAATTCGTCCATGCCGGAGAAGGGAAAGGCGCCGCCGACCGATTTCTCCATTTGCTGGCGCACCGCTTCCTGGTTGCGGCAGAAGAGGTCCATCGCCGATTCCAGATATTGCGGGACCATCCAACGCACATTGTCGCCGTAGAAGCTGATGAGCTGACGCAGGAAGCTGATCGGCAGGAGGTTCTGGCCCTTCTGCTCCTCCTCGACGATGATCTGCGTCAGAACCGACCGGGTGAGGTTCTCCTTCGTCTTGGCATCGTAGACCTCGAACTCGATCCCCTCCTGAACCATCCGCGAAAGGTCTTCGAGGGTGACGTAGCTGCTGGTCGCGGTGTTGTACAGACGCCGGTTCGCGTACTTCTTGATGACGACCGGCGCCTGTTTCTCGTGGGTTGCCTCTGCCATCGAATGTCCATATTCGCGAGCCACTTTCCGAACAATAGCAGGAATTCCGTGCCGATGCTGCAATGCAGCGATTCGGCCGAGCTTGGCCGTTGGCGGCCCCTCCCATATCTTTCGGGGATGGCGGAGCAGCCCGACGTCGACGCCCTCGCGGCGCGCTATCTCGAACTGTGGGAGAAGCAGCTCACCGCGATGGCTGCCGATCCCGCGCTGGTGCGCATGCTGACCGCACTGCTGGGCGTCGCGGGCTCGGGCATACCTGGCGCATTCCCCGGACACGGCGGAGCAGATGAACGACCGCACGCAGGAGGAGCCGCCGCTCCGGCTCGGGCCGAGGCCGCTGGCGCTGCATCTCGCGACGGCGATGACGGCATGGAGCAGCTCGCTCGCCGCGTTGCCGAGCTCGAGGAGCGGGTTGCAGCCCTGGAGCGCCGCGGTCGCCCGCGAGGCGGAAGCTCTCCGGGGCGAACTCGAAAGCGCTCCGGCTGACGAGCTGGCGGCGGCCGTCGGACGCGCCGCCGGCGAGCGGTTCGACCGCCTGACCGCCGCCATTCTGCGCTATCGGACCGCGCCGCCGCGGCGTGTGCCAGAGCCCGTGCCTACCGTCTGGGTCGAAGGGTCGGCGCGCCTGCTCGACTACGGGCAACTGGCTCGGGCGCCGGGGCTCCCGGTGTTCGTGGTGCCGTCGCTGGTGAACCGCGCCCATGTGCTCGACCTCCTGCCCGAGCGGAGCTTCCTGCGCAGCCTCGCCGCCGCGGGTCTTCGACCGCTTCTCCTCGACTGGGATGCGCCGGGGCCCGAAGAGCGGACGTTCGGGCTGGACGCCTATGTCGCGCGGCTCGAGCGCGCCTTCGATGCCGCCGCCGAGATCGTGCGACAGAGGCCGGCGGTGATCGGCTACTGCATGGGCGGGGTGCTCGCGACCGCGCTGGCGTCCCGGCGAGCCGACCTGCCGGCCCTCGCGCTTCTGGCGACGCCGTGGGATTTCCATGCGGGCCTGCCCGAGCAGGCGCGGCTCACGGCAGCGTCCCTCGGTCCACTCGAGCCGCTGCTGCAGGCGCTCGGCGAGCTTCCGGTCGACGCGCTGCAGACCCTCTTCTGGATGCTCGATCCGCTGCAGGGTGTCCGTAAGTTTCTCGCCTTCGGGAAGATGGATGCCGGCTCGCCCGCGGCGGAGCTGTTCGTGGCACTGGAGGACTGGGTGAACGACGGCGTGCCGCTCACGGCACCGGTCGCCAGGGAATGCTTCCGCTCCTGGTACGGGGAGAACGAGCCCGCGCGCGGCAGGTGGAAAGTGGGCGGAGAGCCGGTCGACCCTGCGCGGATCGGCTGCAGCACGCTGGTGGTCGCGCCGCACCGCGACCGGATCGTGCCGCCCGCCTCCGCCACGGCGCTCGCCGCCGCACTCCCCGGGGCCGAGGTTTTGCGCCCGGCGGCCGGGCACATCGGCATGGTGGCGGGAGGCCGCGCGGAGCGGGAGGTGGTCGCCCCGCTGGCGGAATGGCTGCTCGCGCACCCGGCGCCGTGACTGTCCGCCGCGGCCGTGTGCCGTTGCTGTCCCTGCGGCGCGTGCTACCTAGTTCGCGTCTGCCCGACCATGCGCGGGCCGCAAGCCAACCGAGGAGAATCCGATGGACAGGGACATCGTCATCGCCGGCGCCGCGCGCACGCCGGTCGGGGCGTTCAACGGCGCGTTCGCCACGGTGACGG
>JAJUJF010000140.1 GCA_029265455.1 Paracoccaceae bacterium | reverse complement strand
GTTGATGACCCGGGCGACGTCGTTCGCGAGCTTGATGATCAGCTTGGCACGGTGATAGCTCGGCGCCGCCTTGCCGGCGAAGAACTTGACGCGCGGCACCCAGTTCCGCTCCGGGTGCGAGCGGATCTGGTCGAAATGGGCAACCGTCTCGATGATGTTGAGGAGCTGGCGCTTGTATTCGTGGATGCGCTTGATCTGGATGTCGAAGAGCGCGTCCGGGTCGAGCCTGAGCCCGGTCCGCTCGCGGATCATCGCGGCGAGCCGCTCCTTGTTGCCGCGCTTGATCCGCGCGAACTCCTCCCGGAAACCGCGGTCATCGACGTGGGGCTCGAGCGCGCGCAGACGCTCGGTATCCTCCATGATGCCGTTGCCGATCGTCTCCCGGACGAGATTGTAGAGACCCGGATTGCACTGCATCAGCCAGCGCCGCGGCGTGATGCCGTTCGTCTTGTTGCTGATGCGCTCGGGATGGATCCGGTGCAGGTCGCGGAACACCGTCGCCTTCATCAGCTCGGTATGCAGGGCCGAGACCCCGTTCACCGCATGCGCGCCCACGAAGGCGAGGTTGCCCATGCGGACCCGGCGCTCGCCGTTCTCGTCGATGAGCGAGATGGCCCGCACCTCCTCGTTCGAGAAGCCGTGGCGCAGGGTCGCCTCGCGGATCAGGCGGGCGTTGATCTCGTAGATGATCTGCATGTGCCGCGGCAGCAGCCGCTCGATCAGCGGCAGCGGCCAGCTCTCGAGCGCCTCGGGGAGAAGCGTGTGGTTGGTGTAGCCGATCGTCTTCGTGGTGATCTCCCAGGCCTGTTCGTAGGGCAGGCCGTGCTCGTCCATCAGCAGCCGCATCAGTTCCGGCACGCAGATGGCGGGATGGGTGTCGTTGAGCTGGATCGCCGCCTTCTCGTGGAGATTGGCGACGCTCGGGTTGGTACGCAGGTGGCGGCTGATGATGTCCTGGAGCGAGGCGGAGGAGAAGAAGAATTCCTGCCGCAGCCGCAGTTCCTGGCCCGAGGGCGAGGCATCGGCCGGGTAGAGCACGCGGGTGAGCGCATCGGCACGGTTCGATTCGGAGAGCGAGCCGATGTGGTCGCCGGCGTTGAAGGCGTCGAGCTTGATCGGATCGAGCGGCGCCGCCTTCCACAGCCGGAGCGTGTTCACCCGCGCCATCTTCCAACCGACAACCGGGGTGTCGTAGGCGGTGGCGATCAGGCGCTCGGCCGGGACCCAGGTGAAGCGCAGGCCGTCGGGCGTCTCCTCGACGCGGACATTGCCGCCGAAGCCGATCTCGTAGGCGCTGTCGCGGCGGTCGAATTCCCACGGGTTGCCGTGTTCGAGCCAGGTCTCGGGATATTCCATCTGCCAGCCGTCGCGAATCTCCTGGCGGAAGAGGCCGTGGCGGTAGCGGATGCCGTAGCCGTAGGAGGGGATGCCGACGGAAGCCATGCTCTCCATGAAACAGGCAGCGAGCCGGCCGAGGCCGCCGTTGCCGAGCGCCGCGTCCGATTCGAGGCGGGCGATGGCGTCGAAATCGACGTCGAGTTCCTCGAGGGCCGCCTTCATGGTGTCGATGAGGCCGAGGTTGGACACGGCGTCGCGGAAGAGCCGGCCGATCAGGAACTCGAGGCTGAGATAGTAGACGCGCTTCTCGCTCTTGCGGTAGGCCTCGCTCTTCGAGTGCAGCCAGGGCCGGATGATGCAGTCGCGGGTGGTGAGGATCGCCGCCTCGATCCAGTCATGGGGCTCGGCGGTCTGCGGGTCCTTGCCGACGTTGTAGGTGAGCCGGGCGACGATCGCCCTGGCGAGGGCCTTGGGGTCCTGCTCGATCCGGGCTTCCGGAGCGGGGGCTTCGAGCACTTGGCTGATCATGGAATCCTCTTCTGTCCGGAAATCGGACGGCGGCGGACTGACGGGCCGTGGCGGGCGCCGGCCGGCGATTTCCACGCCTCTGCCATCACGGGTGTCGATCTCAGCCCGAGAGCCGGTCCGCCCCGCCATGGGCGGCCGACCATGCGAGCGGTTCGGCAAGGAAGGCACGCACCGCGGCGAGGGTGCGCGCGTCGAACTTCTGCCCGGCCTCGGCTTCGGCGAGGACATCGGTCCAGGTGGCGAGGCGGTGAAGGGTCAGGCCGGCCTTCGCGAGGGTTTCCTCCGAGCCCGGATAGATGCCGTAGAAGAAGACGACCGAGATATGGGCGACCTCCGCGCCCGCCTCGCGCAGGGCATCGGCGAAGGAGAGTTTGGAGCCGCCGTCGGTTGCGAGATCCTCGACGAGGAGGACGCGCGCGCCGTCCTTCATCTCGCCCTCGATCCGGGCATTGCGGCCGAAGCCCTTCGGCTTCTTGCGGACGTAGAGCATCGGCAGCGCGAGCCGCTCCGCCATCCAGGCGGCGAAGGGGATGCCCGCGGTCTCGCCGCCGGCGACGGCGTCGAAGGCCTCGAACCCCGCCTCGCGCAGCACCTTGGCGCAGGCGAAATCCATCAGGGCCGAGCGGATCCGCGGGAAGGAGATGAGCTTGCGGCAGTCGATGTAGACCGGCGCCCTGAGGCCCGAGGTGAATGTATAGGGCTCGTCGGCGCGGAAATGCACGGCACCGATCTCGAGAAGCATGCGCGCGGCAAGGCGGGCGATCTCGGCGTCGGGGGGGCAGGAGGTCGGAATCATCGGCTGTCCTCCGTGATGACCTGCCAGTGGAGGGGAAAGCCCGGATCGAAGACGGCGACCGGACCATCGCCGGTGTCGACGGCAGGCGGCATGTCGATGGCGGTTTCACGCCGCACGAGCGTCAGCCTCTCGTCGTTCGGGGCAAGACCGTACCACGCGGGACCGTGAAGCGAGGCGAATCCCTCCAGCCGGTCGAGCGCGCCCTCCTCCTCGAAGACATGGGCAAGGCAGGCAAGCGCCACCGGCGCGGAGAACACGCCCGCGCAGCCGCAGGCGGATTCCTTGGCGGCGACGGTATGGGGCGCGCTGTCGGTGCCGAGGAAGAACCGCGGATCGCCCGAGACGGCGGCGCGGCGCAGTGCAAGGCGGTGATGCTCGCGCTTGATGATCGGCAGGCAGTAGTAATGCGGACGGATGCCGCCCGCGAGCATGTGGTTCCGGTTGAGGATCAGGTGCTGGATCGTGAGCGTGCCGGCGAGATTGGTCTCGGCCCCGCGGATGTAATCGACGCCGTCGGCGGTGGTTACATGTTCGAGAGTGACGCGCAGCTCCGGGAGGCGGGCACGCAAGGGCGCGAGGACGCGCTCGATGAACACGGCCTCGCGGTCGAAGATGTCCACCTCCGGGTCCGACACCTCCCCATGGACGAGGAGCGGCACGCCCACCGCCGCCATCCGCTCGAGCACCGGCATCGCCCGGTCGAGATCGCGCACGCCGCTCGCCGAATTGGTGGTGGCGCCGGCGGGGTAGAGCTTGACGGCCGCGATCAGGCGATCGCGGAAGGCAGCCTCGACATCCGACGGGTCCGTGCCCTCGGTGAGGTAGAGCGTCATCAGCGGCGTGAACCGCTGCCCCTCCGGGAGCGCCGCGAGGATGCGGTCGCGATAGGCGGCAGCGTCGCGTGCGGTGACGACCGGCGGCACGAGATTGGGCATGACGATGGCGCGGGCGAAATCCCGCGAGGCGGGCAGGACCCCGGCCAGCACGGCTCCGTCACGCAGATGAAGGTGCCAGTCGTCGGGGCGGCGGAGAACGATCTTCCGATGCAGGGCGCTGTTCCTCACGTCGATTCGCGTGGGATGTATCACGGGGCGGAAGCAACGTCAGGACTCCGGGCTGCCGAGCGTTAACCCGGCGCACATGCTTCAGGCGCGGCCGCGGCGGTCGGCCGCGTCGAGGGCGGAGAGAAGTGCCTCGAAATCCTGCGGCAGGTCCCGGGACATCGTGGCGTCGTGCAGGGATCGCAGGGCCTGGCCGATCGCGCCGGCATCACACCGGCGCTCCCGGAACCCGCTCCGGCGCGGGCCCTTTCCCGAGCCGGCTTCCGAAAGGGTGGTCTCGCGGATCGCCCGTGCCGTGTCTTTGCTGTTCATCACCGAGTGCCTGAAGTTGCGCTGCCGCCCGTGGTTGCCTCCCTGGGACTGGTGGCTGCTGACCGGCCTATCAACCTGCGGGCACGGAGATGGGTTCCCCCGATCGAGGCACGTTCGCTGATGTGGTGAATCCGCAACAGGCGTTCAGGAAACAGGGGGACGGCGTCGGTTGCCGCATTCCGTGAAGTATGGCAAGAGCCGGACGAGAAGGTGCGGTCGGAGGGCCGCACCGGAAGGGGGATGCCACGATGATCGATTACGCCGCGGCCCGGCAGGCGATGGTGGATCGCCAGATCCGCCCTTCCGATGTCACCTCCTATGCCATCATCAGCGCGCTGCTCGACGTGCCGCGGGAGGTGTTCCTTCCGGATGCGCTGAAGCCGCTCGCCTATTTCGGGGATCCCCTCATCCTCGGCGAGGGACGGGTGATGCTCGATCCCTGGAGTTTCGCGAAGCTGATGGAGGCGGTGGAACTGAAGCGCGACGACCTCGTGCTCGATCTCGGTTGCGGCTATGGCTACTCGACGGCGGTGATCGCACGGCTCGCCGAGGCAGTGGTCGCGGTCGAGGAGGACGAGGCGATGGCGCGGGCGGCGGAGGAGGCGCTCGGCCAGCTCGGCGTCGACAACGCGCTCGTCCATCACGGACCGCTTCGCGATGGCGCGCCGGCGCACGGGCCCTATGATGTCGTCCTTGTCGAGGGTGGCATCGGCGAGTTCCCGGAAGCGATCGCCGACCAGGTCAAGATCGGCGGCCGGATCGGCGCCATCTTCTCCGAGGGCCCCTTCTACGGGCAGGGCCGCCTCGGACTCAGGACGGAGGAAGGCGTGACCTGGAGGCGTGTCTTCGACTCCACGGCTCCCGTGCTTCCGGGGTTCGAACGGGTGAAAACGTTTGAATTCTGAAACTGGGCGAACGACAGTGCTCCCTGCGTGAGGCCGACGGCGCGGGGGCGGGACAGGACAGACGATGTTGCGCAAGAATTTTCTTCGCCTGGGCGCCGCGGTGGCGCTCGTCACCGGCCTCGCGATGCCGCCGGCGGCGGCCGATACCCTGACCGACGCGCTCATCCTTGCCTACCGCACCAGTCCGTTGCTCGAGGCAAACCGCGCCCAGCTGCGGGGCCTCGACGAGGAGGTGCCGCAGGCGCGCGCCCTGCGCCGGCCGCAGGTCGAGGCCTTCGGCACCGGCAGCGCCAGCCGCCGCCTGCGCTCGAGCAATGCCGAGAGCGAGTTCCTGAGCACCGGGCTCCAGACCAGCCTGCGCCTCTATGACGGGGGCGAGACCCGGGCCGCGATCGAATCGGCGCGCGCGACGATTGCCGCCGGCCGCGCCGACCTGCGCGCGACCGAGCAGATCGTGCTGTTCCGGGCGGTGCAGGCCTACATGGACGTGCGCCGGGATCTCGAGTTCCTTTCGCTTGCCCGGAACGACCTGCGGGTCCTCGAGGAGCAGCTGCGCGCTGCCCATGACCGTTTCGAGGTGGGCGAGATCACCCGCACCGACGTCAACCTGACCGAGGCGCGCCTCGCCGCGTCGCGCGCCCGTCTGGCGGCGGCGGAGGGTGCGCTGGAGGTGAGCCGCGCCAGCTATCTCGCGGCGGTGGGCAAGCTCCCCGAGGATCTCCAGCCGCCGCCGCCGATCCCGGCGCTGCCCTCGACGCTGGAGGAGGCGATGGCGATCGCCACGCAGCGCAACCCCGACATCATCGCCGCCCAGTTTGCCGAGCGCGCGGCGGTCTTCGACTTCGAGCGGGCCACGTCGGCGCGTCGTCCGCAGATTTCCGCCACCGCCGAGGTCGCGTGGCAGGACCAGTTCGAGACGGGCATCAACACCGAGCGCCGCGACGTCGCCGCCCAGGCGGGGCTGACGGCGAGCGTGCCGCTCTATTCCGGCGGGCAGGTCTCGAGCCTGATCCGCCAGGCCCAGACCCTTGTCGAGGCCCGTCAGTCCGAGCTTCAGTCGACCGCGCGCGACGTCAGGGAAGCCGTTGCCGCCGCCTGGAGCGAGCTCGAGGTGGCGCGTGCCCAGATCCCGGCCCGGCGCGAACAGGTGGTGGCCGCCAGGGCCACCGCCGAGGGTTTCGCCGAGGAGGCGCGGGTCGGCGCCCGCTCGACCCTCGATGTGCTCGACGCCGATCAGGACGAGCTGGAGGCCGAGGCCGACCTCGTTCAGGCGGAACGCGACGAATACGTGGCTGCCTACAACCTCCTGCAGGCGATGGGCCTGCTGACGGTCGAGCATCTGGGCCTCGGGATCGAGACCTATGATCCGGATGTCTATTTCTCGCGCGTGCAGTCCGGGCCGACCGGTGGCGAGGACCGCAGCGTGCTCGATCGCATCCGCTCGCGCTGGGAGTAGGGAATGAACGGTGACGACAACCGGACGGACAACCCGACCGACGGGGCGCCGGGCGAACGGCTCGAGGACGTGCTTGCCTCGATCCGGGCGCTGGTGACGGCCGAGGCCTCCTCCCGGATCGCCGCGGACGACAACGTGCTGATACTGACCCCCGACCTGCGCGTCATCGAGGAAGCCGAGCCGGCGCCGGCGGGCGAAGTCCTCGCGGAGGGCGTCGGGACGGAGACGGAAGCCGAAGAG
>JAJUJF010000187.1 GCA_029265455.1 Paracoccaceae bacterium | reverse complement strand
TCCGGTCGCGGCTGCCGGATCAGCCCGGCGTCGCCTTCCTCATCGAGAGCGGCAACATTCGGTGCGGCAAGTTCGGCGAGTTCGTTGAGCACGGCAATCGTCCGCGACCGGGCATCGGCGCTCAATGCGGCGAAGGCGGTCTCGAATCCGGGTCCGAGCGGGAACGGGGTCCGGGCAAGGGTTTCGGCCCCCTTCTCGGTCAGACGGGTATGGACGGAACGACGGTCGCTTGTCGACCGGGCGCGATTGATGAGCCCCTTTGCCTCAAGCTTGTCGAGGATGCCGACCACGGTGGCCGGACTCGCATCCGCGGCGGCCGCGATCTCGCGGTTGGTGCCGTTCTGGAGATCATGAACGGCGGTGAGCACGATATATTGCGGCAGGGTGAGGCCGAGTTCGCGATCGAACTGGCGCGACTGGATGTCGATCGCACGGGCGAGCCGGCGGATCGCCTTCAGCAATGCGCGTCTTTCCCCCGGATCGCTCATTTTTCCTCCGAAACCTTGTCCGAAATTAGTTCGGGCTCTAATTATTTCAACGTCGAACTATGGAGAGCGAAGCGCATGTGCGGCATCTGCGGAGAGATGATCTGGAGCGGCGGACAGGCTTCCGCCGCACGGATCGAGACGATGGCTGACACGATGGCGCGCCGCGGGCCGGACGGAGCCGGCATCGTCACCCGCGGCAACGTCGGCTTCGGCCATCGGCGGCTGAAGATCATCGATCTCAGCGATGCGGGCGGCCAGCCCTTCGTGGATACGCTCCTCGGGCTGACGATCGTGTTCAACGGCTGCATCTACAACTACCCGGAGCTACGCGCCGAACTCGCGGGCAAGGGCCATGTCTTCACCTCGACCTCGGATACCGAGGTGATCGTCAAGGCGTGGGCCGAGTGGGGGCCGCGCTCGGTCGAGCGTTTCCTCGGCATGTTCGCTTTTGTCATCCACGACCGGAACACCGGGCGGGTGGCGATGGTGCGCGACCGTTTCGGGCTCAAGCCACTCTATTATGCGGAGACGCAGGATGGCCTGCGTTTCGCCTCCACACTGCCGGCACTGCTCGCGGCGGGGGGAATTGATACCTCGATCGACCGGGTGGCGCTCCACCACTACATGACCTGGCACGCGGTGGTGCCGCCGCCCCGCACGATCCTCGCCGGCGTGAAGAAGCTGCCGCCCGCGACGATCCGGACCTATGAACCGGATGGCTCCCATACCGACGAGCTGTTCTGGATCCCGCTCTTCGAGCGCAGCCCCGAGGATGCCGAGCGGGGCATGGAGGAATGGTCGGAGATCGTGCTCGACGCGCTGCGCCGGGCAGTGAAACGGCGCATGGTCGCGGATGTACCGGTTGGTGTGTTGCTCTCGGGCGGGGTGGACTCGTCGCTGATCGTCGGGCTGCTCGCCGAGATGGGGCAGGAGGGGCTCGCTACCTACTCGATCGGTTTCGAGGAGGCCCATGGCGAGAAGGGTGACGAGTTCGTCTATTCTGACCTCATCGCCCGGCACTACCGTACCAGTCATCAGAAGATCATGATCCCGAGCGAGGAGATGCGGGCAAACCTGCCCGACGCGATCCGGGCAATGTCCGAGCCGATGGTCTCCTACGACAACATCGGCTTCTATCTCCTCTCGCGCGAGGTCTCGAAGACGATCAGGGTCGTGCAGTCCGGTCAGGGCGCGGACGAGGTGTTCGGCGGCTATCACTGGTATCCGAAACTCGTGAATTCCAATGATCCGGTCAGCGACTACGCGGTGTCGTTCTTCGACCGCAGCCACGAGCGGCTCGCGGAGCATCTGAATCCCGATTACATGGCCGAGCGCGACGAGAGTCTCGAATTCGTGCGGGCGCATTTCGCGCAGCCGGGCGCAGATGATCCGGTCGACAAGGCGCTCCGGATCGACACCAACGTCATGCTGGTCGACGATCCGGCAAAGCGCGTCGACAACATGACGATGGCCTGGGGACTCGAGGCGCGGGTGCCGTTCCTGGACCATGAACTGGTCGAGATCGCCAACCGCGTCCCCGCCTCCCTCAAGCTTGCCCAGGGCGGGAAGGGCGTCCTGAAGGAGGCGGCACGCAGGGTGATCCCGCACGAGGTGATCGATCGGCCGAAGGGGTACTTCCCGGTTCCCGCGCTGAAATATATCGACGGCGAGAACCTCGAGATGGTCCGCGAGGCGCTGACGAACGAGGCCGCAAGGGAACGGGGCCTGTTCCGCAAGACCTATGTGGATCAGCTCCTTGCCGAGCCGAAGGAGCATATCACGCCGCTTCGCGGGTCCGAGCTCTGGCAGGTGGCACTTCTCGAGATGTGGCTGCAGGCGCAGGGAGTATGAGATGAGGGACCACGATCCCCGCCGCCGCTATGACCATCGGCTCCGTCGCATGCGCACGGCGGGGCTGAAGCCGCCGATCCCGGGCGATCAGGAGATGAAGAAGAACGCTTCCGTCGATTGCGGCTGGGGCAAGCTGATCTTTGCGCAGACGTTCGAGGATGCCGAAAGCATCTGCGAGGCCTTGCGGGCGGAGGACCCTGACCGACGCGACATCGCCTTCTACGTGCGTGATCCGCATGTCCTGCTCGGCACCGCGCCGCAGGAGCTGTTCCTGGACCCGTCTCATACCTACCGTCTCGACCTCGCGACCTACCGCCCGGCGCGGTCGCGGCGGCGGGCCTTCTTCATCCGACGTCTTGCCAGCGAGCCGGATGCCGAGGCGGTCAATGTCATCTACCAGTCGCGCAACATGGTGCCGGTGCCGCCGGACTTCTTCTGGCGCAACCGCGATGCACGGGCGCTCGTCGTGCTGGTGGCGGAGGATGCGGAGACCGGCGAGATCCTCGGCTCGGTGATGGGCGTCGATCATATCCGCGCCTTCAATGATCCCGAACGGGGCTCGTCGCTCTGGTGCCTCGCGGTCGCGCCGCAGGCGCCGCATGCCGGGGTGGGGGAGTCACTCGTCCGC
>JAJUJF010000157.1 GCA_029265455.1 Paracoccaceae bacterium | reverse complement strand
GGCAGTGCATGAAGAGTGCATGGGGCTTGGCCGCTGCCATCAGCCGCGCGTTCACCTGGTAGGGACGGAGCTGGTTGTGCCGGCGTTCCCGTGTGGAGACGGGATCGTGCATGGAAAGCCAAGCATCGGTGACGATGCAGTCGGCATCGGCCGCGGCCTTGAGCGGGTCGCGTTCGATCGTCACGGTGCTGCCCCGCTCGCGGGCAAAGGCGACCGCCTCCGGATCCGGGTCGAGACCCTGCGGCCCGGTGAAGGTGAGGTCGAAGCCGAACTGGCCGGCGGCATGGAGCCACGACGTGCAGACATTGTTGCCGTCGCCCGACCATACCACCTTGGCGCCGGCGATCGGCCCGCGGTGCTCCTCGTAGGTCATCACGTCGGCCATGATCTGGCAGGGATGGCTGCGGTTCGTCAGCCCGTTGATGACGGGCACCGATGCATGCTCCGCCATCTCGGCGAGGATCGTCTCCTCGAAGGTGCGGATCATGATGAGATCGACATAGCGCGACAGCACGCGCGCGGTATCGGCGACCGATTCCCCGTGACCGAGCTGCATCTCGGCCCCCGACAGCACCATCGTCTGGCCGCCGAGCTGGCGTACGCCGACATCGAAGGAGATGCGGGTCCTGGTCGAGGGTTTCTCGAAGATCAGGGCGACCATGCGCCCGTCGAGCGGACGGTCGTCGTGAGCCTCGCCCTTCGGCTTGCCGTCGCGGAGGCGTTTCATCGCCCGCGCATGCTCGATCATGCGGCGGAGTTCCTCCGGCCCGGTCGTGTGGATGTCGAGGAAATGTCTCATGCCGCCTCCTCCAGACGACGCGCGGCAGCGTCGAGACGGCGCAGCCCCTCGTCGGCCTCGGCGATGTCGAGGGTGAGCGGCGGCAGGATCCGCACCACGTTGTCGCCGCCGGGCACGGTGAGCACGCGCTCGGCGTAGCCGGCGGTGACCACGTCCCTGTTCGGGACGCGGCAGCGGAGACCGAGCATCAGCCCCTCCCCCCGCACGGTATCGAACACGTTGGGATGCGAGGCGACAAGCCCCTCGAGGCCCTGCCGCAGCCGTCCACCCACCCGGCTGACATGGTCCAGAAAGCCCGGATGCTCCACCTCGTCCATGACCGCGAGTCCCACCGCCGAGGCGAGGGGATTGCCGCCGTAGGTCGAGCCGTGGCTGCCGACATCCATGCCCGAAGCGGCCGCTTCGGTCGCAAGGCAGGCCCCGAGCGGGAAGCCGCCGCCGATCCCCTTGGCGATCGCCATGATGTCCGGCGTGATCCCGGCCCATTCGTGAGCGAAGAGGCGGCCGGTACGGCCCATGCCGGACTGGATTTCATCAAGGATCAGAAGGAGCCCCTCCTCGTCGCAGAGGGCGCGCAGATCACGCAGCGCCTGCGGCGACATCGGGCGGATGCCGCCCTCTCCCTGGATCGGCTCGACGAGGATCGCCGCCGTCTCCGGTCCGATCGCGGCCACGAGCGCCTCGCGGTCGTTCCAGGGCAGGATGTCGAAACCCGGCATCAGCGGGCCGAAACCCTCGACGAGCTTTGCCGAACCGGCCGCGGCGATGGCGCCGGTGGTGCGGCCGTGGAAGGAACCTTCGAAACTGATGATGCGCCAGCGCTCGCTTCCCTTCGCATGGAAGTGGCGGCGCGCCATCTTGATCGCGCATTCGATCGCTTCCGTCCCCGAGTTGGTCACGAACACGGTATCGGCGAAGGTGGCCGCCACCAGCCGCTCGGCAAGCGCCTGCTGGTTCGGGATCTCGTAGAGATTCGACGTGTGCCAGAGCTTCCGCCCCTGCGTCTCGAGCGCGCGGACGAGTGCCGGATGGCAATGGCCGAGCGCGGTGACGGCGATGCCGGCGCCAAGATCCAGGTAACGCTCGCCCTCGGCTGTCACGAGCCAGGCCCCTTCGCCATGCTCGAACGCGAGCGGCGCGCGGCTGTAGGTGGGCAGGATGGGAGCGATCACGGGAGAAACTCTCTCGGGAGAAATGAAAAGACCTCAGCGGCAGAACCGTTGAGGTATCCCACTTCTGGCCGAGCCGTTTCCGCCTGTCAATCGTTTGCGCCCGATCCGGCCGCCGCGAGATCCGGCCGGACCCTGCCGAGATACGCCCTCACCCGCGCATGGACCTCCTCCGGCTCGAGGTCATCGGTCTCCAGCCAGAGCGCATCGACGCCTTCGGCGCGCAATCGCTCGTACCAGAACCGCTGGCCTTCCATCCGGTGCGCGCGGGTTATTCCCTCCTTCCCGGTCCGGCCGACCCGGAACTTGTGCGGCCGCGCGCGCCGCGCCACGCGTTCGTCCACCACCGCCGGAGAGCCGGCGAGGAAGATGAAGACCGCATGGATCTCGCGCGGATCGGGAACGAGGATCCGCCACCACCCCGCCCATGCGGGGCCATAGCCGCCTAGCGTGACGAGATAGGTGAGAGGCCCCTCGTCGAGGAGAAGCACATGGCCGGAGCCCAGCCAGTCGCGCCGTGCCGGGACGCCGACGATGAACCGTGCCCGGCGCCAGGCGCTCACGAAAATCGCGCGGCGCTCGATCAGGATATACCGGAACAGGTCGCGGAATGCGCGGGACCGGTCGGCGGGGCCATCCTTCTGCCGGAGAAGGCGCAGCCCGGATTCCTGCCGGCGGTCGCGCCGGAAGAACCGCCGGTCCGGCATGCTGCGGCGCAGATGGCTTGCGAGCGTCGACTTGCCGACACCGGCAACACCGCAGAGTTCGATATAGAGCGGTCTCGGATCATGGAGAGGTCGCGGTTCCGGGACCGCGCCGGGCTGCAACTCGAGGTCCGCCATTCAGGTCTTCAACCGGAAGCCGGAGCGCAGCCATGACCAGGTGAGGAAGCCGAGCGCCGCATCCACCGCGAGGACGACGAGCAGGCCCACGGCCGGGGAGGCATCCGATGCATCGAGCGCAGAGAAACGCATCCCGTCAATGAGGTAGAAGACGGGATTGGCATGGATCACGATCCGGAACGCCTCGGGCAGGGCCTCGATCGAGTAGAAGGTCCCCGAAAGGAACGAGAGCGGTGTCACCACGAAATTCGTGAGCGCCGCCAGATGGTCGAATTTCTGCGCGAGGATGCCGGCGACAAGCCCGGCAAGCGCCATCAGCGCGCTTCCCGACAGCACGAAGGCCACCGCCCAGAACGGGTGTGCGAGGCCGAGACCGAGGATCGGGAAGATCACGGCGCCGACACCGAGCGCCACGAACAGCCCGCGCACGACCCCGCCGGCAACGAAACCGGTAAGCAGCTCCCCGGGCGAGAGCGGCGGCATCAGCGTGTCGACGATGTTGCCCTGGATCTTCGAGATCAGGAGCGAGCTCGAGGTGTTGGCGAAACTGTTCTGGATCACGGTCATCATCAGGATGCCCGGAGCCAGGAAATGCGAGAACGGCACGCCGCCCACCGGCGGACGTCCCGCGCCGAGTGCTAGCGTGAATACGATCATGAAGAGGGATGCGGTCGCGACGGGCGCTGCCAGCGTCTGCGACCAGACATTGGTGAACCGCTGCACCTCGCGCAATGTCAGCGTCCAGAGGCCGAGCCAGTTGAAGCGTCCGAATCTCCGCACGCCCATCACCGGCCGGGTCGCCGCAGCCCTCGCCTGCACGTTCGTGGAGTCTTCCGGCATCACGCCTCCGCCATTCAGCTGCGTGAAACCTTGTAACCATCGGGCTGACACTTACAATGAGGCCAGGCCGCGGTCGCGGGACCGCCTCCCCATAAAATGAGCGGGTTTGACCCATGACATGGACTGATGAACGCGTCGAGACGCTGCGGACGATGTGGGCCGAAGGCAAGAGTGCCAGCCAGATCGCCAAGGAACTCGGCGGTATCACTCGCAATGCCGTGATCGGCAAGGTGCACCGTCTCGGCCTCTCCAACCGTGCCGGCGCGACTGACCAGGCGGAAGAGGCCGATCCGGCGAGCACGACCGCGCGCGTCGCTGCCACGCCGGAGACGGAAGGCGCTGCCCCTGCCGAGGCTGCGGCGGTGGCAGCGGATGCACCCGCGCCACAACCGGTGGCCGAGCCTTCCTCCTCCTCCGCCCCCGCCCGCGCCAAGGCCACGCCGGTCCCGGCACAGCCTTCCATTGCGCCTGCACCGGGCGAGATCAGCCCCGAGGCCCTCGCCAACCTCGCCGAGGTCGAGCGCAAGGCAAAGCGTCTCACCCTGATGCAGCTGACCGAGCGCACCTGCAAATGGCCGGTGGGCGATCCGGCAACGGACGACTTCTGGTTCTGCGGACTGGCGGCGGCGCCGGGAAAGCCCTACTGCGACGCGCATGTGGCAGTAGCCTTCCAGCCGATGTCCTCCCGGCGTGATCGGCGCACCAGCAACCGCTAGGCGAGGCTCCGCGGGCGGGCCCCGCTTCCGGGGCACCGGCCATCGACGACATGATCTGCCCACCTCGGCTGCCCCGACCGGAATCGGACCGTGCTCCCGGGGCCTTATGAAGGCCTCGCGCAGGAGTTCCGCGGCCCGGTCCGAGCTTCCGGAAAGGCCCGGTCTTCACCCCGAGTAGGTGTCGTCCAGCGCGTAGCCGTAGGAACGTACCGTCCGGATCGGATCATTGTCGCCCACCGCGTTGAGCGCCTTGCGAAGGCGGCCGATATGGACGTCCACGGTCCGCGCCTCGACATAGACCTCCCGCCCCCAGACCCGGTCGAGCAGCTGCTCGCGCGAAAGGACGCGCCCCGGCCTCTGCATCAGCGCATCGAGCAGCCGGAATTCGGTCGGTCCGAGCCGGATGTCGCG